>CBFHYD010000011.1:0-38085 GCA_965659975.1 Winogradskyella sp. | reverse complement strand
CAGACCTATTCCAAAAAGGTCAGCCTAATCACGAGTGATTATCCTGACGAAGCAGGAATCTTAGAGGTGAAAAATAAAAACATCACATTAAAAAAATTGAGCTTTAATTACCCAAGAAATGAAAGCGCCTTGAGCTATTATAACCTTAGTAATAACGGTAATTATAGCGTTGAATCATCACTCTCTAAAACTATAAATCAGATAAAAAGTGATGCCACTATTAATGCGCTATGGAAATGGTTTACTATTTTTGCCCTAGCATTTTTAATAATAGAACTGCTGATTCTAAAGTATTTTAAATGAATGTACTCCTAAAATCTGCTACCATTGTAGACTCTAAAAGCGAGTTTCATAACCAAACTCTCGATATTTTAATAGAAGACGGAGTTATCACTAAAATATCCAAGAGAATATCAAATCCCAATAATTATCAAGAGATAAAACTCAAAAATCTTCACGTATCTGAAGGTTGGTTCGATAGTTCTGTGTCTTTTGGTGAACCAGGTTATGAAGAGCGCGAGACCATAGAAAATGGATTAAAAACAGCTGCGCTATCAGGATTTACGGCCGTAGCAATGAACGCCAACACAAATCCTGTTATCGATACAAATGCAGATGTTGCGTTTGCAATAAACAAATCGACAGGTTCTGTAACTGAATTAAAGCCAATAGGCGCACTTACAAGAAATTCTGACGGAGTTGATTTAGCTGAATTATATGATATGAAAAATGCTGGTGCAGTGGCATTTTACGATTACAAGAGGCCTATTAAGAACGCAAACCTTCTAAAAATAGCGCTGTTGTACGCAAGTAATTTTGATGGATTGGTGCTGTCATTTCCGCAGGAATCAAATATTACAGGTAAAGGCGTAATACATGAAGGTATAAATAGCACAAGATTAGGTCTGAAAGGAAATCCTGCATTAGCAGAAGAACTTCAAATTGCAAGAGACCTGTTTTTATTAGAATATACCGGTGGAAAATTACACATCCCAACCATAAGCACAGCTAAATCAGTAGAACTGGTTAGAGAAGCAAAAGCAAAAAAGTTGGATGTAACATGTTCTGTCGCAATTCATAATATTTGCTTAACTGACGAAACACTTAATGACTTTGATACCAATTACAAAGTCTTACCACCATTACGAACCAAATCCGATATTGATGCCTTAATTGAAGGACTTAAAGATGGAACTATTGATATGGTAACGGCAGATCATAATCCAATAGATATAGAGCATAAAAAAGTTGAATTTGATCATGCTGAATATGGAACTATAGGATTAGAATCCGCTTTTGGAGCTTTAAGAACAATATTTACCA
Organism: Winogradskyella sp.; assembly: GCA_965659975.1. Taxonomy (GTDB): domain Bacteria; phylum Bacteroidota; class Bacteroidia; order Flavobacteriales; family Flavobacteriaceae; genus Winogradskyella. The sequence goes on along the minus strand of CBFHYD010000011.1, from coordinate 36,762 downwards.
CCAAAAAAGCGGTTTCACTTCTAACAAAAGGTAAGTCAAGATTTGGAATCGAAGAATCTAACATCAATATTGGTGAAAAGGCTAATCTCACGCTTTTTAATCCTGATGGTAAATATAATTTTAGCTCAAATGAGATTGAATCATCATCCAAGAATAGTGCATTTTTAGGTGAAGAACTCACTGGCAGAACGTATGGTGTTATTGCAAATAATAAAATGGAAATAGTGTAATGGACGAAAGAACAGTAAAAGAAGGAAAAACTTACGCTATAATAGCTTACATTACTGTTTTCGGTACTATTATCGCCTTTTTTATGAATCAGGAATCAAAGAATCCTTTTACTGCATTTCACGTTAGACAAGGATTAGGTATTTGGTTGGTATATACCTACGGAATTCTGGGAGCTGCTACAGGTAAAGAACACAAACTTCCTCTTGTTGGTGATTTATTTCAACGTGCTTTTCAATCTTTAAAATAAGTAATGACAACTGATTTACACTATATTAAACGTGAATCAACGTTAGAAGCTAATGCACCACTATTAATTATGTGTCATGGCTATGGAAGTGATGAAAATGACTTGTTTTCATTTGCATCTGAATTACCAGAAGAACTTTTTATAATTTCAGTACGTGCACCTTATCCCTTGCAACCATACGGAAATGCATGGTATGCTATCAATTTTGATGCGGTTCAAGGCAAGTGGAGCGATAATGAAGAAGCAATAACTTCCAGAGATAAAATTGCAGCATTTATTGATTATGCTACGGGCAAATATCCAGTAGACGCTAAAAATGTCATACTTTTGGGTTTTAGCCAAGGAACGATACTCAGTTACTCAGTAGCACTGACCTACCCAGATAAAGTTAAAAACATTGTAGCCTTAAGTGGCTATATAAACAAGGATATTATACCAACTGATATTTCATCTGAAAGCTTAAAGCATTTGAACATTTATAGTTCTCACGGCAGTTTAGATCAGGTTATTCCAGTAGACTGGGTGCGACAATCAAAACCATTTTTAGATAATCTTAGTGTGAATATTTCCTATAGCGAATTCCCGGTCGGACATGGTGTTGCCCCACAAAACTTCTATGAGTTTAGAAATTGGTTAGAAAAGTATATCTAATTAATTGGATATAGAAAGTAGTCTTTAAGACTGTAACTGATCTCTCCTGAATCGTTGACTTCATAATTGATAAATAATTCACCTCTGTGTTCGCCATCTGTGAAATCTGCTAAAATCCATTTATGATTTAGGATTGAGATTTGATCAATCACGATTTTACCGTCGGTCATTGAAGCGTAAGGGATGATTGGGTGATCAACTTCTTTACTGGCATTCATCTCAATAAGACCATCCTTGAGTCGTGATGATATGTCATCTATATTTAGGCCTTTATCCTCTAAATAAGTCTTCGCTTCTTCACTGCCTTCTAATGTAAAATAGGTCAAGTCAAAGTTTTTATTCTCTAATTCATTAACCTTATTTTCAAGGATTTCAATTTTAGATTTAAAGGTATTTATATCCTTTTCATATTTATCAATAATTCCCTTTGAGTTCACAAATATGAAAATTCCAGCAAGGACAGAAAAAATAAATAAATACATAAAAATTCTACTCTTCATTCTAAATCGTAATTTGGAGGTTATCGTATGCTAAAAAAACGTTCTTAGGTAATTTTTGTTGTACTTCATCATGAAAGCCCATATGATGACTGATGTGTGTTAAATAAGCTTGTTTTGGATTTATTTTTTGAATAAAGTCAAGCGCCTCCGACAAATTAAAGTGCGACAGGTGTGGCTCTTCTCTTAATGCGTTTACAACCAATACGTCTACACCTATGAGTTTTTCAATCTCTTCATCTGCAACTGTTTTCATATCGGTGAGATATGCGAATTTATCAAATCGGTAACCGTAAACTTGAAGATTGTTATGCAAGCCATCAATTGGAATAACATTTATATTTTGCAATATAAAAGGAGAACCATCGATAAAATGTTCATCTACACTTGGGGCACCAGGATACTTGTTTTCAGTTTCAAAAACATATTGGAACGTGCGCTCTAATGCTTTAATAACGCGCTCATGACCATAAATATTAATATTTCCCTGACGGAAGAAAAACGGACGTATATCGTCTAAGCCCATGATATGATCCGCGTGTTCATGTGTGAAAATGATGCCATCAATTCTTTGGCATTTTGCTCTTAGCATTTGTTGCCTAAAATCCGGTCCACAATCTATAACATAACAATAAGAATCCCATTCGATCATGACTGAAACTCTCAGACGTTTATCCTTAGAATTATCACTTAAACAGACAGGATGTGTACTTCCTATTACTGGAATTCCCTGTGATGTTCCGGTACCTAAAAAAGTAACTTTCAATAGTGTTAAGCTTGTAACAAAAATAATCTTATTTTTTTGTTTAACGCACTAAAAGCCTACCTTTGTTAAGGTTATTAATTAAGACAATAATGAAAGAAATAACTTATAGAGCGGATAAAGAATTTGAAAATATACCATCATTAAGAGATAAGTGTCTCCGCATCAATTTAAATGCAGATATCTACGGAACTTTTGCTGAAATTGGTGCTGGTCAAGAAACTGTAAGACAGTTTTTTAGAGCTGGAGGTGCGTCTGGTACTATTGCAAAAACAATGTCGGCCTATGATAAAGATTTTAGTGATGCCATTTATGGAATTGAGGACGACAAGCGTTATGTAACTGAAGCAAGACTTCGTAAGATGCTGGATCACGAAATGGGTCTTATCGAAAAAAGAATTACCAGAGATAAGCATCCAGATAAGATTTTTTTCACCTATGCGAATACTGTCGCTACGATTGATTTTGCCAAAAAATACAAAGGACATGGCTGGGTTGGGATTAAATATCAAGTAACTCCTGACTCAGACTACAATGAAATTGTCCTGCATATTCGATTTAAAGAAAATGATGCGAGATTACAGCAGGAAACCCTTGGTGTCTTAGGTACTAACTTGATTTATGGAGCATTTTATAAATACAATGAGCCTCGTAAGTTATTACGTTATCTATACGATCATTTAGATAAAGACCAACTTGAAATCGACACCATAAACTTTTCTGGTCCAGTTTTTAAAGACATTGATAACCGTCTAATGAGTTTACAACTTGTAAAAAACGGAATGACTGATGCGGTAATGTTTGCACCAGATGGAAATAATGTCTTGCCGGCGCGTGTTCTTTACAAGAAAAATATATTAGCACTACGTGGTAGCTTTAGACCAGTAACAAAAGTAAACATGGATATGTTCGAGAAATCCTACGAGATGTTTATCAAAGAGAATAAGGTAGATAAAGATAAAACTCAAGTAATTTTTGAAATTACATTATCTAACCTGCGTGCAGAAGGTGAAATCGATGAGCAAGATTTTATGGATAGAGCACGTCTACTCTGCTCTTTGGGTCAAACAGTACTAATTTCGAACTTTAAAGAATATTACAAGTTGGTGGAGTATTTCTCGCAATACACCAAAAACCGTATGGGTTTATCTATGGGTGTCAACAACTTGGTCGATATTTTTGATGAAAAATACTATCGTCATCTTAGTGGTGGAATATTAGAAGCATTCGGTAAGCTTTTCTATAAAGATTTACGCGTATACTTATATCCTTTGGAAAACGAAGATGGAAGTCTTACAACGAGTGAGAATCTTAAGGTGCATCCTCGAATGAAAGAACTTTATAAATTCTTTAAATACAACGGTAAAGTAGTTGACATCAATGACTTTGATCCTTCTATCCTATCAATATTCTCTAGAAAAGTGTTAGGCATGTTAGCATCAGGAGAAACTGGCTGGGAATCAATGCTTCCTGAAGGTGTAGCTAAGTTGATAAAAGAAAAAAGTCTGTTCGGTTATGAAGCCGAAGAGGTCATGCATAAATAAACTTCAAATAAAAAAGCGATTACAACATGTAATCGCTTTTTGTTATGAATAAGATTCTCTCACTAACCGAGTATCTGCTCGGTATGAGCTTTTGTTTTTACCTTTGTTATCACATTCTCTAAAACACCATTCTCGTCAATAATAAAAGTTGTCCTGTGGATGCCATCATACTCTTTTCCCATAAATTTCTTAGGTCCCCAAACACCGAAAGCTTCAATAACCTTTTTGTCTTCGTCGGCTAATAATGGATATTGAAAATTGTATTTGTTCTTAAAGTTTGACTGCCGTTTCTGGCTATCGGCGCTCACTCCTAATACATCGTATCCTTTTGAAGTAAATCGTCCATAGTTATCACTAAGATCACAAGCTTCTACCGTACAACCAGGAGTGCTTGCCTTTGGATAAAAGAACAATACCAGTTTTTTACCCTTATAATCTTCTAATTTTATAGTGTTTCCATCTTGATCTAAAGCTTCAAAATTTGGTGCCTTATCACCAGCTTTTAAGTGTGTCATATTGCTTAAATTTGATTTCTGTAAAAATACGATGAATGACTAAGCAAGAAAAGGTAGATTTTGTTATATCTACGTTAAAACAATTGTATCCTGAGATTCCTATTCCTCTTGATCATAAAGATCCTTACACACTTTTAATTGCCGTGTTAATGTCCGCACAAAGTACGGATGTACGAGTCAATCAAATAACACCTTTACTCTTTGAGCGTGCTAACAATCCTTATGATATGGTTAAATTATCAGTTGAAGAAATACGTGAAATTATAAAACCTGTTGGGTTGTCTCCTATGAAAAGTAAAGGCATCCATGGTTTATCTCATATTCTTATAGATAAGCATAATGGTAAGGTTCCTAAAACCTACGAAGAACTAGAAGCTTTACCCGCAGTTGGTCATAAAACAGCAGCTGTCGTATTGTCTCAAGCATTTGGAATCCCTGCATTTCCAGTTGATACACATATTCATCGCTTAATGTATCGTTGGAATTTAACTAACGGTAAAAATGTCGTGCAAACCGAAAAAGACGCAAAGCGGTTATTTCCTAAAGAACTTTGGAATGATTTACACCTTCAAATAATTTGGTATGGAAGAGAGTACTCTCCAGCACGAGGTTGGGATTTAGACAAAGATATTGTCACAAAAACAATTGGTCGGAAATCCGTGATTAATGACTATCTAAAAAAGAAAAAACCCTGATTTTTCAGGGTTTTTAAACTAATTCAGAAGCGCTTCAAACTTCATTTTTTTATAACAATTAACACGTAAAGCCTTAGAATAACTCAGTAGAAAATCTAATGTTTCTTTTTTTGGGTTAAGCTGAATTTGTTTTTGGGTTTTTTTAGTAGAGTAAATATTTGCCATTTGCGCGTTTATAGAGATTAATATCTACGATAACGCAAAAAAAACTACCTTATTATATCAATTTGTTAAAACTATGTTGTGCTGGTCAATCACTTTGCGCAGGTTGATAAGCGCATAGCGCATTCTACCTAATGCAGTATTAATACTTACGCCTGTACGCTCGGATATTTCTTTAAAGCTCATATCCTGATACATACGCATCATTAATACTTGTTTTTGGTCTTCTGGCAGTTCTTCAATAATACGGCGAACATCGGACTCTACTTGATCCTTAATAATGCTCTTCTCTGCATTTAGTGACGAATCACTTAATACGGAAAAGATGCTAAATTCACCTGTATTATCAAATTTTGGCATACGATTGTTGCGTCTAAAATGATCTATAACCAAATTATGAGCAATTCGCATGACCCATGGCAAAAATTTACCTTCTTCATTATACTTTCCATTCTTTAAAGTTTTAATAACCTTAATAAAAGTATCCTGAAATATATCTTCAGTAATATCTCTATCAAATACTTTTGAATAGATAAAACTGTATATTTTTTGCTTATGCCTGTTTATTAAAGCAGACAATGCATTTTCATCTCCTTTAATGTAGTTAGAAACAAGAACTGCGTCTTCGATAAGTTTTCTTTTCATAATAATACTTTAAGCTAAAAAGCATTGCTTTGCTTGGGGTTAACAGCTTTTTTTAAAAAGTAATATTATGCTATACGCAGATTTTTTTAATTGAATACATTTCAAAGAAACAAGAATCATTCCTAAAAACCAAAAATTCAACTGAAAATTTAACATTTTATCCGTTATATTCTCACTTTCGTCTATGAATTTCAATTGGTATCTTTGCCATTCTTTATCAAAAAACAGACTATGACTAAAACAGTATTAGATGTTAATCCTAAGGAAAACATCATAATAAAAGGAGCAAAACTCCATAATCTTAAGGATATTGATGTTGTAATACCAAGAAATAAATTAGTTGTTATTACTGGTCTATCTGGATCAGGTAAATCCAGCCTGGCTTTTGATACACTTTATGCCGAAGGTCAGCGCCGATATGTTGAGAGCTTAAGTAGCTATGCACGACAGTTTTTAGGCCGTCTCAATAAGCCCATGGTAGATTATATCAAAGGAATTGCACCTGCGATTGCTATTGAACAAAAAGTAAATTCTACAAATCCAAGATCTACTGTTGGTACATCTACAGAAATTTACGACTATCTGAAATTACTTTTTGCACGAATTGGCAAGACCTACTCTCCTATTTCAAACGAACAAGTGAAAAAACATCGTACAACTGATGTTATTGATTTTGTAAAAACGTTTGAAGAACGCAGCAAGCTTCTCTTATTAGCTCCAATACAACTTGAAGAAAAAAGAACTATTGAAAATAAACTTCAAACCCTACAACAGCAAGGCTATTCAAGAATCAAGTTAAATGACGAGGTAAAACGAATTGATGATGCACTTACTTCTAAAATTGATATAAAAGCAGAAATATTCTTAGTCGTTGATCGAATAGTATTTCAGAATGATGAAGATTTCTTAAACAGATTAGCAGATGCTGTAGAGACTGCATTTTTTGAAGGTGTTGGTACATGCATTATAGAATCTCTTATAGATAATAATCAAAAGGTTTTTAATAATAGATTTGAGCTCGACGGAATGATATTTCTTGAACCAAATGTGCATTTGTTCAGTTTTAATAATTCATACGGTGCTTGCCTAAAATGTGAAGGTTATGGCGATGTTATAGGTGTTGATGAAAACTTAGTCATTCCTAATACATCACTATCGATATACGAAAACGCCATTTTCCCATGGCGTGGTGAGAGTATGAGTTGGTATCGTGATCAACTGGTAAACAATTCACATAAGTTCAATTTCCCAATTCATAAACCTTATTTTGAATTAACCGAAGAACAAAAATCTTTGGTTTGGACTGGTAATAAATATTTTGAAGGCTTAGATAGCTTTTTTGCTGAATTAGAAGCCAAGGCGTATAAAATTCAGAATCGTGTGATGTTGTCGCGTTATCGTGGAAGAACTAAATGCAATGTATGTAAAGGTAAACGCCTGCGAAAAGAAGCTAGTTATGTGATAATTGAAGGTAAAACTATCACAGATCTAGTAGACCTACCACTAAACGAATTGGCAGATTATTTCAAGAACCTGAAGCTAAGTGACCATGATACGAATATTGCCAAAAGACTTTTAAAAGAAATTAATACACGTTTAGAGTTTCTATCTAATGTTGGATTGGATTATCTAACCTTAAATCGAAAATCAAATACGCTTTCAGGCGGAGAAAGTCAACGCATCAACTTAGCTACCTCTTTAGGAAGTAGTTTAGTTGGGTCGATGTATATTTTGGATGAACCGAGTATAGGTTTACATCCAAAAGACTCTGAAAAACTTATTGGTGTGCTAAAATCACTACGAGACTTAGGGAACACAGTAATTGTAGTAGAACATGATGAAGACATCATGAACGCTGCTGATGAAATCATTGATATTGGTCCAGAAGCAGGTACCTTTGGTGGTCAAGTCGTCGCAACAGGGACATTTCAAGACATCATAGTATCCGATACGCTTACAGCCAATTACCTTAATGGTAAATTGGAAATTGAGGTGCCCAAAAAACGCAGAACATCTAAATACAGTATCGAAATTGAAGGAGCACGCGAAAACAATCTTAAAAATATCGATGTTAATTTTCCACTTAATATGCTTACTGTTGTTACAGGTGTTTCAGGCAGTGGAAAAAGTACTTTGGTTAAAAAACTCCTATATCCTGCAATTCAGAAAAAGCTAACTGGTTTTGGAGATAAACCTGGACAGTTTAGTGAACTCAAAGGAAACTTCTCTAACATCGAAAACGCAGAATTTGTAGATCAAAATCCTATTGGCAGATCTTCGCGCTCTAATCCTGTAACTTACATAAAAGCCTATGATGATATACGTGCTTTATTTGCTTCGCAGAAACTAAGTAAAATTCGTAATTATCAGGCCAAACATTTTAGCTTCAACGTTGATGGTGGCCGCTGCGAAACCTGCAAAGGAGAGGGAACTGTGACTATAGAAATGCAGTTTATGGCAGACGTTCATTTAACCTGTGAAACTTGTAATGGTAAGCGATTTAAAAAGGAAATCTTAGAGGTACAATTTCATGGAAAATCTATTCATGATATTCTAAGTATGACCATAGATAATGCTATTTCGTTTTTTGAAGAACATAACGAAACCAAAATCCAGAAAAAACTACAACCCTTGCAGGATGTTGGATTGGGTTATGTGACTTTAGGGCAATCCTCGTCCACACTTTCAGGAGGTGAAGCACAACGTATCAAGTTAGCTTCCTTTTTAGGCAAAGGCAGTAAAGGCGACAACACCTTATTTATTTTTGATGAACCCACAACTGGACTTCATTTTCACGATATCAAAAAATTATTAAAGTCATTTCAAGCTTTAATTGAAATAGGGCATTCAATCATTGTAATTGAGCATAATATAGATTTAATCAAATGTGCCGATTACATTATAGATTTAGGACCTGAAGGTGGTAAAAATGGAGGTAATTTAGTATCAACCGGAACACCTGAAGAAATTGCAAATGATAGTAGCTCCATTACAGGTTATTACTTAAAAGAGAAGTTATAATATGAACTTAGAAAAAGGTATACATAATGAGGTGATTGAGGCTCAGCTCAATAAAAAAGAGAATGCTTCATTAAAGGAAAGAGTGAATTCATTCCCATTAAATTCTGGTGGTGCGAGTTTCAAGACTCATAAATTAGTAATCCATTCCATCTCGAAAGTCAGCTACAAACCAACCATATGGATGCTTCTTATGGTTTTGTGCTTCTTAGCTGTTGGAATTGGTGCCTTTGGAGTAGTGCTCTTTGTTGATTTTGACGAAAGTGTTCCGTTTTGGACCTCATTAGCATTTGGATTTTTATTCTCATTAATCGGATCTTTTATGTTCTATTCGATCTGTATGCCGACCGTATTCGATAAAACTTCAAACTATTTTTATGAAGGGTTCGGTAAAAAAGATATTTCAAGTTTAGCGAGTAGCAAAAGCCTTAGTGACATTGTAGCATTTCAAATAATAGGTAAAAGTATCAGTAATAGCGATGCAAATTAAAATAGCTTCGAACTCAATTTAGTATTGAATGACGCCAGTAGAATCAATGTTGTAGATCATGGCAATTTGAAAGCCATAATAAAAGACGCTGAATATTTGAGTAAATTTTTAGATGTTCCTATTTGGCATGCCTCTTCTCATACTGAAGGTTATAAGTAGCGCTCTTTTATAATCTTGTTATGGTGGTTTTCGTGTCCTGTGATAAAATGACCTAATGCCCTAACAGAAACGGCAGAACCACTCGCCTTTCCCATTGCTTTTAAATTTTCGGCATTAAGAGACTTATATAACTGTATTGAAGATTGACGTACGGCTTCATATTCTTTGATTAAGTCTTCCATTGTTCTATTATTTGCTTTCCCAGAAACAACATAGTCGTCTTGTTCAAAACCTGCCATATTCGTAGTATCAAAACGTGCGATACGAAGTGCGCGATAGGCGAATACACGTTCTGCATCAATGATATGCAAAAGAATATCCTTAGGCGTCCATTTCCCTTCAGCATAGACATACTCTTGTTTTTCTAAAGGTATAGATTTATAAAAATGTGATACATTAACTAAGTTTTTTTCTAAACTATCTACAATAGAATCACCTTTAGTGGCAAGTTCTTTTTAAGATTGAAAATAAGTATTGTATTCATTATCAGGTATATGCATGTTTTTGGATTTGATATTCGTGAAAATAAAAAAGCCTTAGTAATACTACCAAGGCTTTAACATAGAATATGGTTGTTCTTATAGTTCGTTAAAAATCGTGTGCATTAAACGCTTCTTGTCATTTATACTCTCCTCAAGTGAGATCATTGTCTCTGTTCTGTAAACTCCTTCAATATCGTCTAACATAAAAATGATATCCTTTGCATGCATCGTGTCTTTCGCTCTAATCTTACAAAAGATATTGAACTTACCTGTTGTAATATGAGCTACAGTAACATAAGGGATTTGAGCCACACGTTCTAATACAAACTTAGTTTGTGATGTGTTTTGCAGAAATACACCTACATAGGCTATAAAAGAATATCCTAACTTCTTATAATCGAGAGTTAAAGAAGAACCTTTAATGATTCCGGCTTCCTCCATCTTTTTTACCCGTACATGGACTGTACCTGCAGAAATTAAAAGTTTCTTTGCTATATCTGTAAATGGAATACGCGTATTATCAATAAGCATATCCAATATTTGGTGATCAATTTCGTCTAATTTAAACTTTGCCATTTCTCCATTTGTTGAATGAAATGCAAAAATAAGACAATTACATTGAAAGAAAAACATTAAAAACCGTAATCTTTACGATTTTATTAAGATTTTAGCAGAATTTAACATAACGAAATCGATTTCGTTATTAACTTTTATTGGCCGATTATGCTCATCCACAATGACTTTTCCATTACCTTCTATTTCTCGATGCCCGAAATAACCTTTATGATCTCCAATTTTTGAAACAATTGGAACGAAAATCACTTGATCATTCTTCAATTCCTCTTTAAATTGAATCGCAACATCTTCAACTGTTTCATTTTCCTTAGAAATTCTGACATTTCTTAAAATAACATCGAAGAAGTTCTTTTTTATATCAGGAATTCTAAAATAATCTTCAAAAGTCCAATCATTTTGACCAGAAATTGAATATAAACCATAATAAAGTGCTTTAAATATCAATTCTCGCGTGATTTCTCTTTCATAATCACCTGGATAATGTCCTGCTTCATATAATATTGTTGGAATTCCTAAGGACGCAAAAGTATCTCCGACACAATTAATATTGAATTCATCATTATATCGACCTATGCCGTTTGGAATATCGTTTTGCAACTGCGCATTTATGTTTGCTATAACTTCCATGGCTCTTTTTCGGTTGGTAGTCAGCTTTCGTTCGGGATCTTGAGCTGGCGCTAAAAACGACAGTGTTGAAGAAACTCCACTGTCACCAACACCGAAAATAGTACGTTGTCCATGGAGATTAAAGCAAAAGTCTGGTTGAAATTGGTCAAAAACTTGTCTTAATACTCGACTCTCATTTTGGCTTAAGTCTTGTGCGTCTCTATTTAAATCAACTTCATTGGCATTAACCCTGGTATATCTTTCAGCACCGTCAGGATTCAAAATAGGAATGAATTTTATTGAATAAGACCTAAGTAAATTTTCAAATTCATTAGTCTCAGCACATACATTTAAAAAATCGAAAATTGCTTTTGTGGTTGTTGACTCATTTCCATGCATCTGAGACCATAGCAAAATTTTTGTCTTTCCTTGACCTAAATCAATAGAGACAATTGGTCTTTTCTCTTCTGAGTGACCAATGACTTTAACGTCAAAAAACTGACTTACTTTTTCTAAAGCAGGCTGAATTTTATCGTTAGAAATATAGCGCCCGAAAAGCGATTTTTCTCTGTAATTCTTATGAAGCTCTGATAAGTGTTCTGAAGTCATTTGATATAAATGAATTACAAAGGTATACAATTGTAAATTTACATTTGTAAACAGTAAAGAATAGGTAAAAATATACTTTTGTATACAACTTAAGCACAATTTGCAATAAGGCTAATCATCATTGTTGCAAAATATTCAATGAAACTTATTTTTAATATTTATAAAACTTTATTTCAATATATTAAGTTATATTATATAAAGTTTTAATTATATAATAATAGTAAAATTCTGTTACTATAATTGCCCTGAATCAAATCTAATGTTACATTTGTAACGTATTTAAATTCAAATATTAGTTTACATTGATAAACACTGAGAAATTTACAGAGCGCCTCAAAAAAGTGATTCGTTTTTATGACGAATCGGCCTCAAGTTTTGCTGAAAAAATTGGTGTACAACGCAGCAGTATTTCGCACATACTTTCTGGAAGAAATAAGCCGAGTTTGGATTTTGTAATGAAAGTACTTCACTCCTATCCTGAAGTGGATTTATATTGGTTGATGAATGGTAAAGGGGAATTTCCATCTTCACATAAAAATGAAACCAATACAAATTCTGAAGTGGAAAATTCAACTATTTCAAAATTGAATAAAACTTCAAAATCCGGAGAAATAGACAAAATCATTATATTCTACAAAGACGGTAGCTTTGAAAGCTATCAAAACTAAATTTATTCGGCTTCAGAAATGAAAATGTGTACTTTTGTTCTAATGAGATTTAAGAACTTAAATACTGTAGCTTTAGTTTTTATTTTAATGACGCTTTTTAGTTGTTATAATGTCGAAAGAAATTGTAACGATTATAAAGTCGGATCATTTGAATTTAACTACAGCCTTAACGGCATAGAGAAAAAAGGGACTTTTGTACGTACAGAAAAGTATAGTATCGATTATTTTGATGGTAAAGTTGATTCCTCATCAGTACGATGGATCAATGATTGCGAGTTTATTCTTAAAAAGATAAACCCTAAAAGTATATCTGAAGATGATGCTATTCACTTCAAAATACTGACAACAACCGATTCGTCCTATACTTTTGAATATAAGTTAGCTATTAAAAAGCCAAATCAACCACAACGTATCGAAAAAGGCGTAGCTTATAAAATCAATCCATAATGTTAGAATTTTTACTTTCAGCAGACGCTATTTTTGCCCTATTAACTCTAACATTTTTAGAGATCATACTCGGTATAGATAATATCGTTTTCATCTCTATTGTTGCTAATAAATTACCAGAACATCAACGAAGTAAAGCAACAAACATAGGTTTGATTTTGGCTATGATGCAACGCATCATTCTTCTATTCTTTGTTTCGTTTTTAGTAGGTCTTAAAGAACCATTCTATTCAACTGAGAATTCATGGATAGAGTTACATCTCAGTTGGCAAGCAGTTATCCTATTCGCCGGTGGTTTGTTTTTAATATACAAGAGTACCTCAGAAATTAGAGAAAAAGTAGAGACGCCACATCACGATGATGAATCAACCAAATCCAAGGTTATCAAAGGTTTGTCTCAAGCCATCACCCAGATTTTAATTATTGACTTTATTTTTTCTGTAGATTCAATTCTTACAGCGATTGGTATGACAAATGGCTTACATCCTAACGAAAACTATAGTTTAGTTTTAATGATAATAGCAGTTGTTATCTCAATTATTATAATGATTGTATTTGCAAACCCAATTCGAAAATTTATTGACGAACATCCTAGTATGCAAGTCTTAGGTCTTGCCTTCTTGATTTTAATTGGTTTTATGCTAATTACCGAAGCTGCGCACTTATCAGAAACTGTGGTGTTCGGTAATAAGGTTGGTGCAATACCTAAAGGTTATCTCTATTTTGCTATTGCATTTTCATTATTTGTAGAGTTTCTAAATCAGAGAACGCGCAAAAAGAAAAAGGCTTAACGCTTTAGTTCGGGAATTGGAATATAGGTATCGTCTCCTGCAACCTTAGGGAATTCTTTGTTTTGCCAGCGCTGCTTGGCTTCTTGGAGCTTTTCTTTACTGCTTGAAACAAAATTCCAAAGTAAAAAGTGCTCATTTTCTAATGGTTCTCCACCAAATAGTAATAATCGTGTGCCAGCATCCAAACAAATACTACATTGCTCATCTGTTTTGCTAATTAGCATTTGCCCAGCTTCTACTTTATGATCATTTTCTGTGATTTCACCTTTAACAATAACAAAAGCCACTTCTCCTTTAAATTGATTGGCCAAGTTCAGAGTAGTTTCTTCATTAGCGTAGATATCTACCATAAACAAAGGAGATTACCCTTGTAATGGTGATGATTTTCCAAATGCATTACCTGCGACTAAACGAATATCCAAATTATTCTGAGTCCAATGCGGGATTTCTGCTTTATCAAAATACTAAAAATTGGGCTCAATATCTTCTTTATCCTTAGGTAAAGCCACCCAAATCTGATAGCCGTGCATCGTAAACAGTTTTTCATTACGTCTAAAAGCCGGTGCACGCTCTGTATGCGTTACACCATGACCAGATGTCATAAATCCAACATCTCCTGCGGAAATTACCTTGTGACTGCCGATACTATCTTTATGTTCAATTTCACCCTCGAATAAATAGGTCAATGTACTTAAACCAATATGAGGATGTTGGTCTACATCTACATATTTTCCATTACACAAGGTCGCTGGACCCATATGATCTATAAAGGTAAATGGCCCAACTTGCCGCTTTTTACAGAAAGGAAGTAGACGACCGACCATAAAATTGCCTAAATCGGCCTGACGTTCATTAACTATGAGTTTATTGTTTGCCATAACTAAAACAAGCTCGCTTGACCATTATCATCAACGTCTGCGTCATTATCTTCGGTAGGTTTCGGTGTTGGATCCAATTCTATTTTTATCTCACCATCAGTCACAACAGCTTCGTTAGTTTCTGCCGTAACTTCCTGTTCGTCCACAACCTCAAGCTCATCGGCATGAACTTCCTCTGGCGCTTCAAATGGCAAAGAATCTAACAGGCTAATTTGGTTTACTTTATCACGTGTCAGTTGATTCCCCATAGCGCTAATTCCTTTTACATCTATGAATTCTTCTAAATTCACTTCAAGATTAGGTTTACGATCTTTTCCTCGAGTTTTAGTGAATTCAACATCTGCCATCGGTCGCCAATCCGTAGACACAACTTCAAGCTGGGAATTTGGATGCTCTGAAATAAAGGATTCTTCACGACCTTCATTTTCAATCAAGAAACGCTTAACGTAGTATAATTCTTTTTCGCCATTATAGTAAATCGCAGAGATTGGTTTCTTTGGAATCCACTTTTCCAAAACAATCATATCTTGATCAAAATGGGTCGTAATCTCTGGAATAATAGTTTTAGCAACTCCAGATTGCTTGATGATTAACAATCGATCTTCACCTCTAAATTCACCAATCAATTCGCCACGACCATCTACATTAAGACGTTGCACGGTATCATCGAACCAAATTTTACGTGGCTTCAGTGTAGAAACACCTTTTTCCTTTAACTCAATTCGTTTTACTGAATATTTAGTAACTAAATTACCTTTAGATGTGCGTCCTTTTATAAGAATATCTGCAAAGTCAATATCCCATTTTAGCTTTTTAATACTACCTACTTGACGCAACATCACTGTCACGACTTCAGCTTCACCATTTGGATTTGCAGAGAAATACAGTACTGTTGACGCTTTGTTTCCATTAGTTAAATCATATTCGCGATCACGCGTCATTGCTGTCACGGCAAAACGCTTTACATAAGAAGGGCCACCTTTACCATCTCGATAAATCATGTTATAGATGGTACGTTTGTCTTTTTTCTTAAATACCGCAACATGAATAATATTCTTACCTATAAACGTCTTCGAATCAACCTTGGTGACCATCATTTTACCATCTTTGGTAAAGGTTATGATGTCATCAATATCACTACAGTCGCAGACGTATTCGTCCCGTCGTAAAGATGTACCTATAAATCCTTCTTCTCGGTTGACATACAACTTCGTATTTCTTATGACTACCTTAGTGGCATCGACATCATCAAATATGCGTATTTCAGTTTTACGCTCTTTACCTTCACCGTAATCCTTCTTCAATCTTTCAAAATAGGCGATGGCATAATCGATAAGGTTAGCTAGATGATGTTTTACCTCCGCAATTTGCTCTTCAAGCGCCTCAATTTTTTGTTGTGCTTTATCAATATCGAACTTAGAAATACGCTTAATACGGATTTCAGTTAATCGTACGATATCTTCCTCAGTAACTTTTCGTTTTAAATGTTTAATGTGAGGTTGAAGTCCTTTATAAATAGCACTAATTACACCTTGCCAAGTTTCTTCTTCTTCAATATCACGATAGATACGATTTTCAATAAAAATGCGCTCTAACGAGGCGAAATGCCACTGCTCTTCTAACTCACCTAGTTTAATCTCGAGTTCACTTTTCAGCAGTTCTACGGTGTTATCCGTCGAACGTCGTAACATTTCGGATACACCAATAAAAAGTGGCTTGTTGTCCTCTATCACACATCCTAATGGTGAAATAGAGACTTCACAATTTGTAAAGGCATATAAAGCATCAATAGTTTTATCTGGTGAAATTCCAGATGGCAAATGCACTAAAATTTCAACTTCAGCTGCAGTATTATCTTCAATCTTTTTAATCTTGATTTTACCTTTATCATTCGCCTTAAGGATAGAATCGATTAAAGATGATGTGGTAGTGCTAAATGGAATCTCTGTAATTACCAGCGTGTTTTTACTATGGTGTGAAATCTTTGCTCTTACACGAACTTTTCCACCGCGATTACCGTCATTATAATTGGTAAAATCTGCAATTCCTGCCGTTGGAAAATCTGGAACAAGATTGAAACGCTTTCCCTTAAGATGCTTAACCGAAGCATCAATTAGTTCTATAAAATTATGAGGTAATATTTTTGTTGACAAACCGACTGCAATTCCTTCTCCACCTTGCGCTAATAAAAGCGGAAACATTACTGGTAAGTTTATTGGCTCCTTACGTCTTCCGTCATAAGAGGCTTGCCATTCCGTAATCTTTGGATTGTATACGACATCTAAGGCAAACTTGGATAGTCTTGCTTCGATATAACGAGAGGCTGCTGCTCTATCTCCAGTAAGAATATTTCCCCAGTTTCCCTGGGTATCAATTAGTAAATCTTTCTGACCAATCTGGACCATAGCATCGGCAATACTCGCATCTCCATGTGGATGGTATTGCATAGTGTGCCCAACGATATTTGCAACCTTATTGTAGCGACCATCATCCAAATCTTTCATAGAATGCATGATACGACGCTGCACCGGCTTAAAACCATCTTCAATAGCGGGCACTGCACGCTCTAAGATTACATACGAGGCATAATCCAGAAACCAATCTTTGTACATGCCAGTGACTTTAGTTATCGTCTCTTGTGGCTCATGATTGTCTTCGTTGTTTATATTTTCTAATTCTTCGTATTCTTCGCTCATTCTTTATTCTGTCATGCTGAATTTAGTTCAGCATCTCTTTCTTGATTATTATTTTTTCAGATTCTAAAAAAAGTTCAGAATGACTAATTTTATTACTCCTCAACAACATCCAATTCCACTTTTAAGTTATTGATAATAAACTCTTGACGCGTTGGTGTATTTTTACCCATGTAAAAAGATAGCAATTCTTCAATTGACATATTTTGATCCAACATTACTGGATCTAAACGTATATCATCACCGATAAAATGCTTGAATTCATCTGGTGAAATCTCACCTAAACCTTTAAATCGAGTAATCTCAGGTTTTGGTTTTAATTTTTCGATTGCGGCAATACGTTCCTCTTCAGAATAACAATAAATCGTCTCTTTCTTATTACGCACCCTAAATAATGGTGTTTGTAAAATATACAAATGCCCTTCTTTTATAACCTCAGGGAAAAACTGAAGGAAGAAGGTAATCAACAGTAATCTAATGTGCATTCCATCGACATCGGCATCAGTAGCTATGACTATATTGTTGTAACGCAAATCTTCAAGTGACTCTTCAATGTTTAAAGCGGCTTGGAGTAAGTTAAATTCCTCATTCTCGTAAACTATCTTCTTAGATAATCCGTATGAATTTAGTGGCTTTCCTTTCAGGCTAAATACAGCTTGGGTATTTACATCTCGTGACTTTGTAATGCTTCCAGAAGCAGAATCACCCTCAGTAATAAACAAAGTAGATTCTAAGTAGCGTTCATTCTTTGTGTCGCCGAAATGAACACGACAATCTCTCAGTTTTTTATTGTGAAGGCTCGCTTTCTTAGCACGCTCCTTAGCTAATTTTCGAATTCCCGATAATTCCTTACGTTCGCGTTCTGCTTGTAATATTTTACGCTGTAATTTATCTGCTGTTTCAGGGTTCTTATGCAGAAAGTTATCCAAGTAAGTTTTTACAAAATCATTAATGTAAGTTCTTACGGTTGGCAAATCGCCACCCATATCAGTAGAACCTAATTTAGTTTTTGTTTGACTCTCGAATACTGGCTCCATTACCTTTATTGCAATGGCTGATACAATGGACTTTCTGATGTCCGAAGCGTCATAAGATTTACCATAATACTCTCGGACTGTTTTTACAATTGCTTCACGAAATGCAGCTAAATGCGTTCCTCCTTGAGTCGTATTCTGTCCGTTTACGAATGAATGGTATTCTTCACTATACTGCGTTTTGCTATGGGTTATAGCCACCTCAATATCGTCACCTCGCAAATGAATAATTGGATACAGAAGATCAGATTCGTTGGTGTTGTCAGCTAATAGGTCCTTAAGACCATTTTCACTGAAGTATTTTTCGCCATTAAAGATTATTGTCAATCCAGGATTGAGATAGACATAATTCTTGAGCATTTTAGCTACATACTCATTACGATACAAGTAGTTCTTGAAAATACTTTCATCTGGAATGAAGGATACTTTAGTTCCTTTTCGTCTTGACGTGTCATCAAGAAACTCTTCATTTGTTAATGTGCCTTGCTCAAATTCCGCAGAAGCTGATTTTCCATCACGCGTAGATTCAACTCTAAAGTAGGTCGATAAAGCATTAACTGCTTTTGTTCCTACACCATTAAGACCAACAGATTTCTTGAATGCCTTTGTATCATACTTACCACCAGTATTCATTTTAGATACAACATCTACAACTTTACCCAATGGTATGCCACGTCCGTAATCTCGAACAATAACCTTATTTCCTTGTATTGAAATCTCTATGGTTTTACCAGCACCCATGACAAATTCGTCAATGGAATTGTCAAGTACTTCTTTAAGCAAAATATAAATACCGTCATCTGGAGAAGAACCATCACCCAACTTTCCGATATACATACCAGGTCGCATACGGATGTGCTCTTTCCAATCGAGCGAGCGAATATTCTCTTCGGTATATTTTGTCTGTTCTGCCATAAATGTGTAGGTATACAGGTGAAAGGCTAAATATACTATTCTACCTCAAAAAATGAAATGGCAAAAAGACAAAGTAATTAACAATAACTAGAGATTATTGTTGACAAAAACACCTAACTGATTATCGAGGTATCAGGACTGAAAAATATTTTCAATATATACGAAAAACTGAGGAATGAAAATCTTTACACGTTAAAAAGGAAATGCATAACATCGCCATCTTTAACGATGTAATTTTTCCCTTCAACACGCATTTTCCCTGCTTCTTTTACTTTAGCTTCACTACCAAAAGATACGTAGTCGTCATAAGCGATGACTTCGGCACGGATAAATCCTTTTTCAAAATCTGTATGAATAACACCTGCCGCTTGAGGTGCTGTAGCTCCAATCGTTACAGTCCAAGCACGGACTTCTTTTTGTCCAGCTGTAAAATAAGTTTGTTGGTTTAATAACTTGTATGCAGCTCTAATAAGTTTCGCAGATCCAGGTTCATCGAGACCTATGTCTTGTAAGAACATCTGGCGCTCTTCGTAATCATCTAATTCATTAATATCAGCTTCTGTACCAACAGCTAATACTAAAACTTCGGCATTTTCATTCTTGACAGCGTCTCTCACCTTCTCCACGTAAGCATTTCCTGTTGTTGCAGCACCTTCATCAACGTTACAAACGTACATAACGGGCTTGTCCGTGATGAATTGAATTGGCTTTACATAGTCTGTATAATCTTCATCTGAAAACTCTAAAGCACGTACAGAAGTACCAGCTTCTAAACCTTCTTTAATCTTAATAAGTACAGCTTCTTCTGCTTGAGCTTCTTTATTACCAGTTTTAGCTGCACGTTTTACTTTATCAAGCTTTTTTTCTACAGTTTCTAAATCTTTTAACTGTAACTCCATGTCAATTGTTTCTTTATCTCTTATCGGATCTACTGAACCATCGACATGCACAATATTATCATTGTCGAAACAACGCAACACATGCAGTATAGCGTCTGTTTCACGAATATTTGCCAAAAACTGATTTCCTAAACCTTCGCCTTTACTTGCACCTTTAACAAGACCAGCAATATCTACAATTTCTACAGTTGCAGGAATAACCTTTTCTGGGTTGACTAATTCCTCAAGTTTAGATAGTCTTTGATCCGGAACATTAACAACTCCTATGTTCGGTTCTATTGTACAAAACGGAAAGTTTGCACTTTGCGCCTTTGCGTTAGATAAACAGTTAAATAAGGTTGATTTTCCTACGTTTGGTAATCCTACAATTCCAGCTTTCATATTAGGTCGTTTTTAGCGTTTGCAAATGTAATTAATTCACTCACTCATTCAAATAGATACTTCACTTTAAAATTGATCACGGAGACTCAATTTAGATTGTTGCACTTACTCTATTAAAATAGATTAGCCTAAAATTCATCAATTAAAAATATTATGACACTACAAAAAAGACTTTCAATTTTTCTTTTAACTGTACTAAGCTTCAGTTGTAAAGAAACGACAAAACTACATGCGACAAATACAAAAGTCCTTACGACTATTGAAGAAAAACCTAATCCACATCAAATAAAGAATGCCGAAATTGTATTCTGTTTGGATGCCACAGGAAGTATGAGTGGACTTATTGGTACTGCTAAAGAAAAAATATGGGACATCGTTAGCGAAATGGCACAAGATGGCGATATCGACACCTTAAGAATGGGTATGGTTTTCTATAGAGATAAAGGTGACACCTTTGTTACTAAGCAAATTGCCTTAACTACGGATTTGGATGAAGCCTATACAGAACTTTTAAAAATCAATGCAGCTGGTGGTGGCGACACTCCAGAAAGTGTAAATCAAGGTTTACAAGAAGCTATTACAGATATGAACTGGAGCAAGGATAAACACACCTACAGAACTATTTTCGTTGTTGGTGATTGTCCACCTCATATGGATTATCAGGACGATGTTAAATACACTGAAAGTTGCAAAATAGCGGCGAAAAAAGGTATAACGATTAATACGATTAAGTTAGGAAACGCATGTTTAGAAGCCATTCCACATTTTAAAGCAATGTCTAATTGTACAAATGGACAATTCTTGAGATTAGATCAGCATGCACAAGACATAGTCATAGCAACGCCATACGATGAAGAGATTAATCGTTTATCAAGAAATATTGATGACACACGTATGTATTACGGTACGGTTGCTGAAAGATCTTATAACTATGATAAAAAAGCCAAATCTATGGCTGTTTATGAATCTGCATCACCTTCTGCAAATAGTGCGCGTGCGAGTTACAAACAAAGTAAAGCAGGGCAGAAATCGGCTTACGGTGCACAAGAAATTATTAATGATTTTGATAATGGTAAACTCAAACTTGAAGACATTGAAGATGAGAAATTACCAGATAGTTTAAAAGGAAAATCATTGGCAGAAAAAAAGCAAATTGTGGAAAGCTTATCAAACAAAAGAAGTGCTGATAATAAAAAGCTTAAGACTCTTTTAATAAAGAAACGTGACTACATTAATAAAAAGTCTAATGAAACTAACGGCAAACCAAGCTTTAGTAAGGAAGTTTTAAAGGTTATGAAAAATCAGGCTAACAAAAAAAGTAGTTAGTAGAATGAAGATTGGTTTTTAATTAAATCCCAAGTTTTGGCTTGGGATTTTTTTATGGCCTAGATAATTTAGCATCGGTATATCTGTAAATACCAAAGCCTTTTATGTTTAGGTATGATTTATTTGTAATATCTGTACTTGCATCATAATCGGCACTCCACTCAACGAATGCATTCTCAAATTCGTTGTTCATGCCTGTTGTGGCAAAATAATCCCAAATTTCTGGAGAAGGTGAGCTTTGATATACATTAAATAATATAACAACATTAACCTCTTTATTTAGCTCCATACCAGCTTGTGCCAATAAATTCAACTTATTTACGATTGAATTTTCTAAAGTAGAAGTCGATAATAACCAAGCATCGTTATGATAGTTCGTCAAAAATTTTTCGTCATGATGCGTTACTAATTCTTTCGCAATAGTAAGGCTTGGTGGCATTCCGGGATCCTTGATTTTCCCGATATAGAACTGACGTGTGACATCTTCATTTAATGGGACTAAAGAGCCAACAGGAACCGTGAATTTTAGATCATTAACTTTATTAATCCAAGGCGCGTAATTGGAGGCATAACTCATGCTACCATTCCAAAATTCAATTTCACTAACAATTCCGTCTGGACGTTCATTATCACGATCTGCATGATACTCTTCAATTTCTGTAAATGAATCCCCAAAGCCAGCTGAAACAAAGGTCACCTTCAAGGAAGGCACTTCATTATGAGCCTTCGTAACAAAAGAACTAAGCTCAGCATCTTTACCATCGGCTAAGATTGCTCCAATATTATACAGATATACATCGGTGAAATCATTTTCGTCGATCCAAACCAACAAGTCATCTTCTAACGATGAATTTCCTAATATTCCAGCAGTGTAAAAATCATTAATATATATACCACGATGTTCAGCAAGTAGCCCAACAGAAATACTGTCGTCGTCGACACAAGATGTTAATTATAAAAATGGCAATGCAACAAAAAGAAGGAGTAACTTTTTAATTATAAATCTGATTTACAATATTTTACACCTTCTAAGTTAATGAAATTTTAAATATCAATTGAAATGAAAAAGAAAAAGCCTGAGCTTACTTTACTCAGGCTTCTTATGTGTTTGTTAATTATTTATACTTAATCCTCTGGATGCATAAAGCGTTGCTTTGCACGTAACTCGTCTTCGGTTTCAACAATATCTTCATCAGGGACGCAACAATCCACCGGACAAACCTCGGCACATTGTGGCTCTTCATGAAAACCTACACACTCAGTACATTTGTCTGGTGCAATGTAATAAAACTCGTCACTAATAGGTTCTTGAGTCTCTTCTGCATCTACTTCTTTACCGCTTGGTAAGACAACTTTGCCTGTAAGACTTGTTCCGTCTTTATAGCGCCAGTCGTCGGCACCTTCGTAAATTGCAGTGTTTGGACATTCTGGCTCGCAAGCACCACAATTAATACATTCGTCTGTTATTATTATTGCCATGTTTATTCTTCTTTTTCAGTAATTTTGCAGTCAAATTAGATTAACTGTCAAAATTTTTGACAAAAATAATGCCTAAACAGATTATTACCAAACCATCTATGGATTTACAACAACGAATTAACGCTTTTTTAAAATTAGGTGATTTCCTGAGTCAATTCACAGCTGCGCCAAGAGGCAATAATTCTGATAATGAATTAATTAAAGGATTTAAGTATCAGCTTAAGTTGGCACAAGAGGAAAATGGGTGGTTTACCAAAGACAATCTTCAATACGCCCTAAATTCCTGGAGTCATTGCCTAACGCAAGAAAACTTAGAGAGTTGGATTAGTAAATACCAGTTTCAAAATTCATCATCAAAAAAAGTAGCCATTATTATGGCTGGAAATATTCCTTTAGTTGGATTTCATGATTTTTTGAGCGTACTCATATCTGGACATAGTGTCTTAGTGAAGCAATCTTCTAACGACAAACACCTACTTCCCTATTTAGCTAAGTACTTAGAATACGTTGAGCCTGTTTTTAAAGGTAAAATTGAATTTACCCAAGACAAACTTGAAGGTTTTGATGCTGTAATAGCTACTGGAAGTAATAATACGGCAAGATATTTTGAATACTATTTTAAAGATAAGCCTTCTGTAATAAGGAAGAATAGAAATTCTGTGGCTATTCTAACAGGCAAAGAGACAGAAGCTCAGATGGAAGCATTAGCAGATGATATCTTCAGATATTTTGGACTAGGCTGCAGAAGTGTATCTAAGTTATATGTGCCAAATAACTACAATTTCGATGATTTCTTTAAAGGTGTCTTTAAATGGAAAGAAATTATAGAGCAGTCCAAATACGCCAACAATTACGACTATAATAAGGCAGTATATATCATGAGCGAATTTGACATGTTGGAAAATGGTTTTCTTATGATCAAAGAAGATGAAAGTTTTGGATCTCCTATTGCCACAGTTTTTTATGAGAGGTATGAAGACCTTTCGGAATTAAAACAAATACTTAAGGACAAAACTGAGGACATTCAGTGCATTGTAGCCGACGGATTTACTGAAAATGAAGTAAAATTCGGCCAAACCCAAGAACCGCAATTATGGGATTATGCGGATAATGTAGATACTGTTGATTTCTTGTTGAAATTATAGCCTAAAAATTATCAATTTCTTAATACGTATTTCGCTATTAATTGTCACCTTTGCAACGTTCTAAAATTTAGATACTATGCTTAAAAAACACAACTTTAGCGCAGGACCTTGTGTGCTCCCAAAATCAGTAATGCTTAAAGCTTCTGAAGCCTTGTTAGACTTCGATAACGGCTTATCTCTTATTGAGATTTCTCATAGAAGTAAACCTTTTGTAGATGTAATGGAACAAGCACGTTCCTTGGCATTAGAATTATTAGGATTGGAAGGAAAAGGATACAAAGCATTATTCTTACAAGGTGGTGCTAGTACGCAATTCTTAATGGTGGCGCTAAACCTTTTAGAAAAGCGCGCAGGTTATCTCAATACAGGAACATGGTCAGATAAAGCGATTAAAGAAGCAAAAATATATGATGACATCTACGAAGTAGCTTCATCAAAATCTGCAGGTTTTAATTACATACCAAAAGGTTACGACATCCCTGAAGATTACGATTATTTCCACTGTACATCTAACAATACCATTTTTGGAACGCAGATGAAAAGTTTTCCTGACTCTCCAATTCCTATGGTTTGCGATATGAGTAGTGATATTTTCTCACGAGATATAGATTTTACGAAGTTCGATTTGATTTATGCTGGTGCTCAAAAAAATATGGGACCAGCCGGAACAACTCTCGTTGTTGTTAAAGAAGATATTTTAGGAAAAGTGTCACGTAAAATTCCATCAATGATGGATTATAAAGTGCATATCAGTAAAGGCAGTATGTTTAATACGCCACCAGTATTTCCTGTTTACGTATCAATGCTCACCTTACAATGGTTAAAAGATTTAGGAGGTATTAAAGCTATCCAAGAGGAAAACGAAAAGAAAGCTGCGTTGATTTATTCTGAAATTGATCTAAACCCTTTGTTTAAAGGTTATGCTGTAAAAGAAGATAGATCTACAATGAACGCCACTTTTACATTAGAAAATGAAAACCTTAAAGAAACTTTTGATGCCATGTGGAAAGAAGCTGGTATTAATGGTCTTAATGGACATAGAAGTGTTGGTGGTTACAGAGCATCAATGTATAATGCTTTAACATTAGACAGTGTTAAGGTTTTAGTTGAAATAATGAGTGAATTAGAAAGAAAAGCATAAGAAAATTACAATGAAAATATTAGCAAACGACGGTATATCGCAAAGTGGTATTGATGCATTAGAAAATGCTGGTTTTGAAATCTCTACAACAACAGTAGCTCAAGAACAGCTTCAAAATTATATTAATGACAATGATATCGCAGTATTATTAGTGCGTAGTGCAACGAAAGTTAGAAAAGACATTATTGATAATTGTCCAAGCTTAAAAATTATTGGTCGTGGCGGTGTTGGAATGGATAATATTGATGTAGAATATGCACGTGAAAAAGGACTTCATGTTATTAATACACCTGCTGCTTCATCGCATTCAGTAGCAGAACTAGTATTTGGTCATTTCTACGGTTTAGCACGTTTCTTACACAACTCAAACAGAGACATGCCTTTAGAAGGTGATACTAATTTTAAAAAATTAAAGAAAGCCTACGCAAAAGGAACAGAGCTTAAGGGTAAAACATTGGGTGTTTTAGGATTTGGCCGTATTGGTCAAGCCACAGCAAAAGTTGCTATTGGTGCTGGAATGAATGTTGTTGCTTTCGATCCTTATACCGAGGAAGCTAATTTGGAATTAGAATTTTTTGATGGTCAAAAAGTGAATTTCAATATAAAAACACAATCTAAAGAAGAGGTTCTAAAACAATCAGATTTTCTAACCTTACATGTCCCAGCTCAAAAAGAGTATGTTCTTGATGAAAATGACTTTGATCAGATGAAAGATGGTGTTATTATCGCAAATGCTGCGCGTGGTGGTGTAGTTAACGAAGTTGCTTTGGTAAAAGCCATTGAAAAAGGAAAGGTTGCGAGAGCGGCTTTAGATGTTTTTGAAAAAGAACCACAGCCAGAAATTCAATTATTAATGAATCCTGCTTTATCATTAACACCACATACAGGTGCTGCTACAAATGAAGCACAGGATAGAATTGGATTAGAGCTAGCTTCTCAGATAGTTGATATTTTAAAATAATTTATAATTATTGTCAGGAATTTTTCAATAATTCCTCAATAATCAAGTTTCCATAAAATAGCCTGCTTTTCAGCGGCTATTTTTTCTTTTGGACGATATTTCATTTTCAATTGAGTATATTCACATCAAACAGATTTATACTTCAATTATATTTGAGTTATAAACAATATATGAGTCTAAAAAACAGTTTTATGTTTGTTTCAAACAAAACTATTTCAATCAATTAAATTCGACTCATAGATAATTCTCTTATTAATACAACAAAATTATGAATGGTATTTTAGATCTTTTAAGCAGTGATTTAGGAAAAACAATAATCAGTGGAGTTTCTGGATCTACAGGAACTGATCAAGGAAAAACTTAAAGTGTTTTAACCATGGCCTTGCCAGTACTTATGAAAGCTATGGAGCGTAATGCCTCTACACCACAAGGTGCAGAAGGATTATTAGGAGCTCTTAGTGGAAAGCACGACGGAAGTATATTAGATAACTTAGGCGACTTATTTAACGGTGGCGTAAATGAAGATGTAAAGATTGATGGTGGAAAAATTTTAGGTCATGTTTTAGGTAATAGACAAACTGGTGTTGAGCAAGTTATTGGTCAAAAAACTGGTATTGATTCTAAATCTGTAGGTAATATACTTAAGGTTGCTGCTCCAATCCTAATGGGTGTGCTTGGTAAAAAAGCCAAGCAAAACAATGTTAGTTCTCAAAACGGTTTAGGAGACTTACTCGGTGGTTTCTTAGGTGGTGCAAGTCAGCAAGGCGCAGTAACTAAAGAACAAACCTTCTTGGAGCAGGTATTAGACGCCGATGGTGATGGAAGTGTTATCGATGATGTTGCAGGTATGTTATTAGGTGGCTCAAAGAAAAAGAGCGGACTCGGTGGTCTTTTAGGAGGATTATTCGGGAAATAAGACTTAGCTCAATAAACATAAATAAAAAAGCATTTGCGATTTGTTGCAAATGCTTTTTTTTTGTTCTTGTCTTCTCCTACTCATTCAAATGGAATGTTCACTCATTACGACTTTTAATAACGTCTAATTCTTCGAATTTTTGAAGTGTGAAATCAAAATAATAATTCTAATATTTAATACCTTTATACCATGAAACGTATCACACTTTTCCTAATCATTTTAATTACATTACAAAGTTGTAAATCTATTGATGCGCCCAAGCCAGTTTCTGATGAAAGAGAAGAAAGCTTGGTCGAAAATGACACAGTAGTCATTGATAGTGACGAAAACGAATACGAAATAATAATCATAGAACCTGGATTCAATTCTTGGTTAGTAAGTACTGCACGTCCAAGGCATTATTATTCTCAAGAGTTTATGGAGGCTCGCAACCGCATTTATGTAACTAATTGGAATATTAGGGTTAATCAACCACAACAGTACGACTCATCACTTTATCAATTGATGATTGATTATAACATCAGAGAAGATTATGGTTACGAACTTAATTACAAGTTGTACAACTATTTCATCTATTTTCAATTAAAACATAACCAAAAGCTAGGTCCTTTTACCGTGAGAATTTAATTATTTTTGCAGCATTAATTTGCTATGAAAGAAATAAAATCACGCTGGGAAATAACCAAGAACTGGCAACTTATTTACCCTTTTGTCGGTCTTGTCGTTTTGGCTTACTCTGCTTTTAGAATATCTAATGCATTGACGGGGCAATATGGCTATTTTATTATAGTACCAGTTGCCATTGTGCTATTTATCGTTCTTTTGAAGTTTACACTATTTCTATTCAAAAAATTAGAAAAGAAATGGATCTTGGATGCAAAATGGGAAATGATACGAGTTTTCATAGTTTTTGCAATCACAGGTAGTTCCTCATTATTTGTAGGTAGACCAATCATAAGTTGGCTTGGGATTACCCAAGAAAATCTACACCCAATGCTATATTGGATACTATTTATTGTAATTGGTCTTATATTTTACCAAATACTCCTTGTATTTTTCGGATGGCTATTTGGACAACACGAATTCTTCTGGAATTTTGAAAAGAAAATGTTAAGAAGAATCGGTCTAATTAAGGACAAAAATTAAGATTTCTTTAACATTCAAAAGATTTGAATATATATAGGTTTGCATAAAATTGAGTGATGCCCGTAAAGAATAAGATATTAGCCTATTTCTTCCTAACATTTTTGTTGGTTGGCTTAACGTCGAATCTACATGTTTACAGTCATCATGACGTATCATCAATCCAAATTGATTTAGACAAAGAAAAAGACAACCATGACGAGGATGAGCCGTCTTGTGACATATGTCTGTTGGCCTTGCAATTAAATCAGCTTGATTATTTAGATACAGATAACGACACGGATTTTCAAAATCCAAGTACTACACTAATAGCTTCTGTTGAAAATTTACAAACACATGGGTTATTCATCTTCGATTATAATCTCGAGTGCGACAAGAACAAAGCTCCGCCGTATAGCTGCTAATCCCATCAAACGCGCACCCCTTAAGTAATAATAGTTTAGATATTAATTGAATGAAGAATATCTTAATATTCTTATTTGTATCTATTATTAATTTTAGTGTTTCCCAAGAGTGTACTTTTCAATTAAGTGGACAGATATTAGATTTCCATGATAATACAAGCTTAGAAAATGCTACAATTAAATTAATTGGAACAACTAAGATAACCACTTCAAATAAAGACGGAAAATATAGTTTTAATGACTTGTGTCAAGGCACATACGTTATTGAGGTATCTCATATTTCATGTGAAACTAAAAAGCTTTCGGTTGTTGTTAATGGTGATACTAATCAACTTATAAAATTAGAGCACCATATTGAAGAGTTAAATACGGTAAACATTAATACTAAAGTAACCCGCACTGAAACAAAAACGGCTCAAGAGGCCATCATAAAGGCTTCTGAAATCGAAGAATTCAGTAGTGGCAATTTAGGTGATGTAACGGAAACTATTGCCGGTGTTTCTTCACTTAATACGGGAAGTACAATCGTAAAGCCTATTATTCATGGTTTGCATAGTAGTCGAGTTATCACTATACAAAATGGTGTTCGAATGCAAGATCAAGAATGGGGTTTAGAACATGCACCAACTGTAGATATTAATGCCTCACAGGAAATTACTTTAGTCAAAGGTGCTTCTGCTCTGGCTTACTCTGGCGATGCTATTGGTGGAGCGATTATTCTTAAACCAACAAAAAACATAAGAAAAGACAGTCTTTTTGGTAAGACTATAGCCGTTTTTGATAGTAATAGCTCAGGCTTTACTTTAAGCTCGTCATTAATGCGTACCACTGAAAAAGGTTGGTACATTGGAGGTCAAGGATCGTATCGTAGATTTGGAGATTCTCGTGCAGCCGATTATGTTTTATCAAATACCGGTTTGGATTTTAAAGCTTTCTCATTACAAGGTGGCTATAATTCATTCGAAGAGGCATTCAATGTATATTACAGTTATGTAGATAATGAGATTGGTATATTATCATCGGCGCATATCGGTGGAATAGATCAATTGTTAGATGCTATTGATAATGGGCAACCTGCCACTATTAGAGACTTTACTTATGATATTAGAGATCCGCGCCAACGTATTAGACATCATTTGGTAAAATTAGACTATCAAAAACGTTTTGCCAATTTAGGGAAGCTAACCTTGCAGTACGATTACCAGTATAACGAGCGCGAAGAGTTCGATAGACGTCGTGGTGATGCCAGAGGCGTTCCTTCTATTGACTTGGTATTGCAAACTCATGGTGTACAGTCCAAATTCTTGTTCGATAGGAATAACCGAAGAAAATATCAGGTTGGCTTACAATTTCAATACCTTGATAATTTTGCCGATCCTGCAACTGGTGTGAGACGATTAATTCCTGATTACCAACGCTTAGACATAGGCGCATTTGTTACTACAGAATGGAAATTGGACAATGATATTCTTGTTGAAGGTGCGCTGCGATATGACTTTAACCATATAGATGCGCAAAAGTTCTATAGAACCATTACTTGGAACGAATTGGGCTATGACCAAGATTTCAATGGTATAATAGTAGAACAAGTTGGTGCCCAATTTTTAACTAATCCAGTATTTGATTTTCACAATATATCTGGAGCTCTCGGTGCAAGAAAGCAATTTGGAGACCATGAATTAGCGCTAAACTATTCTTTGAGTAATCGTGCACCAAATGTATCCGAATTATTTTCGGATGGTTTGCATCAATCCGTTGCTCGTGTTGAGATAGGTAATTTACGATTGGGAAAAGAAACAGCTAATCAATTATCAGCGACTTACACTTATCAGAACAATGGTTTTGAGATTTTAGTTGAACCTTACATCAATCGCATAGACAATTATATATTTATCGCACCTTCTGAGCGAGGTATTAGAGTTATCGGTAATGCCGGAGCATTTTTAGAATACGAGTTTAAATCAACCGACGCCTTACTTTATGGGGTTGATCTAAATGTTAACTATGACATTTCAGACAGGCTGTCTTTTAGTAACTCAACAGCATTTATTATAGGTGACGATTTAGATAATAATAGACCTCTGATAGATATGCCTCCGTTTAACACAAGAAACACAATTCAATATCAAAATAAGGACTGGAAAAACTTGTCATTAGGGCTAACGTCAGAGTTATTTTTAAGTCAAAACAATTTTCCTGATTTCAACTTTTTATATACCCGACCTTCTACAGGAGTAGAGGAATTAGTAGATGTAAGCACGCCTCCACCTGCATTTCATCTGTTCCATTTTAATAGCTCTATACAAACCAATTTATTTTCTAATAGCACTTTAGAAATTGGATTTAATGTGCAGAACATTTTTAATATCGACTATAGAAATTACCTAAACCGTTTGCGATTTTTTGCAGCAGAAACTGGTCGTAATTTCCAAATACAATTAAAATTAAATTATTAACCCAAACTTTAAATAAAATTATTATGAAAACCAATTTTTTAAATTTTACAAACATGAAAACAACTAAATTATTTTTTGTGGCATTATTTTGCCTAACACTTGCTGCGTCTTGTAGTGATGATGATTCACCAGCTTCAGTTAATCCTGAAGAGGTGATTACTGACGTAAATATTACATTTACGAATACAGCAAATTCTAATACTGTAACCTTAAGAGCTGTTAGCCCAGATGGTGAAGTAGCACCAACACTTACAGTTATCGGTGGTAACTTTGAAGCTGGAGCAACTTATGATGTTACGTTAACAATTACAGATGAAGTTAACGATGAAAACATCTTAGAAGAAGTTGTTGAAGAAAAAGACGAGCACTTCTTTGTGTACGCTACTACTACAAGTTTCACAATGGTAAGAGCAGCAAATGACGAGGTAAGAACTGATGGTGAGAGCCTTGGTCTTAACACGACTTGGACTGCCGGTGCAGCAGGAACAGGAACAATTACAGTTCAGTTGGTACACGAGGCTGATACAGTTGACGATGCTGGAGGATTTGGATCTGCAACTGGTGGTGAGTTTGATATTAATAACACTTGGAATGTAGTTATTCAATAATCAAATCCATACAAATTTAAAAAAGCACCTATTAAGGTGCTTTTTTTATATCCATAGGTTTCGACTCTCCTTTTACCATATAAGAATAAATCCACATTAGTGTGAACGTTGGCAACACATCTACAAATGGCAAGGCCTCTTCTGTAAAAGCAATAACTCCTGCCACTCTACCTTGTTTGCCTTTGTACATTCTTGTGATGATATAAGCCGATAATGGTGCCCAAACAATATCCGAGAACTCACCTACAACTGGAATCACAAAGGACGTATAGCCAATTCCATCTAATATTAAACTTAATCCTAATTTCAGGTATTTATTCATTTTATTCTGAATTTAATTCAGAATCGCTCTATTAATTTATAGCGATTTTATCATTTACAGATCAATAAGTATTCCAAAATAAAACAAAGTCAATATGGCATTATTTAACGCAAAATTAAGACCAGGACTTGGATAGCCTTATTAGTTTTGCACTTCAAATTTTAAATAAAGGAAACATCAAAACACCAATTTCATCACATCAGAAAAACACTGTTTTCTTTATGTTATTCTTTCTTCTTTTCCTTGCGATTCAGGCTCAGGATAAAAAGACCTTGAATATAAGTCGTACTTCATTTGCTCCAAAAATTGATGGAAATTTAGACGATGAAGCATGGAAAAATGCCAATATCGCTACAGATTTTATATCCTTTCAACCAGAAATAGGGTTAAAAAAACCTAAAAACGAACGTTCAGAAATACGAATGACCTACGACGATCAGGCCATATATATTTCTGCATACATGTATGACGATCCAGACAAAATCATGAAGCAATTGACAGCACGTGATGATTTTGGACAATCTGATTTTTTCTTAGTCGTGATTAATCCTAATAACGACTCTCAAAATGACACCTTGTTCTTTGTATTTGCATCGGGAACTCAAGCAGATGCTATTGCAAACCCAACTTTTGGAGAAGATTATGGCTGGAATGCCGTTTGGGATAGTGCCGTAAAAATGCAGGATGATGGTTGGACAGTCGAAATGAAAATACCTTATCGCGCCTTACGCTTTCAGAAACAAGACGAACCGACTTGGGGAATTCAGTTTCATAGAGAATTTAGACGTGATCGTGCACGATACACCTGGAATCCATTAGATCCTACACAAGGTAATCCTGGTTTATATCATGGCGAATTAAAAGGATTGGACAAAGTAGAACCACCAGTCCGATTAAACCTATATCCTTTCACCACAGGTATTGCGAGTACATTTGATGGCAAATCCGAAACTGATTTACGTTTTGGTATGGACATTAAATACGGTATTACAGAAAACTTCACACTTGATGCCACATTAATACCCGATTTTAGTCAAGTAGGTTTTGATAACCTTGAGCTTAACCTTGGGCCTTTTGAGCAGACCTTTAGAGAACAACGGCAGTTTTTTACGGAAGGTGTTGACCTATTTTCTAAAGGTGGTTTATTCTTTTCGCGACGTATCGGTAGTGCACCTGTTGGAAGTATATCATTAAATCCTGGTGAAAGCTTCGACAGACCGAGTACCACAAAAGTACTTAACGCCATAAAAGTTTCTGGAAGAACAAAAAAGGGATTAGGAATTGGTATTTTAAATGCCATTACAGAAAGAACTGATGTCGCTGTGACCGATGAGAATGGCGATGTTGTAAGAGAAGAAACCGTAGAACCATTTACCAATTATAACATTATTGCCATAGACCAACAATACAATGGCAACTCGTCAATAAGTCTTATTAATACGAATGTCTTGCGTGAAGGTTCTTTTAGAGATGCGAATGCAACGGCTTTAGTAAGTAACTTTCAGAACAAAAGAAACACCTATCGTATAGATACTGAGTTACGTATGAGTCACGTCGATTTTCAAGATGCAGATCCTGAAACTGGTTTTAGTGGTTTCTTATTTGTTGGAAAGACTCATGGTAACTTTAGATATAGTTTTGATCACCGATTTGCAGACACCAAATATAATATCAATGATTTAGGTCTAAATCTTCGTAATAATAGAAATGACTTTGGTGCTGATGCGTCTTATGAAATTTTTGAACCTACAGAAAAGCTAAATACCTATCGTATTAATGCGTTTGTAAATTACAGACGACTCAACAATCCTAATGCGTTCTCGAGATTCAATTTTGGATTTAATTATTTCGCTGTTATTAAAAAGTCCTTAGACGCATTCGGATTTAATTTTAGGATGAGTCCAGGTAAACAATATGATTTTTTTGAATCTCGAGATGGCCGACCATTTATATTTGAAAACTTTACGCGTATTGGCGGTTTTTACTCCTCTAATTACAACCGCAAATTCGCCTTTGATATCAATTTTGGTTTAGCTGAAATTTTTGAAGATGTACGTGACTTTTTCTCCTATGAGTTTGAAGTGTCGCCACGATACAGATTTAATGATAAATTTCTTTTGATTTATAACTTGAATTATGACAATAGTTTAGGGCAACGTGGTTACGCAACACAATTAGAAGGTAATCCAATTTTTGGTGATCGCGATCGCTTAAGAGTAACAAACACCATTAGAGCAGAATATACTTTCGATCCATTCCATGCGCTATCCTTGAATTTTAGACATTATTGGGACACAGTAAATTATGATGGCCGATTCTTCACCTTACAAGATAATGGTCGCTTACAGCTTACAAATCTTGACCGATCAAGCCTTGGCTCAAATCCAGATGTGAATTTTAGTACTTGGAATGTAGATTTGAGCTATTCATGGCAGTTTGCATCAGGAAGCTTCTTAACTGCCTTGTACAGAAATCAATTATTTAATGTAAACGATAATGCAATGGAAAGCTTTGATGGAAGTTTAGATAATCTTTTTATGCAACCAGCATTACACAATTTTTCATTGCGTCTCCAGTATTTTATAGATTTCAATGGTCTTAAATCTGTATTCAAGAAAAATAACAAACCTTCGGAATTGCAAGGCTAAGCTATAAGTACTATTTTCACAGTCTATGGCATCTATTATTACAGCAAAGCAAATATTTAAATCCTATAACGACTTACAAGTCCTAAAAGGCGTAGATATTACCATAAACGAAAGCGAAATCGTGTCTATCGTTGGTGCTTCGGGTGCAGGTAAAACAACACTTTTACAAATTTTAGGCACCTTGGACAAAGCTGATAGTAGTGAAGAATTAATGATAAATAGCGTTGATGTAGGAAAACTAAATGATAAAGCTATTGCAAAGTTTAGAAATTCTAACATTGGTTTTATTTTTCAATTTCACCAGCTATTGCCAGAATTTACAGCCTTAGAAAATGTTTGCATTCCTGCCTTCATCAAGAAAACACCAAAAGAAGAAGCGGAAAAGCGTGCCAAGGAACTTCTCTCCTATTTAGGCTTATCAGAACGTATGCATCATAAACCAAATGCGATGTCTGGTGGTGAGCAACAACGTGTTGCGGTGGCAAGAGCCTTAATTAATAATCCAAAATTGATATTTGCGGATGAGCCTTCTGGTAATTTAGATAGCGAATCTGCTGAGCAATTGCACCAACTATTTTTTAAACTCAGAGAAGAATTCAAACAAACCTTTGTTATTGTTACGCATAATCAAGAATTGGCAAATATGGCTGATCGAAAACTGACTATGGTGGATGGACTGATGAAGTCTTAATTATACTTCAAAAAATAAAGAAATTCAATCTAATCAATCTGCTCGCCATGCTGGCTTATGTCTAAGCCGCGTTCTTCTTGGTCATCTCTTACACGCATTTTTAGAAGTTTGTCAACAAACCAGAATAACAAATAGCTACCACAAAAACAGAAGACCGCAGTTATTACTAAAGCAATAATGTGGTATAAAAAAGTGTCAGTTTCGCCATAAACCAAACCAACTTCTGCAGCAAATACAGCAGTTAAAATCATACCTACCACACCACCAATACCATGACTTGGGAAAACATCCAAGGTATCATCAATGTCAGTTCTGTTCTTAAGATGTATCATCCAATTAGAAATAATGGATGCTACAAAACCTATTACAATAGATTGGCCAATATTTACAAATCCTGCTGCAGGTGTTATAGCTACCAAACCAACAACAGCACCAATACAAGCTCCTATTGCCGACATTTTGCGTCCCATAAAACGTTCGTAAAACAACCAAGCAATCATTGCTGTTGCGGAGGCTACATTTGTATTCGCAAAGGCAATAATAGCATCTCCATTAGCACCTAAGGCAGATCCTGCATTAAATCCAAACCAACCAAACCATAACAATCCTGTACCTAATATCACATAAGGCACATTGGCATGGCTTTCTGTTGCAATTTTGCGCTTTCCTAAATAAATGGCACCTGCTAAGGCTGCGAATCCTGCAGACATATGTACAACGGTACCACCAGCAAAATCTAAAACGCCCCAATTACGGAATAAGCCATCTGGATGCCATGTCATATGCGCTAGTGGACTATAAATAAGCAAGCTAAAGAGCACCATAAATAAGATGTAACTTCTAAATCGGATGCGACCTGCAAAACTTCCTGTGATTAATGCAGGTGTAATAATGGCAAACTTTAATTGAAACAACGCGTATAACAA
>CBFHYD010000010.1:0-38102 GCA_965659975.1 Winogradskyella sp. | reverse complement strand
TGGAAATGTAATGATTCCGGCTACAAATGGTGAGTTAGCAAGTGGATTATATGGCGAAGGCCGAATGGCAGAACCAGAAGATATTGTAGCGTTTATTGAGGCTGATATTTTAGACCAATTACCACTTAGAGGAAAAAGAGTATTGGTTACTGCAGGACCTACATATGAAGCCTTGGATCCTGTAAGATTTATTGGAAACCATTCTTCCGGTAAGATGGGATTTGAGATCGCAAAAGCTTCAGCCAATTTGGGTGCTGAGGTTATTCTTGTTACTGGTCCAACACAGCAAAGCGTAAAACACTCATTGATTGCGGTAATTCCTGTGGTCAGTGCAGAAGATATGTATCAAGAGGTACATAAATATTATTCTGACGCAGATATAGCAATATTGTCTGCAGCGGTTGCAGATTACAGACCAAAAAATGTTGCAAATCAGAAAATAAAAAAGAAGACTTCAACGTTCAATGTTGAGTTAGAAAAGACTAAGGACATACTAAAATCTTTAGGAGATGAAAAAGCACATCAGTTTTTAGTGGGATTCGCTTTGGAAACTAATAATGAATTAGAAAACGCTAAAGGAAAACTGCAAAAAAAGAATTTGGATTTGATCGTGTTGAATTCTCTTCAAGATAAAGGCGCAGGTTTTGGTGTATCCACAAATAAAGTTACTTTTATAACCAAGTCTAACGACGTTATTGATCATGAATTAAAGTCCAAGGCACAGGTGGCAGAAGATTTAATTCAACAAATATTAAAGCAGCTAAATGCGTAAATTTTTCCTTTTAATTCTTTTTGTAGTACCATTTATTGGTATTTCCCAAGAGCTCAACTGTACTGTGACGGTGGTCGCTCAACAAACAGGAAATGATAACAACGTTGTTTTTCAAACCTTAGAACGTCAATTGGGTGAATTTATTAATAACACGCAATGGACAAATAAAAAATTTAAGGCACAAGAGCGTATAAACTGCAGTATGGTAATCAATGTGCAGAATTACAGTAATGATGCGTTTTCTGCTACGTTGCAAGTGCAATCCTCAAGACCAGCTTTTGGTTCTACATATAGTACACCAGTCTATACGTATAACGATAAAGAATTTCAGTTTAGATATCTGGAGTTTCAGAATTTGGTTTTCAATGAAAATCAGTTCGAATCGAATTTAATCTCTGTGCTTACCTTTCATGTTTACATGATTTTAGGTATGGATGCCGAAACCTTTGAGCCAAATGGTGGTGCAGATTATTTTAGACAAGCTCAAACAATAGTTAACTACTCTGCGGGATCAGGTGGTCCAGGTTGGAGATTAGAAGATGGGTTGCAATCGCGTTTCGCCCTAATAGATAATATTCTTTCTCCATTATACAAGGAGTTTCGATCAACGATGTATGCTTACCACAGAAATGGCATTGATCAAATGCATGATGATGTAAAAAAAGGAAAGGCTGAAGTCTCCAAGGCAATCCAGAACCTTGGTAAGATGCATACACGTAGACCTAATTCATTTTTAATGCGTGTATTTTTTGATAGCAAAGCCAACGAAATCCAGAATATTTTTAGTGGTGGTCCTCAAATTCCAATTACAGGACTTGTAAACATACTCAACAAAATAGCACCAATATATGCTTCCAAATGGAAGGATATAAAATTCTAAAAATTCTTTACTGAATTATCAATTTTTATTTTGCATAGTTTAGCTTTGTAGTATTCCAATATCTTATTTTTGATTACATCACTTAGCATACAGAATTTTGCACTTATAGAAAATCTTAAAATAGATTTTAAGAGTGGTTTCTCAATTATAACTGGAGAGACAGGTGCTGGGAAATCAATCTTACTTGGAGGATTATCTTTAGTTTTAGGCAAAAGAGCAGACACAAATCAGATTAAAGACAAATCAAAAAAATGTGTTGTAGAGGCAATCTTCGATATCGCTAATTATGATTTAAAGCCAATTTTTGATGTTAATGATTTAGATTATGATCCAAATACAATAATTCGACGAGAAATTTTACCATCAGGTAAATCAAGAGCTTTTGTTAACGATACACCTGTAAATTTAGAAACGGTAAATCAGATTAGTAGTCATCTCATCGACATTCATTCGCAACATCAAACATTGGAGTTGATTAAGGACTCTTACCAATTCAATGTTATTGATGCACTTGCAAATAATAAAGAACTGCTCAATACGTATACAGTTGAATTAAAGACGTATAGAAACTATGAGCAACAATTATCTGAACTTAGGGATTCCTTAGCCGAAGCAAAACGAGAATACGATTACAATTTATTTTTACTGAATGAATTGGTTGATGCCGACCTTAAAAAGGACGAATTAAAAGACTTAGAATCTTCCTACGAGCAGCTCAGTAATGTCGAGACTATAAATGAAGTATTAAGTTATACAAAGTCGTTATTAGATAATGAAGATTTGGGAGTTTTAGAAAGATTAAGTACTATAAAGCGCGAACTTTCAAAAATTTCTGAGTATGGTGATGCCTATGCGTCAATAGAACAACGTATTGAAAGTGTATCTATCGAGTTGAAGGATTTGCTTATAGAGATGGATGCATTGGAAGGTAAATTATCTTCAGATCCAGAAGAATTAGCTAAGGTTAATAACAAACTGCAAACCATTAACAGCTTAATGCACAAACACTCTGCAATTGATATCGCTGAACTAATTAAAATACGAGACGATATTTCGGAGAAGGTAAGTGTTTCTGAAAATATAGATAATGATATTGTTGAGTTGGAGTCAAAGGTTTCTTCATCCGTAAACACATTAAATAAAATAGCAGTTAAACTGCGCGAAAATAGACAAAAAGCTATTCCTGAATTTATTGAAGATTTAGAAGCAATCCTTACAAAATTAGGAATGTCCGATGCAAAATTTAATATTGAATTGTCATCTAATGAAGAGTTCAAATTTAACGGTAAGGACGATCTTGTGTTTTTATTCAAAGCCAATAAAGGTGGAAATTTTGTAGACCTAAAGAAATCAGCTTCTGGTGGAGAATTATCGAGAATAATGTTGGCAGTCAAATCCATTTTGGCGAACTATATAAAACTACCAACATTAATGTTCGATGAGATTGATACTGGAGTCTCTGGCGAGATTTCTGATCAAATGGGTAATATCATGAAGGGAATGAGCAAAAGAATGCAGATTTTTTCGATTACGCATTTACCACAAATAGCATCTAAAGGAAATTGGCATTACAAGGTTTATAAAACCGATGATAATAATGTGACTCATACCCAAATGAGGCTTCTTACAACCGATGAGCGCATTGTGGAATTAGCTCAAATGTTAGGCGGAAGTAATATAACAGAATCCGCTATTGCGCATGCAAAGCAATTATTGAATTAATACTATATTTGAACCAAATTTTAAACTAATTAACTGACTATGTCATACAATTTATTAAAAGGAAAAAAAGGGATCATTTTTGGTGCTTTAGATGCCAATTCTATAGCATGGAAAACTGCAGAACGCGTACATGAAGAAGGTGGTGAGTTTGTACTTACAAATGCACCAATTGCAATGCGAATGGGACAGATCAATGAACTTGCAGAAAAAACGGGTTCTCAAATCATTCCTGCAGATGCAACGTCTGAAGAAGATTTGCAGAATTTAGTTGAAAAATCAATGGAAATCCTTGGCGGAAAAATTGATTTTGTATTACACTCTATTGGCATGTCGGTAAACGTACGAAAAGGAAGAGCATATACAGATCAAAAATACGACTGGACCCAAAAAGGAACCGATGTATCTGCAATGTCTTTTCATAAAGTAATGTCGGCTCTTTATAAAAACGATGCTATGAACGAATGGGGAAGTATTGTTGCACTAACCTATATGGCTGCACAGCGTGTTTTTCCAGACTACAATGATATGGCAGATAATAAGGCATATTTAGAAAGTATTGCTCGCAGTTTTGGTTACTTCTTTGGTAGAGATAAAAAAGTTAGAGTAAATACAATTTCGCAATCTCCTACGCCTACTACTGCAGGTCAAGGTGTAAAGGGTTTTGATGGTTTTATTGCTTATGCAGAGAAAATGTCACCTTTAGGGAATGCAACCGCAATGGATTGTGCAAATTATACGGTGACGTTGTTTAGTGATTTGACTAAACGTGTAACCTTACAGAATTTATTTAATGATGGTGGCTTTAGCAATATGGGCGTAAGTGATGCTGTAATGGATGCATTTGTGGACAACGAATAATTTCTGATTAAAATATTTTCAAAAAAAGCCATTGTTGTTACAATGGCTTTTTTATTAGCAATTGTTAATACATTTTATCGATTATTTATGATGTTTTAACGATTTAAGATTATTTAATAGATTATCCGCAAAGAATTAACATAAATTTAAAGCTTACTAATTAAAATCTATTTTATGAAAAAAATTACTTTACTAATTTTCTTAACTCTTACTTCTTTTACTTTTGCACAAGTAGCTTTTGATGAAAATTTTGATTCTGGAACACCAGCTGGTTGGACAGACACTTATAGTAATACAAGTTCTGCTTCTTGTGCAGGAAATTCCGAGAGAGATAACCTGTGGTCTTCGAGTAATACAGGAAATTTAACAAGTCCAAATTTTGTAGGAGCATCTAATGCTACTGACTTAGTAATAAGCTTTGACTATAAGATTTTGGAGTATTCTGACTCTTCAGCTACTTCAGCAGGTTGGGGTACAGCAGAATTGCAATATTCTACAGATGATGGAACAAATTGGACAACCGTTTTTACAATAGATGACGGTAACCATGTAGTATCAACAGATTGTGCAACAGTATCTGCAACAGTAATTGGATCTGATTTACCAATCGGCTCAGATGTAAAAGTTCGTGTATTTAATACATGGGTAACGG
This sequence comes from Winogradskyella sp., assembly GCA_965659975.1. GTDB lineage: Bacteria > Bacteroidota > Bacteroidia > Flavobacteriales > Flavobacteriaceae > Winogradskyella. Next base: position 33,218 of record CBFHYD010000010.1, on the reverse strand, counting down.
GAGATTATTATTTTTACATAGATAATTTTTCAGCAGCTCAAACTGTAAGTAATCCTCCAAGTTGTACAACATTATCTGCACCTTTAAATGGAGATACAAATGTTAGTGAGGATGCAAACTTAACTTGGAATGCAGCTACTGGTATACCTACAGGTTATTCGTTAAGTGTTGGTACTTCTCCTGGTGGTTCTGATGTAGTTTCAGCTACAGACGTTGGTAATGTGACTTCATATGATTTACCTTCATTAAGTTATTCTCAACAATACTTTGTTACTATAATACCTTATAATGATAATGGTATGGCTATGGGATGTGCAGAAGAAAGTTTTACAGTAAGAGCAATACCTCCAGCTGGAGAAGTCTGTGGAAATCCTATTTTAATTAATACATTACCATATAATGAAAGTAATGGTACTACTGCAGGATTCGGAGATGACTATTCAGGTTCGCCAGGAACTACTTGTTTTGGAAGCACATCGTCATATTTGAATGGTGACGATATTGTATATGCATATACTGCTACGGCTGATGCAGAGTTAAACGTTGTTCTAACACCAGCTTCAACTTCGGACACTTGGTCAGGAATTTTTGTTTATACAGACTGTAGTGATATAGGTAGTAATGCTTGTGTAGCAGGTGTAGCAAATTCTGGAACTTCAGCGAGAGAATTTGATTTTGTAGTTACCAATGGTGTAACATATTATTTTGTGATTTCTACATATCCAACTCCTCAATCAACCAATTATAGTCTGGATATTACAGAAAATTCATGTATTAACCCAACTGTAGATTTTAGTGTAGTTAATGATTGTGATAATAGTGGTGGTTTTATGATTGAAGCTGATATTACAGACTTGGGTTCTGCTACCTCTTTGACGGTTTCAGACGACCAAGGTAGTACAGACCAGAGTGCTTCATCAACCGGTGTTGTGTCTTTTGGACCGTATGCTAACGGTACAGAAGTAACTGTAACAATCACTAACGAGCAAGATGGAACTTGTTTTGTGTCTAGTGATGCCTTAACTCAATCCGCTTGTCCACCGGTAAATGATCTACCTTCTGGTGCAATCACATTAACTTTAGATGAAGGTTCTATGTGTGGCGTAAATACTATTACAGGTATTAGTAACGAAGCTACAACTGATTCTGCGGGAGCTACAGTACCATCGTGTGGTAGTTACGGAACGCCAACGGATAGAGGAGACTTATGGTATGTGTTTACAGCGCCTAGTGCAACCGTAACTCTTAATGTTACCAATGTTTCTGGATTAACATCTGTGGCAGGTACATACTATACCGGTGTTCCAGGAAGTTTTGTAGAAGCAGGTTGTACTGAATTTGGTTCTGGTTGGCCATGGGAATTAACAGGTCTTTCTGTAGGACAGCAATATTATTTAAGACTTTGGGATTATAGTAATGATCAGTCCGGTACTTTTGATTTATGTGGTTACTATTTAAGTTGTACATCTGGTGAAGCTACAGCAACAACAACAACGAACTGTGATACTGCAGCTGATTCTTTCTTTGTAGAAGTTACGTTTAGTGCAGAAAACGATGCTATAGGAATTAATGATGGTATAGTTAATTATGCAATCTCTGAAGGAGTTGCAACAGCTGGTCCATATACTTTTGGTACATCTGTAACAATTGAGGTTGTACATAGTAATTTAGCATGTAATTTCGAATTAGGTACTTATCAGGTAGATGTTTGTCCTCCGGCGAACGATAATTGCTCGGATGCAATTTCACTTGATGTAAATACCGATGAGACTTGTACAGATACAACATCTGGTACAACCGTGAATGCAACGGCTTCAAGTCAAGTAGATGATGTATCAGGAACACCGAATAATGATGTTTGGTTCTCCTTTGTGGCAACAAATACGTCACACAATATATCATTAGAGAATATAACTAATGTAGGAGGCGGAACTTCTACAAGTACAGATATGGGAATGGGTCTTTATGAGCTTACTTCAGATTGTGACAATTTAGTATTCTCTTCTTCAAGCGATCCAGAATCTTATACAGCTACAGGTTTAACAATTGGTTCAACATATCTTTTAAGAGTTTATGGATGGTACTCAAGTGTTCAGAATGTTACATTTGAGGTTTGTGTACAAACACCACCACCACCACCGCCAGCTAACGATGAATGTGCAAATGCAGAAAATATTCCAGACCCAACAGTGACAGTTAATGGTACCAATATTGGTGCAACCGATTCTGGAGTAGGTGATGCTTGTGTTACAGGAAATGATGTTTGGTACTCATTTACTACAGACGCTGATGGCGGAGATGTTTCAGTAACAATCAATGAAGCAGGATTTGAGTATGCTATATACTCTGATTGTGCAGGTACTTTAGCTAGTGCATGTAATACAGGTATAACTGGTGCTGCAGCAAATACTACTTACTATTTAAGAATAGGTGATGATGGTTCTCCATCAACACGAGCTGAAGGGACATTTAGTTTCTCATTGGCTGGTTCTGCGTTATCTGTAGATGGTTTTGATGCTTTAGATAGCTTTAAATTCTATCCTAACCCTGTAGAAAACACCTTATCACTTAATGCGCAACAAAATATTGAGTTAGTTAATGTGTACAACATGTTAGGTCAAGAAGTGATGCGTTTAGCACCTAACTCTCTTGATGCAGAAGTAGACATGAGTCCATTATTAACTGGAGCATATTTTGTAAAAGTTTCTGTCTCTGGAGCAACAAAAACTGTAAGAATTATCAAGCAATAATTGATAGATTTATTATAATAAAGCCACCCATTTCGGGTGGCTTTTTTTATATTTGTCAATAAACGTAAACCACCGATAATGAAAAAGATAGGTATACTCTTTATTATGCAATTAGGGTTGTTCGTTTCGTATTCTCAAATAAATTATGTCGATCAGTCATCGAGTGTCCTCATTAACCAAAATACTGGTTTTGCATTCGAAGGTTCTGGTGTTTCATTTGTTGATTATAACGGTGATGGTTTTGATGATATCACACTCGCAACAGGTGAAGATGAACCTGTAATTTTCTATAAAAACGTAGATGGTTCTTTTTTTACACAGGAATTTTTGATTCCGTCGCAGGATTACTCTTATCGCATGAGAAGCGTTTTATGGGTAGATTATGACAATGATGGCGATAAGGATTTGTTTTTAGCTAGTGATCTTAATGGTAACCGCTTATTTAACAATAACAATGGTACACTTACAGATGTTACTATAGCAAGTGGATTGCCTACTGATAATCTGTTTACTTATGGCGTTTCTTTTGGCGACTATAATAATGATGGGTGTTTAGATCTCTATATGTCAAACAGAGTGGTTACTTTACCTATTACCAATTATTTGTTTGAAAATAATTGTGATGGTACCTTTACAGATGTGACCCAATCGGCAGGTGTTGGCACAACAGCTAATGCCACTTATAGCTCGACATTTTTTGATTTTAATAATGATGGTTGGCAGGATATTTATGAGGCAAATGATAAGAGTGATCCAAATATTTTATATAAGAATAATGGAGATGGAACTTTTACAGATGTAAGCTTATCTTCAAATACGGGTATCGTAATTGACGCTATGTGTGTTACTATTGATGATTATGACTCAGATGGGTATTTAGATATTTTTATTACGAATAGAGCTAATCCAAACGCCGACGCATTAGGGACGGTGCTATTTAAAAACAATGGGAATGAAACCTTTACGAATGTCACTGACACAGAGAACGTAAGTTTGGTCAGTTTCACATGGGGTTCTAACTTTATTGATGCGGAGAATGATGGAGATTTAGATCTTTATGTCAATTCACAATTTACATCATCAGAAGGCCCATCTTACGGGTTTTATGAAAATAATAATGGTAGTTTTACTTCATCACTGACATCAGGTTTCACTACGAATAACTATAGAAGCTATTCAAGTGCTATTGGTGACTATAACAATGATGGTGTTATGGATATAATAAGTAATAATAGCGAAAATCAGTTACCTTCCTTATGGGAAAACAATGCAGTTGTTAACAATAATTACTTAGCGATTAGTTTAGAAGGAGTTACAAGTAATAGAGATGGTGTCGGTTCAAAGATTGAGATTTCTGTAAATGGTGTCAAACAATACCGTTATGTTAACTGTGGTGAGGGATATTTATCTCAAAATTCATTTATTGAAATTTTTGGTATAGGCAATAATACAACTGTAGATTACGTCAAAGTAGATTGGCTTAGTGGAATTACAGATAGAATTTTGAATGTATCGGCCAATCAAAAAGTTAATGTAGTAGAAGGTAGTACTGGTACATTTTCAGTAGATGAAAATAATTTGAACAGGACAGAAATCTATCCGAATCCAGTAGCAAATAAATTAACCATTGAGTCTACCGAACAATTAAATGAGATTAGAATATTTAATGTAATGGGTCAAGAGGTTCGAAGAATCATCCCAAACGCATTGACTATGGAAATAGACATGTCTAATCTAATATTAGGTATTTATTTTATTAAGATGTATAATTCAGAATCATCAATAATAAAGAAAGTAATAAAGAAATGAATACTAAAGTGTTATATGCTTTAGTATTCCTTAGAGAGATGTTTTTAACTATGTTCCACAAAAACTTCTTTATTCATTTTGTAATTGGATTTACCGTTTTGATTTTTTCAAGTGAACGACTAATTGCACAGATAAATTATCAAGACTTCGCTTCTTCTTTAGGACTTACATCTGACACAGGCACAACAATATTTGGTGGTTCTGGAGTGAGTTTTGTGGATTATAACAATGATGGATTTGATGATATAACCTTGACTACGGGAGAAAATACACCTGTTAGATTTTACACAAACTTGAACGGCTCGTTTTTTATACTCGAAGACTTGTTACCAGTACCTGTCTCAGGTAATTACAATTATAAAACAAGGTGTAGTAATTGGATAGATTATGATAATGATGGGGATAAAGATTTATTTCTTACAAGTGATACAGATGGTAACAGACTTTTCCAAAACCAAAATGGATCATTAGTTGATGTTACTATATCCGCTGGTTTTCCGACAGATAATCTTGTTACATATGGTGCATCATGGGGCGATATTAATAATGATGGATGTTTAGATGTCTATATCTCCAATCGTGTTGGTGGCACATCTATAACAAATTACTTTTTTGTTAATAATTGTGATGGAACCTTTACAGATGCAACGGTTTCAGCTGGTCTATCAAATAATTCAGAATTAACGTTTTGTTCAGCATTTTTTGATTTTAATAACGATGGATATCAAGATTTGTATGTGGCTAATGATAAGATTATGCCTAATTATTTATACAAAAACAATGGTGACGGTACTTTCACTGACGTAAGCCAATCCTCTGGTACAAATCTTGTAATAGACGCTATGTCTGTAACAATTGGTGATTATAACTCAGATGGTTTTTTTGATATTTTTATGACTAATACTCCCGAGAATATAAGTACAGAATACGCTGAAGGGACAGTATTGTTGAAAAATAATGGTGACGAAACTTTTACGGATGTGACATCTACAGCCCAAACAAGTTTAGATAGTTTTTCATGGGGATCCAATTTTATAGATTCAGAAAATGATGGCGATCTTGATATTTATGTAAACACCCAATACACCAATTCAGATGGTCAACCCACATTTGGTTTTTTTGAAAATAATAACGATGGTACGTTTTCTATGCCTGTATTGCCTGGTTTTACAACTAACGATTACAGAAGTTACTCTAGCGCAATTGGAGATTATAATAATGATGGAAAACTTGATATATTAAGTCATAATGATGACAATGAAAACGCCTCATTATGGGTGAATACTTCGGATACCTCGGCAAATAATTATATTAAAGTTCATTTAGAGGGAATTATCAGCAATAAGGACGGGATTGGTTCGACCATTGAAATCTCGACAAACGGTAAGAAGCAATTTGGTTACGTGCTTGGTGGAGAAGGATATATGTCTCAAAACTCATTCACACAACATTTTGGAATTGGCAATTCGTTAGTAATAGATTATATTAAAGTTACATGGTTGAGCGGTACTGTAGATCAATTCGTAGATGTTCCAGCAAACCAAACCTATAATATTGTAGAGGGAACCGGAACAGCTCTTTCAGTCAATAATAATGAAATTAATGATATTAAAGTTTATCCAATTCCAGTTAAAAATAGGCTGATGATAAATGCCAAAGATCTGATTAAATTAGTTCATCTTTGCAACCCATTAGGTCAAGAGGTCATGCGATTAGAACCTAACTCGCTTGATGCTGATATAGACACTTCCACTTTATCTACCGGCACTTATTTGGTACGAATTAATACAGTTGACAAATCTGAGACTGTTAGAATTATAAAAAAGTAGTACACTAATTTCTTAAAATTAAGTTTGCTATTCAAGGTGGTAATTTCTTATTGCTTTGTATAAATTTGCATTATGCATGACATAAGCTACTCATTTATTATTCCTGTATATAATCGACCTCACGAGATTGATGAGCTATTGCAGAGCTTTACCCTTTTAGAAGGAAATTTTAATTCTGAAATTGTAATTATCGAAGATGGTTCTAATGAAACATCAGAATTTGTCATTGAAAAGTATAGTGGTAAATTAAATATCAGTTATTTTTTCAAAGCCAATTCCGGTCCGGGTGACTCTAGAAATTTTGGTATGCGAAAAGCTAAGGGTAATTATTTTATAATATTAGACTCAGATGTTATTTTACCTCCAAACTATTTATTAGAAGTAGATGCTTTCTTAAAAAAAGAGTTTTTTCATTGTTTTGGTGGTCCAGACGCCGCTGACGAATCATTTACCTCACTGCAAAAGGCGATTAATTTTTCTATGACCTCAATATTAACAACAGGTGGTGTAAGAGGTAATAAGAATAATACAAAGGATTTTCAACCAAGGAGTTTTAATTTAGGTTTATCAAAAGACGCATTTGAAGCTACAGGGGGATTTGGAAATATCCATCCAGGAGAAGATCCAGATTTAGTATTAAGACTATGGAAACTTGGTTATAAAACAACATTTATACCTGATGCCGAGGTCTATCATAAAAGAAGAATTTCATGGACCAAGTTTTATAATCAAGTTTATAAATTCGGTAGTGTAAGACCTATTTTAAACAAGTGGCACCCAGAATACAATAAAATTACATTTTGGTTTCCGACCCTTTTTATGGTTGGATTGGTATTCTCAGCGATTACTGCGATTATGGGATATTATAAGTTCATAATTGTCTATCTGCTATATTTTTGTCTTTTGTTTATTATGACATTGTATTCCACCAAAAGCATAAAAATCTCAGTAATGTCAATTTTGGCTACCATAATTCAGTTTTATGGTTACGGAAGAGGGTTTTTAGTATCTTCATTAAAAATTTTATTTACCAATAAACCAATGGAAGAAGTTTTTCCAAAATTATTTTTTAAATAAAGCATTGCTTTAAAGGATGAACAAAACAAAAGACGAAGGCAAATTTTTCAGTATCAAAAAACGGAGCTTCAAGTTATTTAGCTTTTTCTTGACTGCAGCCTTTGTATTCTTGCTTTTATCAAAATTATCCGAATCCTATACCAAGCAAGTAAAATTGAATGTTGAACTATTTAATTTGGACGATGAGGTTCTTGTATATAGTGACTTCTTACCCGAAGCCGCAGTAAATATTAAATCTAAAGGATTCAGCCTTCTTCAATTTTTATTTAATGATTCAAAAACTATAAGACTCGATGCCAAAAAGGATGTAAGTAAATTCAAAAATCAATTTCTATGGGATTTAAAAAGCAATAGTTATAAGCTTGATACCGTATTTGGAAATTCGGTAGAGGTGTTGGGAGTAGAGCCAGACACAATTCGTATTGCTTATTCAAAGTTACAGACTAAAATGTTACCCGTAGAATTGATATCTGATTTAAATTTTTCTGCAGGCTACGATATTGTTGGAGATATAAATATTTCCAAAGATTCGGTAAAGGTAATTGGTTCAGAGAACGAAATCGACAGCCTAAATTCAATTAAAACAGAGCTCTTGGCGCTTGAGGATATTAAGGAGAATATAGATGAAATTTTATTGTTAGAAGCATCAGCAAATTATACAGTTGTGCCCGGGAAAGTTAATGTTAAGGCCGATGTGAGTGTTTTTACTGAAGGGCAAATTTCGTTACCAATAGAAATAGTTAATGCACCTTTAGATAAGTCTATCAATTATTTTCCAAAAAGTGTTAATGTAATCTACTACATTGATGTAGAAAATTTTAAGAGTGTAATTCCCCAAGATTTTAAAGTCGTTGCAGATTTTAGCGATATGGACTTTAATAAGACTAAGAGTTTAGAAGTGATGGTGAGTGAAGTTCCTAATACCATAAAGAAGTATAGATTGCAACAAAATAGAATTCAGTTTATTGTTTCGGAATAGATGACTAAAATGAGTAAAATTGTAGTTGGTATAACTGGTGGTATAGGAAGTGGTAAAACTACAATTACTAAGTTTTTCGAAGAATTTGGTATACCAGTTTATTATGCTGATAAAGAAGCAAAAGCATTGATGAACCGCTCTAAGGTGATAAGGCGAAAACTCATTGCGCTTTTTGGAGAGGACACGTACGAAGGTAATAAGTTGAATCGATCACTTTTAAGAGATCAGATTTTTAAGGATCCCGAATTACTCGAGAAAATGAATGGGATTGTACATCCTAAGGTAGGAGCGCATTTTAAGCGATGGGTTAAAAAGCAAGATGCACCTTATTTGTTGAAAGAGGCCGCCATAATCTTCGAAAATAATCTACAATCACAGTATGATTATATAATAACTGTTATTGCAAACGAAGACGAGCGAATTCGACGTGTTGTAAAGAGAGATAATGTCAAAACAGCATCGGTAAAAGCCATAATTGCCAACCAACTTTCCGATGAAGAGAAGATAAAACTATCCGATTTTGTGATAGAAAATAATGACCTTGATAAAGCAAAACAAAGCGCTTTAGAGATACATAAGTTACTGATAGACAATTTATAATGAGCAAAATTTTAACATTTCTGTTAAGGTAAGGTTAAAGCCAATTTGGACTAAATGTTAAAACGTTAAATTTGTCTCAATGAACAAAAGACTTTTCGTGTTTTTGGTGGTGTTGATGAGCCTCTCGCTCATAGGAATAATCTTCGTTCAGTCGTTCTTTATAAATAGGAGTTTGGAGAATGAAAGACAGCAGTTTACATATAATGTAAAGCGTGCTTTGAGCCAAGTTTCCAAGCGTATTGAAGATTACGAGTTTAGAAACTACATCGATAAAATGGAGCCTATCTTAGCTGAAACCAGTGATGCTGATTCTATAGCAGTTCAAAAATTATATGTGGCTTTAGAAGACGTTGAAAACGAAAAAACTATTATTCAGCAGAACACAGTATTAGAGGAACGGTTTAAAGTACCTTCATTATTTAGTGAAATTGATGCAGATAGTACAGATTTTAGTAAGTATACCAGCGAAAGCATTACCGAGATTTTTGATAATTCGTCAATTGACAACGGTAATACGAATAGAATCACGAGGATAAGAGAATTAAGAGATTGGGATAACAACTCCAATTTATTTATGAAGCGAGGTGCGTTTAAAGATTTAATGTCTCGTTATGATTATCCAATCTACAAGCGCGTAAATTTTCAGTTGGTTAAGGCATTCTTAGATAAAAATTTAGAAAATGTTGGTGTAGATACTGAATATGAATTCGCAATTTATGATGAGGATTTAAGTACTAAAATTCATTCTGATAATTTTGAAAAAACTGACAACACCTATGGTGTGCCTATGTTTTTGGACAATAATGGCGAAACTACGTATAATCTTCTAGTCGATTTTCCTGACAGAAATCAATTTCTGATTTCATCGATATTATGGATGATTGTGTTATCCATTTTGTTCACAGGTGTAATTGTAGTGGCTTATTCGAGTGCGATTTATCAATTAATAAAACAACGTCAGATTTCTCAGATAAAAACAGATTTTATCAACAACATGACTCATGAGTTTAAAACGCCAATTGCGACAATTAATCTGGCATTAGATTCTATAAAGAATCCTAAAATAATTGATGACAAGGAAAAGGTTTTGCGTTATTTGGGCATGATAAAAGATGAGAATAAACGCATGCATGCGCAAGTTGAAAACGTTCTCAGAATTTCCAAACTCGAAAAAAATGAACTGAATATAAGTAAGGAACGTATAAAACTCCACGACTTAGTTGAGGACGCGGTTACACATGTGCAACTTATCATTGAAGATAGAAAAGGGTACATAAAGCTGCATATGGACGCCAATAAAAGTTCAGTTTTGGCAAATGAGACGCATTTTACAAACGTTATTGTAAACATTTTTGATAATGCAATTAAATACTCTGATGATGAACCGAAAATAGATGTTTATACTGAAAATGTGGCTAATAACATATTGTTGAAAATAGCAGATCAAGGTAATGGAATGTCAAAGCAAGTTGCCAAACGTGTTTTTGAGAAATTTTATAGGGAACATACAGGTAACGTGCACAATGTAAAAGGACACGGTTTAGGTTTAGCCTATGTAAAACGAATAATAGATGATCATCAAGGTCATATTTCAGTAGAAAGTGAAAAAGGTAAGGGTAGTACCTTTATAATAAGACTACCATTAATATCATAGAAATTATGGAAGAACAGAATAAAAAAATACTTTTGGTAGAGGACGATCCAAATTTTGGAACAGTTCTCAAAGATTATCTTATTATGAATGACTTTGATGTTGTTCATGCCAAAAACGGAATGGAAGGATTTGAAAAGTTTAAGAAAGAAGACTTCGATCTTTGTATTCTTGATGTAATGATGCCGTATAAGGATGGATTTACTTTAGCAAAAGAGATTAGAGAGAAAAACACGGAAGTGCCAATTGTATTTCTTACTGCAAAAGCAATGAAAGAAGATGTACTAAAAGGTTACAAGGTTGGTGCTGATGATTATCTAAACAAACCTTTTGATAGTGAAGTTCTTCTAATGAAGATAAAGGCTATCGTGCAGCGTAAGTCTTCGGATAGTGTTGCAGATAGCAAACAATTTGAATTTGAAATTGGAAGATTCTTCCTGAATTCTAAGTTACGTTTTCTATCATTAGATGGTGGTGATCCAGAAAAGTTATCGCCAAAAGAAAATGAGTTGCTTCGTCTTCTTTCATTGCACGAAAATGATCTAATGCCAAGAGAATTAGCATTGACCAAAATATGGAGAGACGATAATTACTTTACATCAAGAAGTATGGATGTATACATCGCAAAGCTTCGTAAATATCTTAAACCAGATCCAAACGTGGAAATATTAAATATCCATGGCGAAGGTTTCAGATTAGTAATCAATAAAGACTAATCTGTCGAATCAAAAATAAAAAAGACTAGTTAAATACTGGTCTTTTTATTTTCTATATAGTCAATAACTTCTGAAGCATCGGTTAAATAATCGAACCATTTTATGGAATAGTCTTTTCTATACCACGTGAGTTGACGCTTCGCAAAACGGCGTGTGTTCTTTTTAATCTCAGATATGGCAAAATCTAAATCCCATTTCCCTTCAAAATAATTAAAGAGTTCTTTGTAGCCTACTGTATTTAGAGCGTTTAGATCTTTATGTGGTAGTAGTCTCTCTACTTCATCTAATAAACCATTTTCAACCATCAAGTCCACACGCTTATTTATACGATCGTAAATAATTTCACGTTCTGCTTTAATACCAATTTTTAGAGTGGTAAATGGCCTATTTTTACTCTTTTTAGTGAGATAAGACGAAAATGGTTTTTCAGTACCAATACATATTTCTAAAGCACGGATAACACGTTGAGGATTGTCAATAGCAATCGTTACATAAGATACTGGATCAAGTTCTTTAAGTTGCTCCTGAAGTACACTTAATCCTTTTGTTTCATGGATGTGATTTAGTTGTTTTCTAATGGATTCGTCTACTTTAGGGAAGTTATCTAAGCCATTAATTACTGCATCACTGTAAAGCCCAGAACCACCTACCATAACGACAAAGTCATTATTGGAGAAAAGTTCCTTTAATTTCCTCAAGGCATCTTTTTCAAATCGTCCAACACTGTATGGGTTTTTTATAGAGATATGCTTAATAAAATGATGTTTTGCAGCATTTAATTCTTCAGCATCAGGCACTGCTGTACCTATCTCCATTTCTTTGAAAAACTGGCGAGAATCGCACGAAATAATTTCAGTATTAAAATGGTTCGCCAATTTAATGCTTAGTGCTGTTTTACCTATTCCTGTAGGGCCAACAACCGAGACTAAAATTTTATTATTTGTATCTAACAATTTTTAATATTAGTGAAGTGGATCACCACAATTATAGCAGAATTTAGAGCCATCTTTGTGTCGAGAAGCTCCGCAATTGGCGCAATGTTGAGAATTTAGATTTACTTGATTTTTGATTGGTTCTTCATCGTTTGCATCTTTTTTGTCAGAATTGGATGCTCTGCTTTGTTTTGAGTATTCGGCCGAAACTATTCCAGTAGGTACAGCTATAATTCCATAACCCAAGATCATGATAATTGTTGTGATAAATTGCCCTAATGCAGTTTGAGGTGCAATATCTCCAAAACCAACCGTAGTTAATGTCACAATACACCAATACACACTTTTGGGAATATTTGTAAATCCATTTTCTTCACCTTCGACTAAATATATTATAGTACCAAACACAACTGAAAGAATCATCACAGCAAAAAGAAAAACCAAAATCTTTACACGACTTGCAATAATGGAGTCTCTCAACTGGTTAGATGCTCCAAGGTAACGGGCTAATTTTAGAATTCTAAAAACCCTGAGTAAGCGTAAAGCTCTTAAAGTAACTAATGCTTGTGCACCACCGGCGAAGAAAAAGGTTAAATACATAGGGATTATAGATAGCAAATCCACGATTCCAAAAAAGCTAAAAACATATTTAAGTGGTTTCTTAACACTTATTATTCTTAAAATATATTCTATACTAAATAGGATGGTTACAACCCATTCTCCAACATAGAGTAAATCGTGATATTTTTTATCTATACTACTAACGCTTTCCATCATTACCAATAGGATACTCAATAGAATAAAAATGAGTAAAACCACATCAAATAATTTACCAGCAGGTGTATCTGCTTCATAAATAACTTCATGTAGTTTATAGCGCCAATTATGTTTTAGTTTTTTTTGCACGATTTAAATTTACAAAAGAATAGATTAAATTTTCTCTAACACGACAACTGTGTTGTTTTGAATGTCGACAATTTTGGACATATATTCCTTCAAAGAAGCATAATAATCGATAGTATAAATTGGTTCGTTTAGTTGAATTTTCATAAAAATAGTCACCTTATTATCTTTAGAAGCACACATGAGTTGTGCGACTCCTTTACGATTGGGTAATGCAAAACTGCTATTCTTTGGTAACTCTATAACTTTTAGTCTATCACCCAAGTTAATTTCTAAAACATAGTTATAGGCTAGTTTAAAACCAAAATCAACTGGATATGTTCTTTGATTTAGTTTAAATGGATTCTCATCAAAAAACTTTATTAAAAACGGATTTAGATAAATTTTATTAGCTACAAACTCATCTTCATAGGTGAGGTTGATTTGTTCTGAGAACTTAATATCGTTTTTGTTCTCAGAAGTGACTTTATGAGCGTTGATGCTACTATTATAAAAATCACCTTTTAAGCCTTCTAAGTAGGTGGATTTATTTTCGTTATAGGATTGCTTTTTAGAATGTGATAAGAAACCAGAGTAATTCATACTTAAATCTCCTTCTAAATTGTCTGTTTCTGACAGTGAAAATTTTCCGCTAACCTGAATACTCGAGTACGATTTTAGCGCAATATCTTCCCAATAAGTACCATATTCTTCGGTATAAACTCGACCATATTGATTAAGGCATCTGTAAGGTAGTTCTCCAAAACTTAAATATGGGTTTGTGGCATCCAAAAAATAAGTGATATCACCGATTACTAATTTTACAATGACGTAGTTAAAGTCACTAAAAACTGGATAAACTTTTGTGGCTAATCCATTTTCTCTGGTGGAAATTAATACTGGGTAAGACTCTAAACCTTCAGCATGTAATAAATTTTGAAGAAATAAATTGACCTCAAAAGCGTTACCGCCTTTGTTTTCTATAAGTCGCTTTATCGAGGCGTCATACCTTCCGGATTCGCCATTCCATTTATAATTATCTAATACAAATTGATAAATCTGTTTTGCTTTCTCTACTTCGTCCGTTAACCCGGTTATCTGTGCAGGCAGCACTTCTTTTAACAATTTCTTCTTACTCACTTGTCGACCAAAATCAGAATCAGATCGTAGTTCTTTATCTACATCATCCCATGATTTAGTCAATTTTTCGACTTCACCATTAAATTGTCTCACAACACTCAGCTCATATTCGATTCTGGATAAGTAATTCTCTGCAGTTGTGGTAAATTTCTCTTTCTTATACGCAGGAATGTCGAGCATAACATATCTATAAAGCGCACAATTTACAGATACACCACGGCCAGCTTCTAAACAATTATATTCCACATCAGATTTGTTTACGTCTAATGGCAAGGCGCCTACCAGTTTTATGTGATATTCATAATTACCAGGAATACTCGCATTATATTCACTGTATAGAACTGGTATATCAGATTGAAAATACCAAGGTTGGTACTTGTTTATAAATGGAGATGATTTTAGATAACTAAGGGTAATTACACTTCCAACTTTTACATTAGGAAGTACAAGTTTAAAAATTCTAATATTTTCATTTTTTTCCTCAAAAATAGCATCCTCAGCCATTTTGGATACGGCAATCTTGTCGTTTTCTAAATTATAAACAGTAGCTTGTACATTTTTCACAATTTCTTTCGAATTATCACCAACATATAGGACAATTTCTTTTTGCCCTCTATCGAGGCCATTTTCGATAGAATCTTGAACTTCTGTTTTAATTCAAAATTAAGGCGCCAAGTTTCTTTATTAAAGTAAGATTTCCCGTAGTCATAAATCATAACCGCTTCTGCAGAAGGATCTTTGTCGTAAGAACTTATGCTTAAGTCTGCTTTAGTGACATTCATGCTCAAATCAAAGTTTTGAGCATTACTCAGTAAAAATGAGATGGCGAAAATGTATATAAATAGTCTTTTCATTTTTTAGAAACTGGTAATTTTAAGTCGTTTTCTATTTCGTCGGATATAGCTTTGTATAATGTGTTGATTGTCTCTGTTGTTGGACATTGGAGTTATTAATGAGAGAAGAACATCATGATTATTTATCTGATGATTGAGATCGAAATACCCTAATCCTTTAAATTCACCGTTATTAATAACAATCACACTTTTCTCATCAATATATCGACCACGATCAATAATAAGTAGGTTCTTATTGTCATAGGAGTGAAGCTGTAAAAGCTCTTCAACACGTTTATTGTAATCTTCGGGTCTTTCTTTTAGTACACATGCACCGTAACATTCTTCTATATCATGTTTAAAACAACTGGTCAATGTCTTTTGATAACCTGTTAGTTTTTGGCAAAGTTCATAATTTTCAATGGCATGATTTATAAAGCTATTTGCACTTTGCCTATTGGTAAAAGTTGTTATAGGTAACTCATTTTTACGAACATGCTCAATTTTTAGATTTATATAACCATTGTGGTCGGTAAATTGATATAACCCATGAGAGAACATATGCTTTTTTAAAGCATGATTAAGAAATGGTTTATTTTTCTTTATTTCTTCACTTTCTTTTAAGAGTGCCACCAACTCATTTCCAGTACGTTCGTAGGTTACAGAATGTACCAAGGCTTGTATCTTTTTGGATTTAGAATTTGTTCCCGTAAAATGCTGAGTGATGCGCTTTTTAATATTATTGCTTTTGCCAATGTAAATGATGTCGCTTACTTCATTATGTATGTAGTATACACCTGTCTCAGTAGGTAATTCTTCAATAATACTTTTTAAGTTTGAAGCAATGCGCGATCGTTTTTCGGTTTTTACAGACTTTTTTATAATCTCTTTCTTCAAATCTTTATTAAGTAGCATTTTGAAGAGTTTCACCGTTGCTTGTGCATCACCATCTGCACGATGTCTATCACTAATTGCAATACCCAAGGATCTCGAGAGTTTTCCTAAACTGTAAGAAGGCAGGTCTGGAATTAACTGCTTAGATAATTCTACAGTACAAAGTGTTTTACGCTTGTATAGGAAACCGAGTCTATTAAACTCTGTTTTCAGAATTCTATAGTCAAAAGATGAATTGTGAGCAACTATAATACAATCCTCAGTAATTTCTACAATACGCTTTGCTACTTCATAGAATTTAGGCGCATTTCTGAGCATTTTGTTATTAATACCTGTAAGGTTAACGACAAAAGGCTGAATTTCTTTTTCTGGGTTGACTAAACTGATGAACTGGTCTACGATTTCATGGCCATCGTATTTGTAAATAGCAATCTCAGTGATACCTTCTTCATTGAATTTGCCACCTGTAGTTTCTATGTCGAGTATTGCGTAAATGTGTCTTGCTAAAAACTTTAAATCAAGTTTGAAAGATAAGAGTAATTATAAAATTTTCAAACTAAGGCTAATTGTAATTTCGGGCTCCAAATATGCTGCTTCCAATCCGTACCATATTACTTCCATTGTCAATCGCTAATTGATAATCTCCACTCATTCCCATACTTATTATTTCCATTTCTAAATTGTCTGATTTCTTGCTTTTAAGCATATCAAATGCAGATTTTAAAGATTTAAATTCCCGATCGACTTGTTGCATGTCATCTGTAAATGTGGCCATACCCATAAGTCCAACAACCTTAATATATTGTAATTCTGTAAATTCTGTGGATTGTAGTAGAGTAGAAGCATCTTCTGTTGACATACCAAATTTGCTGTGTTCTTCAGCAATTTTTATCTGAATGAGGCAATTAATAACACGGTTGTGTTTCTGCGCTTGTTTATTAATTTCTTTTAGAAGCTTTAGGCTTTCGACACCGTGAATTAAATCCACGAATTCAGCCATATACTTTACTTTATTACGTTGTACATGACCAATCATATGCCATTGAATATCTTTTGGCATTTGCTCCCATTTTTCAGCCATTTCTTGAATTTTGTTTTCTCCAAAAATGTGCTGTCCAGCATCATAGGCTTCCATTAAGTCGCTTACTGGTTTAGTTTTAGATACGGCTACTAAGGTTACATCTTTAGGTAGTACAGATTTAATGTCATCCAATCTATGTTTTATAGACATATATTTTTATAGTATTTGTGTAATTTGAGATTAATTAGAATTCCAACCTTTACTTATTTCGTCTTTTGGAAATTTAATTCGAGTTCTCCAGTTCTGAGCGTACATTCCTGACCCCTTAGAGGCTACTACAGCCCCAACGCCATTTCCGTATCGGATATTTGTAACGACTTTACTTTTGTCCCAAAAGCCTTTAATTTCGTCTTCAGGAAATCTTGTGCGAGTTTTCCAACTTTGGGAGTAAAGTCCCGATCCTTTTGAAAAAAATACAATCCAGCGATCTTTTGAATAATTTAATGTAGTAATAGCTTTTTTATAATCCCATCCATGTTTAATTTCGTCTTCAGGAAAGTAACTTCTCGTAACCCAACTTTGTTGTGTGTAACCAGTTCCTTTAGACGCAAAGATTACCCACTTATCCTCGCAATGTTCTAAAATTGTCACATATTTACCTTGATCCCAAAGATCCTTAATTTCAGCTTTGGGAAACTCGTCACGTGTTTTCCAAGTTTGGGAATATAATCCAGTACCTTCACTCATAACTAATACCCAAACACCATTTCCGTAGGTTAATGTGGTAATGACCTTTTTATCGTCCCAACCTTTTCGTATCTCATCTCTAGGAAACTCTACTCTTTTTTTCCACATCTGGTGCGTATAACCCGTTCCTTTTGCCATGACAAGCGCCCAGACACCATTTCCGTAAGATAAACTGGTTATATATTTACCTTTACTCATTCCAGCTTTTATCTCTTCTTCAGGGAAATTTTCTGTAAATGTAGTGCTAGAATCATATATGCCCGAAGTAGCTGATATATTTAGAGTTGGGCTTAAGTTTGTAGTTGGTGAGCTTGAAAATAATAATTGACTAAAGCCAAAAATCATAATGATAAGAGAGAGAAATTTTAATTTCATGATAATTGATTTGTAATAAATTTAAAAAAACTTAGCGTATCAATAAAGTTTTTAAACCTTTAGAATTCATAAATGGTAACTCCACTTCTCAATTTTGGCAAGATATAAGTGCTTTTAGGCGGCATCTTTAATCCTTCATCTGCAATTTGTTTCATTTGCTCTACTGTAGCAGGTATCATACCAAATCCAACTTGAAAGTTTCCGCTATCAACACTACTTTTTATGGTAATCATTTCATGACGTCCGTTTACATATTCAATACGGTTATCATTACGAAAATCTTCGATACCTAAAATTGGTTGCAGGATGGTATTGTAGAGCAGTTGTGCGTCTAATCGATCCAAAGCATTTTTAAAGGTGTGTCTCGTCTTTCTCAAATACAATGAATAAAACTCACCGTCGAGATACATACTAAAATGATGCGGTTTGGAAGGATGATATGGTGTTGTACCTCTATTTTGGATACGATAAAGTGTGTCTAATTTAATTAAGAATTGCTCCTTGGTCAATCCATTCAGGTCTTTAACAAGTCTATTGAACTCATGGATCACTAAATCGGACTCAGGAATCAAATACGACATAAAGAAATTATAAGATTCTTCTCCGGTATGTGTTTTATTATTTACAGATTCAATTTCTGCTAAAAGAGCAGAAGATGCCGAACGATGATGACCATCTGCTATATAAAGTGTTGGGATATTTTCGAACTCTGCTTGCAATTGCGCTACAACATTCTCATCACTTATTTTCCATAAGTAATGTGTATCTCTATAGGTCATAGTGAATTCAAATTCAGCATGACCTTTTTGAGTTTCTTTGATCACATCTGCAATTACAGAATTGTCGGGATAGGTTAGTAGCACAGGTTCCGCATTAAAACCTACAGTTTTAAGATAGGTTTTAAATGTTTCTTCGCGTTTTGTTATGGTATCTTCATGTTTCTTTATAACATCGTTTTTGTAGTCTTCAGCGCTTGTTGCGCCAATGATTCCACTAAAAACTTGTCCATGACGATTCACAATTTTATAGACATAAAGTGATGGTTTTTCATCTTGAATAAAAACACCATCTTCTTTAAACTCTAAATAGCGATTTCTAACCAATTTATAACGTTCTTCACCAGTAATAACTTGGTCGTATTTGTAACCTGGATTTACAATGTGCAAAAAACTATATGGATTATAGTCCATTCGTGATTCACGCTCATCAATAGTATAACTATCGTAAGGGCGTGCCGCGACCAAGCCAACTATGGCAGGCGTTGGTCTAACAGCTTTAAATGGAACTAATTTTGCCATATTTTAGATTAGGAAAATTGACCAGCTACCTTCTCAGCTTTTCTGCTTTCTGAGTAGTCGTAAAAGCCTTCACCAGATTTAACACCAAGTTTACCAGCCATAACCATATTTACCAACAAAGGACATGGTGCATATTTTGGGTTTTTAAAACCATCATACATCACGTTAAGTATTGATAAACACACATCTAAACCAATAAAATCTGCTAATTGTAATGGTCCCATAGGATGAGCCATACCTAACTTCATCACTGTATTAATTTCGCTAACACCAGCAACACCATTGTATAATGTTTCAATAGCCTCGTTTATCATTGGCATTAGGATGCGATTTGCCACAAACCCAGGATAATCATTAACCTCAGTTGGTATTTTTCCTAAGGTTTTAGACAATTCCATGATTGTAGTTGTAACGTCGTCACTTGTATTATAACCTCTGATAATTTCAACGAGCTTCATAATCGGTACTGGATTCATAAAGTGCATTCCAATAACCTTATCAGGACGAGATGTTGCAGCTGCAATTTGTGTAATAGAAATTGAAGATGTGTTTGTTGCTAAAATTGTACCAGCTTCACATACTTCATCTAACTGCTTAAAAATCTCTAGTTTAAGATCTAAGTTCTCAGTCGCTGCTTCAACAACTAAATCTACATTTTTAACGCCGGAAACCGTATCCGTAAATGTTGTGATATTCCCAAGCGTTTCTGATTTATCAGCCTCAGAGATTTTCTCCTTGGCGACCATTCTGTCCAAGTTTTTAGAGATAGTTACCATCCCTTTTTCTAAGGACGCTTCACTTATATCTATCAATTGAACTTTAAAACCAGATTGTGCGAATGTATGAGCAATTCCATTACCCATGGTTCCAGCACCTATAACTGCGATGTTTTTCATTTATTAGTTTTTACTGCCTGATTAGGCAAGTTTAATATTGTGGTTATTTATTTTATTAGAATTGATTAATAATCATATTTGCAACACGTAGGGCTTCTGTGCCATCATGCAAGGTGACAATTGGCTTAGTATTCGTATTAATTGCCTCTGCAAATGTTTCCAACTCATCTAAGATGGCGTTGTTGTTTTCTATTTCGGGATTATCAAAATAGATTTGTTTCTTGATGCCTTCTGCATTTTGTAAGATCATATCAAAATCACCTGGTTGTTCAGGTGCATCTTTCATTTTTACAACCTCACATTTCTTTTCTAAAAAATCAACTGAGATGTATGCGTCTTTCTGAAAGAATCTCGTTTTACGCATATTTTTCAATGATATACGACTTGCCGTAAGATTAGCAACACAACCATTTTTGAATTCGATTCGCGCATTAGCAATATCAGGCGTTTCGCTGATAACAGAAACGCCACTTGCAGAAATATGCTTCACTGGAGAATCTACAACACTCAAGATAATATCTATATCGTGGATCATTAAATCTAAAACCACTGGAACATCTGTTCCTCTTGGATTAAACTCTGCCAATCTATGCGTTTCAATAAACATAGGATCTTTTAATTGATCCTTTACAGCAAGAAAAGCAGGATTAAAACGCTCTACATGACCAACTTGTCCTTTCACACCGTGTTCAGCTACTAAAGTTCGTATGGCTTCTGCTTCCTCTACAGTATTTGTAATTGGCTTTTCAATAAATATGTGCTTGCCTTTTGAAATTGCTTTTTTAGCACAGTCGTAATGCGATAATGTTGGTGTTACAATATCTACGACATCAACCGTATCGATTAATGCGTCAATTGAATCAAAATAGGTATAACCGAATTCATCCACAACATGTTTGGCGTTTTCGGTGTCGGCATCATAGAAACCAACGAGTTCATATTTCTCCGATTGATTGAGCAATCTTAGATGAATTTTTCCGAGGTGACCAGCACCAAGAACACCAGCTTTGAGCATATTTTGAGTTTTTCACAAAAATAGTTGTTTTCGGTTTATTTTCTTAAAATGACAATATAAAATGCAGTATGTGTTCAAACCCAATTTCTAATATTGAAATATTGCTTTTTCTTGGGTGTTCTATTATTTTAGCAATCCGCTAAACTACCGTAATTGAAAGATACATTTAAGCATAAAGGATTGCGACAGCAGTTGGTTAAAACCATTGCAGAAAAGGGTATTACAGACAAAAATGTATTGGATGCCATCGGAAAAATCCCAAGACATTTATTTATGGACAGTAGTTTTTTAGATCATGCTTATGTCGATAAAGCCTTTCCTATTGCTGCGGATCAGACGATTTCTCAACCTTATACTGTAGCGTTTCAATCGGAGTTACTTCAGATAACGAAAGGTGATAAGATTTTAGAAATTGGTACAGGTAGCGGATACCAAACTGCTGTTTTGTTGGAACTTGGTGCAACGGTTTATAGTATTGAACGTCAGCAAGAACTATTTAGAAAAACATCTAAGTTCTTACCAAAATTAGGCTATAGAGCCAAGAAACTCATATTTGGAGATGGTTATAAGGGGTTACCCGAAGTTGCTCCATTTGATGGTATTATTGTTACTGCGGGCGCACCATTTGCACCAAAGCCTTTATTGGCACAATTAGCTATTGGTGGACGCTTAGTTATTCCTGTTGGTGATGATGTGCAAACTATGACCCTTTTTATTAGAAAAGGACCAAAGGAGTTCGAAAAGCACGAATTAGGTGATTTTCGTTTTGTGCCGCTTTTGGAGGATAAGAATTAATTCGTAGCCCTCTCAAATGCATCCTTTCCATCAACAACTGGAAGTGAAATAGATGTTTTACCTAACTTGACCTTAAGTTCTGTTCCTGGTTTTGGATGTAAGGTGAAATCTGGATCACTACTAAAAATCATCAACCCGATTTGTTGTCCCTTTTTGATAATCTGATCGTCAGGTTGTAATTCAAAATTCACCGTATAAAATTTACCAGGTTTTAAAGGTTCTTCCTTACGTAAAGATTTATAGTTTTTAGGATCGGCCCAACTCCGTGTAATTAAATTATCAGTAATCTTTGCACCTTTTTCTATTGGCAATGACACCAAATACACAGAAAGATTAGCTGCTGATTTACTACTTGATAAAGTAACGCTAACCTTTGGTACACCAGAGATATGTAAGTCTTCTTTTAAAGACGAGGTCACATACAACAAACGGTTTGGTGAGCTTTCTTTACTTGCTAAATCTCTCCAGCTAAAGCTCACGTCGTCCGTTATGGTTTCTGTTTTTTTATCACCTTTTGAAGTAGATAATTTACCAGCGCTATTTCCACCAGAACCCAAGTATAAAATTACATCTTTTGCAGCTGGATTTGGATAATCCTTATAAGCTGTTGGCATCTGTCTGTCGTCATTTTCACGAACTATATAAGCCTTGTTTTCTTCGTTTTCAACACCATTATCAATACCATGAAGATATTTTGTAAACCACATATTCATCATAGATGTTGGTGGTGGTCCGCCATGCCCATTTTGGTGGTAATAGATTTTAGAAGGAATACCTAACTCTTGTGCTCTTTTATAAATGCGGTAACTGTGCTCTGGCATAACATTCCAATCGTTAAAACCGTGCGACATAAATAAAGCCGCTTTCATATTATCCATTTTAGGAAGGTAATCGCGGTTGTACCAAAAGTCATTTAAATCTCCAGTCTCGCGATCCATACCATTCATTAATTCGGTATCTCTAATCGTTTTATTGTTGTAAGCACGTTTGTCTTCATCACCACTATGTACAAAATCATAAAGAACATCAATATCTTCACCAAGATATCC
Source organism: Winogradskyella sp. (assembly GCA_965659975.1). Taxonomy (GTDB): domain Bacteria; phylum Bacteroidota; class Bacteroidia; order Flavobacteriales; family Flavobacteriaceae; genus Winogradskyella. The sequence continues at coordinate 9,930 of CBFHYD010000010.1, read as the reverse complement.
ACCAGGTGAACGTACCAAACCGTTAGATCGGTAATAATGATAGGATGAGGTATTTGGTGCAATTGGTATAATGGCTTCTAATCCTTCTACACCAGTTGTGGCAGCCGCTAATGGCAATGTTCCGTTGTATGATGTACCAGTCATTCCTACTTTTCCGGTAGACCAATACGCTTTTACTTCTTCGTTTCTGTTGCGCTTGGTAAATCCTTTTGCTTTTCCTGTAAGCCATTGTACAACGGCTTTTGGTGCTAATTATTCGTTAAGTCCACCAATAGTTGGTGCACCATCTGACAATCCAGTTCCAGGAGAAGAAGAGTGTACAACGATATAGCCACGTGGCACCCATTTTCTAAGATGCGAGTTGGAGATTATAGGTCGCTTGCCACGACGTTTTACTTCTGGATGATGTCTTTCCTTTGCGGTTTCACCCAATTCAACCTTAACATCCCACATGGTTCCAGGTTCGTCGCCAGCAACTCCAGCGAAATAAGGACTTGTCACATAAATAACAGGAAGCTTTAGGCCTTCGGTTTCCGTTTGGTTTGGACGAGTAACAGATACATGCATTCGGTCCAATTCCCCATCACCGTCAGTATCAAATTCTGTTTCTACCCAAAGATCATGGCGTAACCAGTTTTCTGGTTGACTAAAAGCTTCTACAATTTGAGCTTCACCATCTTTAAAAACAGGTTTTGCCTTTTCCTGCGCTAATGCTGAAAAAGATAAGATTACTGTAAATAATAGAGATAATCTTGTGTATAAATTGAATTGCATAATAGATGTACTAATAGATTTTGCTAAAATTAATGTGAAAAAACAGTTTGTCCTATATAATAGAACTTAATTAACATTTATGGTTTCAAAATTTAGTTCTCGACTCCGCTCGAATGACAGAAGTTGCTATCTTATTACAGAATCTTTAATCAGGTAAATATTCTGAAGGAATAGGATGTTTCTCTGATTCTTGTGACCAGAAAATGTTTACGATGTACCAGCGTTCTCCATCATTTAAAAGTTGAATACTATTAATTCCTCGCATGAAAGGTTTTGTGTCGCTCTTTTTCCTAAAGGATTCATAGGTGCTAAATACTTGTGTGATGTTTCCAAAACTGTGAGTTTCTCTATGAAGTTCAACTTCATGGAAACCATTTTCTAAAAGCCATTTACCAGAGGTTTTTATATAATCATCTGGCGTCATATAGCGCGCAATAGTTTTACCTTCTTGATTTTGTCCAGTTGGAATCAGTTTTGCATTTGGGTAAAACAAGTGTTTGAACAAATTCCAATCGCGTTCTTCTCTAGCATCACCAGAGATGACGCTGTACAAGGTTTTTATGGTGTTATCTAAAGAAGATACATTTTGAGAGTAGTCTTTTTCCTCTTCAGTCTCTTGTGCAATGCCAATTGAAACAAAAAGCAGAGCTAAAAGTATTGTTAGTTTTTTCATTGTAATGATGTTTAGTTTTTTGAAAGTTCTTACTTAAAAGAATTTCAAACCAAAAACAAAGGCGTCACCTTGATAGCCATTTTGGTAGGATTGAATATAATCAAAACGCAAGAAACGCCATTTGCCCCAACCAATATTATCCAATCCTATGGTAAATTCTTGATAAGGCTTATTATCAGGTGTTGCCAAATTATGGGCACCAACAACTAAATTGAAATTGAGTTTATTAACCAGTGGAATCTTTCTAAGGATAAAACCATTAAAATCATGCTCCGCGTGTATTTCTAAATAGCTATCATTGGTACTTAAGTCGTAATAACCAAGGTTATTAAATACATCTGTATAAACACCTCTGCGACTAAAGTTGATCTGGTTACCATTAAAATGTTGGAAATCCATAAATGCAATATCTTCTGCGTTAAAGAACTTTCCACCGCGAATATTATATGAGAATCGTCCTTTATTACCAATAGTAAAGGACTGATATATGCGGGCTTTTACTTGATCAAAATTATAATCGGAATTGGTCGCCCCAAATCCCTTCTCGTACCCTAATAACAATGATGGATATTTACTATTTCTGATATTGTATTTACTGTCTGGATAACTAAGGTAATTTTGACCAAAGTTGATTCGTACTGAAACGTTTAGCTTGAGGATATTATGTTTTTGAAATGGCGCTATACCAAAAGCGACTTCATTTAGCGGATTGTTGCTTGTGTAAGATTTATTTGCTTCTGGGTAGAAGGTTTGATCTGTTGTATTGAATAATGCATTTCGCCTTTCGTAACTTAATGTTGAATAAAATCTAAAACCATTAAACAATTCTTCAGAATAGCTAAGTTGCGCAAATTGACGTTCGTATAGTTTCATATAATTTTCTATAAATCCTAATGAGGCGACTGTATTTCCTATTGGGCTAATAGGATTGGCATTATTGAATTGTAAAGTTTCCGCACCACCAGAAAGTGTGATAAATGGTCTGGAAATATCATTAAACTTATAAGTAATCGATGCTTTAGCTCGTAATCTATCTTCCGCAAAACCATAATTTATGGTAGCATTTGCGCTCAGATAACGTTTAAATTCATCATAGTTTTTTCGGTAAAAGAAATTCGCGCTAGCATTCCAACCTTGCACTGTATTGAATTGAATACTGCTTGTTGGAATATCAAAACCGAAACGATAATCTTTATGTGAGTTTTGATAGGTATACCCCAAAATATTCGTTAATGGGAATTTGTTTTGTGCTGTATCCACAGAATCTAAATAAGGTTTAGATTCCTTACGTTCTTGTATGCTATCTTTTTTTACATAATCTGTTGCCTCTTCTGTAGTTAAAGGAACTGGTCTAACCGTTTCCCAATAGGTAGAATCTTTTTTATTTGCCTCTTTTTCAAAAGACACCAATTCACGCCCAAAATCTGTTTTTTTAATTGGCGCGTTGAATTCGTAGTTGCTGTAAACAGATGTAAATCTACCATCGCCTTTAATTCCAAAAATACCGTAGGTAAAATTGATTTCTTGTGATATAAGCGCCCAAATACTATCACTTTCTGAATACGAAAAATTTTGTTTCAAGCTGATAACATCTGCTATAGGAATACGGGCTTGTTCTCCTGTAATATCTAATTCTGCTGCATAGAGTGTCCATTGATCTTCAACGATATACACATAACCAGAAAAAATAGGATCATTTTCACGCTTAGGTGTGACTTTTATTTTATTGATAAGATTACCACGGTCGTCATAGAAAATACCTTCAAGATTATAACGGTAGTAACCAAATGCATTTTTTGCAATAGGCGAAATAATTTCATTACCTAAGCTTATCGTATTATTATAGAGATTAAAGTTTACATCTTGCGCATTATTAAAACTAAAACCATTGGAGTCGCCACTAATTTTTGAAGCCGTAATTTTTTCTTTTAAACGATCTGGATTTAGAAACTGAACCTTACTGATTGTTTCAGATAGATAGAGAATACCACTACGTGTAGAATCTAAACCTTCAATATCGAGTTCTTGCCCAAATACTTTTTCTGGTGCATCTTTAATCTTCATCAGTCCGCGAGAATAATAATCGGCACTGTAGCTTTCAATTTTATCCAAATTTTCTTTGCGCCTTGCGATTGTTGCTCGCATTATTTTATTAGCTGGGTTTTCTTCAGAATTAATGACCACTTCATCCAAAGACAGATTTTCTTCTTCTAAGGTTGCATTAACGGTAAATGGAAATTGGTCTACAGTCACATTTTTTTTGACCGTTTTAAAGCCTAAATATTGAAATACGATGACATAGCTTTTCTTTTGAGAAATGTTTAGTTCATAATTTCCAGTTTCATTTGTGGTGGTGCCTTTGTAAGTATTCTCCAAGTACACATTTACAAATGGAAGTGGATTGTCCTTAGTGTCGGTGACTTTACCTGTGATTTGTGAAAAAGAGAGTAAGCTAAATAATAAAAATGTACTGCGTAGAAATAGTTTCATGTATAATGATTGACGGTTATCTAATAGTAAGACGCTCATTGCAATTAAATGGTTGCCTTGTAGATCAAACTTAGATTAAAAGTATAGATGTAGACGTTATTAATTTCCTAAAGTTATCGGAAATTTTTCTTAATCCGATCGAGATTACGCTTGTTATCACGATCCTTAATGGTCTCTCGTTTGTCGTAGAGTTTTTTCCCTTTTGCTAAAGCGATTTCGAGTTTTGCATAACCATTCTCGTTTATGTACAATCGAAGTGGAATAATGGCATTACCCTTAACATTAACCTCTTTTTCAAGCTTCTTTAGCTCACGTTTGTTTAGCAACAATTTACGTTCGGCTTTTGGTTTGTGGTTGTAATAATTTCCGAAAGCGTATTCTTCGATAGTCATATTTATGACGAATAACTCACCACGCTCATTAAACTCACAAAAACTTTCGGCAATAGAGGCTTTGCTGCTACGTATGGATTTAATTTCGGTACCACGTAACACAATTCCAGCAGTATACTTATCCAATATTTCATACTGAAATTTAGCCTTCTTGTTGAGTATGTTCACTTTTTGTTGCATGGCTTGCAAAGATATACCAAAAGTTATAAGTTAAAAGTTGAACTTTGTAATCTGACATTTAGTTTTACGACTATCATTTTTTAAATCTCTAAGATGAAGAACCTACCTATATTTTTATTTGTACTGTTATTTTTTAACTGTAAAAATGATACGATAATTGAAATAAAGCCATTGACAGCTGATGAAATTGTGAATAAATCAATTTCTATCTCCAGTGGAATATTAATTGAAAATTCAATTATACGATTTGATTTTCGAGATAAGTATTATGTAGCGCGAAGAGAAAAAGGAAAATTTTCTTTTGCACGGATAATAGCAGAAGAGAATAGAGATTCAATTTTTGATGTTCTAACAAATGACAATTTTGTTAGAATTATTAATGGTGATGATAGTATGGCAGTTGGTGATTCATTAGCGCCCAATTACAAAGCCTCAGTAAACTCTGTTCATTATTTTTCAGTATTACCATATGGACTTAATGATAAGGCTGTAAACAAAGAGTTGATAGGTGAGGAGCGCATCAAAAATCGGGACTATTATAAAATTAGAGTCACTTTTGATGAAGAAGGTGGTGGCGAAGATTTTGACGATGTGTTTATCTATTGGATTAATAAGCAAAATTTCAAAAACGATTATTTAGCTTATTCCTATGCCGAAGAAGATGGTCAAGGATTACGATTCCGTGAGGCTTACAACGAACGCTACGTCAACGGAATTCGATTTGTAGATTATAATAATTACAAAGAGTCAGATCAATTCTTTGGCCTTTATAATTTAGGTAAAGCATTCGATAAACAGAGTTTAAAACTGTTGTCTAAAATTGAATTAGAAAATGTTGAGGTTGATTTAATTGACTTGTAATAACATCGAAGACGAATCACTATTTGTCTTGCTAACGATATATAATCCGCCATTATTATCGTCTGCCATCCTTTCATAAGATTTCTCACCTAACAAGTTATTAGCAAAAAATGGCGTGGTATTACTATGGCCAACAATTAAAACCGTTTTACCTTTTGTTTCTTTTAGAAACGCTTTTAGGTCCATATCACGCGGATCGTAAAATTTCAATTCTAAATCATTAGCCTTGGCTGTTGGCGTCGCTGTTTCTCTGGTTCTGTTGTAATCTGTTGAGTAAACCACATCAAACTTTACATCTTTGAAAAACTTAGCCCAATTATCAGCACGTTCTAATCCTTTTTCTGTAAGATGAGGGTTTCTATTACTTTTATCGCTTCTGTCTTTTTCAGCATGTCTAATTAAATAATAAGTAGTTAATGCAGGTTCTTTATATTCTTTTAGATATGGACCTTCCCAAATTACTTCTTCAATCATCCATTTCCCATCATCTTTGGATAGTAATACGTAGTCCAATCCCCAAGCACCGGTAACGCGAGCGGACGCAATATGATTTGAAATTTCTAATACCTTAACGCTTCGCATCTCAGTTTCTGTACGAAGTCTACCTTGATCATTTAATTGCTGAGCTAAGGCCAAAGCTTTCTTATAAGGTAAGTGCTCGTAATATTTATAAGCTCCAGTCTCCTTATCTTTAAGATATCCAAATTTATAGAGACGTGGTTTTAACGCGGCCTTTAGTTTAAGTGTGTCACCTTGATAAAAACCATCTATATAGTTGTTAAGTGTTGTCTCAATTTGAGCCTTATCTGAAACGTCTTGTGAAAATGAAAATGTAAAAAGGACTAAAAGAAAAGTTGTAATATAGAATTTCATCATTGATTGATTTTGATTCAATCAAAGATAATGAGAATTGTAAACTTGGAATTAAATTATTGTTAAAACGAATTTTAAGCAACATAGAGGTTGTCGCTAACCATAGCTACACCAGTAGATGTACCAATACGATCTACACCAACTTCAAGATATTTATACGCTGTATCTCTGTCACTAATACCACCAGAAGCTTTAATTTTTGCTCTACCTTTTAAGGTCTTTTTTATAATCTTCACAGCAGTAATTGTCGCACCGCTTTTGGCAAACCCTGTAGAAGTTTTCACAAAATCTGCTTTTGCATCAACACAAATTTCGCAGGCTTTGACAATTTCATTTTTTGAAAGCTCGCTTATTTCTATAATAACCTTTAGTGTTTTTAGACCAATGGCAGATTTAACATCGGCAATATCTTTGTAAACACCTACATAGTTTTTACTCTTAAGTAGTCCAAGATTGATAACCATATCAATTTCTTCGGCACCTTCATTGATGGCTTTCTTTGCCTCATAGACTTTGGCATCTGTCGACATGGCTCCTAATGGGAAACCTACAACAGTGCAAACTTTAACTGGTGTATGACTTAAGGCTTGTTTTGCAATGGGAACATATGAACTGTTAACGCATACCGTATGAAAATTGTAAATAATAGCGTCATTACATAAGCTAATTATTTCGCCTTCTGTGGCTGTTGGTTTGAGAAGAGTGTGGTCGATATATGCGTTTAATGCCATAGTTTTGAGAGTCGTTTAGTTAAACAATTATCCAAGTCAAATGACCTGAAATTACTGTTGTTCTATATCAGTTTAAAAAGTAACAATGGAATTAATAGCTCGATAAAACTAATAAAAACTCCGATGAAATAAAAGCCTAAGTTGATCATAAAACGTGCATTTCATCGAAAAGTTTATTGAATTTTAATAAAATTCAATCTAAAATGAGAAGAATGAATGAATTACTATTGAACAGCTTCGACTGTAAAACCTTCTTACCTTAATATATTAATGACACCATTTTTACCAGCTAAATGACCTGCGTCAACACCAAAGAAGGTTGGTTTTTCTTTTGCGAATTCTGCGATTTTAGGAATCCAGTTTTTATTTCTGTTATCTAATAGCTTGTCTTGGTGTTCTGAGATAGATGTATATTCTTCGTCATTCATCATTTCTACCATGGCATTGATGTGTCCGTTTTCATAAACTTCCATCATTTTAGCAAACATCTTTTTATCGTACGCCAGATCGTCCTTTGCTGAACGTACGAAATCTTTTACTTGTGCTTCAAATGTGATTTCGTCAAAAACACTTAGTTGGTATTCTATCGTCTCTAATCCTAACACTTCTTCATTCTGGGCTTTTGCTACTTTTTGTAATTCCATTTCAAAAGATTGCATTGGGCAATCTAGTAATTTTGGATAAATGGATGCCGTTAAGAAAAATGGCTTCATGTTTTGCATCATATTTACTTACATACCTGCGTGCTTTTTCATCATTTCGTCTATGGAACTATATTCCTCATCCGAAACTAAATCTTTAATAGAAACACCATCCTTCATAAACATGCCGCTCATCATTTTGCTCTGCATACTCGGATCGTCCATATCGATTTCTAACACTAACTGGTTTGTTTCCTCTAATGCTTTAACGACATCAGCATCAAGCGTTACATCACATGTAATATGAATGGTACCAAAAAGAAATGAAGGTTCCTCCAAACCATTTCCTGTGATTTTCCATAGTGCTGAATTTTCTAATTTTTAAGCATTGGAAGAAAATAATGTTGTGAGCGAAAGTACTAAAAGAGAAATAATAGATTTAATGCGTTTCATTTTTCTGAATTTTTTTGTTGCTCATTTGTATCCATTAGAGCACGATTGTTACATTTATTTAAAAATAAAAGGCAACGTTACTAAAGTCTTGACGTCACAGACTGTTTTACGTTGCCTTATTTGTCTGCCGCTAAGCAGACCAACCAATCACTATAAAGACTGTTTAGCGGCACATTTGTTACACTTCGACAAGCTCAGTACAAGCACAGGGATATTTAGATTTCTTCTATAACTAAGTCACCTTGGTTTCTAAATACCAATTCGTTATCAAACTCGTCAAGTAGAATGATACTGTTTGTAGAGACTTTTCCAGCCAAAATCTCTTTACTTAATTGATTAAGCACCTCTTTTTGTATCACACGCTTTACTGGTCTTGCACCATATTCAGGATTATATCCTTTTTCTGCTAAGTAAGATTTTGCTTCTACAGTTGCATCGAAAGTAATGCCTTGTTGGGCAATCATTTTGGTCACAGCTTTAAGTTGAAGATTTACAATTTCTACAATATTATCCTTGGATAATGGTGTAAACATGATCGTATCATCAATACGGTTCAAAAACTCTGGTCTTACGGTTTGTTTCAATAAACCTAAGACATCCACTTTTGCAGATTCCATAGCCGAACCAATATCTTTTGTCGCCTGAAAACGTTCTTGAATAATATGACTTCCCATATTAGACGTCATTATGATAATTGTGTTTTTAAAGTCGGCAATACGACCTTTATTATCAGTTAAACGTCCTTCGTCTAATACCTGTAATAAGATATTAAAGGTATCTGGATGCGCTTTTTCAATTTCATCTAACAACACTACAGAATATGGTTTACGTCTAACAGCTTCTGTAAGTTGTCCACCTTCGTCATAACCTACATATCCTGGAGGCGCTCCAACCAATCGACTTACAGAATGACGTTCTTGATATTCGCTCATATCAATACGCGTCATGGCATTTTCGTCGTCGAATAGATATTCTGCTAAGGCTTTTGCCAGTTCGGTTTTACCAACACCTGTAGTTCCAAGGAATAAGAATGTTCCTATTGGTTTTTGTGGATTTTGCAATCCAGCACGACTTCGTCTTACAGCATCACTCATAGCTTCAATAGCTTCTTCTTGACCAACCACACGTTTATGAAGTTCATCCTCAAGTTTCAGTAATTTTTCACGCTCGCTCTGTATCATTTTTGTAACTGGAATACCAGTCCATTTAGAAACTACATCGGCGATGTCTTCGTAGGTTACTTCTTCTTTTATAAGCGCAGTTTCTTGTTGCTCTGCCAGTTGCTTCTGATATTTTTCAAGCTGCTCCGAAGCTTCCTTTATCTTTCCGTAACGTATCTCTGCAACTTTACCGTAATCACCTTCACGTTCAGCACGCTCGGCTTCGAGCTTATAATTCTCAATATCCTGTTTAATAGTCTGGACGTTTTCCACAACTTCTTTTTCGCTCTTCCATTTTGCACTCAACTCATTGCGTTCTTCTTTAAGATTTGCCAACTCTGCTTTCAGACTTTTTAATTTGGTTTCATCTTTCTCACGCTTAATGGCTTCGTGTTCAATTTCTAATTGCATAATCTTACGATCGAGTACATCCAATTCTTCAGGTTTAGAATTGATTTCCATACGCAACTTAGAAGCTGCCTCATCCATTAAATCAATGGCTTTGTCAGGTAAAAACCGATTGGTAATGTATCTGTTAGATAATTCAACCGCACCAATTATGGCCTCATCTTTAATACGAACCTTATGATGTGTTTCATACTTTTCTTTGATACCACGAAGTATCGATATAGCACTCTCTGTATCTGGTTCGTTTACCGTCACTTTCTGGAAACGACGCTCTAAGGCTTTGTCTTGCTCAAA
>CBFHYD010000009.1:0-39092 GCA_965659975.1 Winogradskyella sp. | reverse complement strand
GAGGTCTATATTAACCTCAATGGAAGAAAGCAAAATCTTTATAGTTATTCTATTAGCCTTAGGTGCAATACAAGGTGTTGTTTATGGACTAATTTTTTATAGGTCTACTCAACAAAATAAACTTGCCAATAGACTCTTAGCTATAATTTTATTTCTTTTATCATAAAGGCTCATTGTACAAATAATGAGGCTTTTTGGAATAGGTTATTACGATAGTTGGAACTAGAGAAAGCTTATCTTGACTTGGATACTACGGATATGTTGTTTGGATGAATAATCCGACCATTTATTTTATTGCCAGCATACTAATTATTATTTATTCATACAAAGCAATTAGACTTCTTCAAAGAGCTAAGGATAACACATTAATCAATGATGAGAGGTTTATATGGATTCGCCGTATTATAACATTATTCCTCGTTTATTTTTCTTTAGTCTTATTGGTTTTAATTATAAATTTTATCGCTTTTAACAGTTCTAACAACACTTCATATTTCTATTTTATCCGCTTTTACTATTATCCATTTTTTATAGGAATTGCTATTTTGACATATTGGATTGGTTTAGAAGGCTTTTCTAGACGAAATGAAAAAGAAGAGACAAAAAAATACCAATTTCTAAAGAAGAGTATGATAAGTTAAAGTCTGTTTCTGTGAAATTAGATGAGCTTATGAGGGAGAAAAAGCTTTATAAAGATTCAGAGTTGTCATTAAATAGCTTGGAACGGAAATCAATCTACCGAAGGTTCACCTTTGGGAAAATCGAGTGCTTTTTGATTTTGACAATAAAGCTTTACCTGTATTGGAAGCTTTTGACTTGGAATAAAGTAAAAATTCCAGATGGACCACTAATTTTATAGACTCATAAGTTATTCTGTAACAAAATAGCTTTTTCAGCTACATATCAATTAGTTACATTAATCAAAAAAAGAAATATTATGATTCATATTCCATCATTAATTTTAGGCACTGCCATAGGCACAGGTATAGGCATGCTAATAGCTCCTGAAAAAGGAAGCGATACACGTAGTAAGCTTAAGAAAGAAGGAGCAGATATTAAAGATCAGTTTGTAAGTGATTTTAAAGAGGTTAGAGAAGACCTAAGCATGGCTGCAAAATCTGGTAAAGAAAAGTTTAAAGAAGAAGAACAAGACTTTAAAGTAAAAGCCAGTGTTCACGTAGAAAAAGTGATTCCGTTTTTAGAAAAGCAATTGGCATCTCTAAAAAAAAAGAATAATACTTGGCAAACGAGTTAGACGATAATTATAAATGGGTTTAAGAGCAGGACATCTTCAGGATATGAATAATCGCATGAAGCAAAATCGTGCAATGCGTCCATCGAAAAAATCTAAATTTAAATCTAATAATCGCGGTACAATTTATTCTGGTAATAGTTCAGAAAACAACGCGCCAAAATACAATACAGCTTCAAAATAAAAGTTAGAAGAAATAAAATTGCAAGTTCAGAAAGACATCCAATTTGAGAAAAAAAAGAACATCATCTTAATTATCTCACTAACAATAGTAGTCTTGACGTTATTGCTATTTATTCTTAAATAAAATCATAGAATATGGTCGACCGAAGAGTCGGCCATTCTTCTTTTAATATACCATAACAACAGGTATTTCTTCTAAAGCCGTCTTTCATCAATTTATCCTTTCGCAATATACCTTCGAGTTTTGCACTTAATTTTTCCAAAGCACGTCTCGACTTTTTATTACGCTCATCAATACGAAATTCAACCTTTTCATATTCTAATGTTTCAAAAGCATACTGAAGCATCAAGAACTTCATATTTGCATTTAATTCAGTACCTTGAAACTCACGACCAATCCATGTCCAACCAATGTGTAATACCTTGTTTATGTCATCAATAAGCCCAAAACGGGTAGAACCAGCAAAGGCATTATATTTTTTATCAAAAATGATAAATGGTAATATAGTTCCACCATTATAACCATCTATTGCAACTTGCACATAGTTTCGTAAATGTTCTGGTGAAGAGATATTTGATGGTGAGTAATGGAAAAGGTCTTTTTCTTGAGCGATGTCCAAAAGATTTACATAGTTATCTAATGTCAACAAAGACAACTTTACACGCTCATTTTCTAAGGCTGGAGAAATCATACTAATTTGTTTATAAAATCTACATTAACAACGTGTCTGCCTTCAAACGGCATAATTTCTAATCGATTATCAAATAGCATTGTAGCCTTTTCTTTTTCTAAAGCTATGCGTTCTTCATTAAGATATTCATCTTCAGTGCCATAAATGAGTTTTACTTTACAATCCGCATTGAGATAATCAAAGTGTTCAGAAGTTATTTCAACAGGTATGCCACCTGAATGTAGAACCAATTGAGAGCATTGTATTTTTTGGCTTACCATGAAACGAGTTGCTATACTGACGCCTTGCGAATATCCAAAAACTATGAGATTTTTGTCTTTAGGTATTTTCTCATTTTCAAAAACAGCATTGAGGTAATTCAAAATATTTTGCATACCTAATTGTGTTTTGTCTCTTGTAAGCCAATTGGCACCAACGTGCATCTTGGGTTGTATGTAATATTTATTCGGTGCTTGCGGTGCAATTATATAGTTCTCTTCTGCATCTAATGCTTTAAAATATTTAATGAAATATTTACTCAGATAACCCATGCCATGAAATACCAGCCAAACGTTTTTTGTAATGCCAGTTAGTGAATTCAGAGTTGCATATTCGGAAGTACTATTATAGGTGATTTCTTTCTCTTCGAAATTCATTTTTGTACGTAGTTTGAGTATTTTTGTAATTGGACTTAAAAGTAGTCATAACTATGCAAACACATAAAGATGTTTTGCTCAAAAAAGCAAACGAGGTCAGTAAAAATACCCTAATGGAAACCTTAGGTATTGAAATTATAGATTTTACTGAAGATACCTTAACAGCACGTATGCCCGTGACTCCGAGAGTTCACCAACCTGATGGTGTTTTACATGGTGGTGCTACAGCAGCTCTTGCTGAGAGTGTTGGTAGTTTTGCATCTCACATTTTTATAGATACAGAAAAATTTTTTGTTCGCGGTTTAGAAATTACAGCCAACCATCTCAAAAGTGTAAAGGAAGGCTATATTTATGCCAAAGCATCTTTTCTTCATCTTGGTCGTACGACGCAATTATTGGATATTAGAGTTACTGACGAAGCTGACAATTTAATATCTATATGTCGATTATCGACAATTACTTTACCAAAGAAGTCATAACATGACCGAGGCTGCTTTTTTTGATAAAATAGGAGAACATTATTCTAGGCAATTACCATTTGTAATTTATAGCCGGCCGATAAATCGAGTTATTAAAACATGGTTGCAAAGTGATGATTCCGTTAATTTCACTTCTGACTTTTTGGAAAGTGGATTTGTATTTGCACCATTTGACTTACAAAAGTCAACTGTCCTTTTTCCTCAGCATCTTTGTGATCATTACCAGATTGAAATTGATAAACTCAGCTTAGAAGATAATGGGAAGAGAGATTCTTTTCAGCCTGAAGAAACAAACAAATCAGGACATATTTCAGCTGTTGAAAATGGAATAAAAGCAATAAAAAGCAATGTATTTAGTAAGGTTGTGCTTTCGCGTTTTGTTGAAGTGAAATTTGAAGATAATCCAATACTTATTTTTAAGCGCTTGTTTAACTCCTATGAGAATGCAATGGTGTATTGTTGGTTTCACCCTAAAGTCGGATTATGGATTGGTGCAACGCCAGAGTTGTTATTCAAGGTAGAAAATAACCAACTTACGACCATATCTTTAGCAGGTACAAAACCGTATGTTAAGGATGAAAAACCACAATGGACCACCAAAGAAATTGAAGAACAAAGAATAGTTACAGATTATTTATCTGACCAGATTAGACCGTTTGTGTCAGATACAAAACTCTCGGAAGTAGAAAGTATTCGAGCAGGAAAGTTATGGCATTTAAAATCGCGAATAATTAGCATAATTAATAATAGCTCAAATTTGAATTCAATAATTGAGGCATTACATCCAACACCTGCGGTTTGTGGTCAACCTAAAGATGTTGCCAAAGCCTTTATACTTAATAATGAAAATTACGACCGTGAGTTTTACACTGGATTTTTAGGAGAGCTAAATCTGAAACAACAAAAGTCACGTAATACAAACAGAAGAAATGTAGAAAATAATGCTTACGCCTCTGTAAAAACCATTTCTAATTTTTATGTGAATTTACGTTGCGCCCAAATAAAAGATAATAAGGCTCGTATATATGTTGGTGGTGGAATTGTAAAAGATTCGAACCCAGAAAAAGAATGGCAGGAGACTCAGAATAAATCTAAAACTATTGGGGATATCTTAGCTTAAGAAAATTCCTATTATTAGTATCTTTGCGTTGCGATGAACTACTCAAAAATTCCTTTAGCACAAACCGTTGTTACACTTTGTAAAACACACAATATAAAGCATATTGTGATATCACCTGGCAGCCGCAATGCACCACTTACGATAGGGTTTACTCATGACGATTTTTTTTCGTGCTACAGTATAGTTGACGAGCGTTGTGCTGCATTTTTTGCGATGGGAATGGCGCAGCAGTTACAGGAGCCAACAGCTGTTGTTTGCACCTCAGGTAGTGCCTTGTTGAATTATTTTCCAGCAGTTTCAGAAGCGTATTATAGTAGAATACCGTTAGTGGTATTATCAGCAGATAGACCACCACATTTAGTGGATATTGGTGATGGTCAAACCATAAAGCAGCCTAACGTTTTTGGCGAGCATTCTTTCTATAATGCTGATTTGTTGCTTGATTCTCGAGAGGATTCTGAACAATCAAAGAATTTACAGAAGAACATTCAGCATAGTAATGAGTGCGAGATTCACAATGCATTACATGCAGCTATAATAAATTCTGGGCCAATTCATATTAATATACCTTTTGATGAACCACTTTATGAAATAGTGGAAGAACTATCCATAAGTCCTGAACCATTTAAACTTCCGAATCTTTATTCTGGTTCAATCGATGATGATATGGAAATGTTTACAGATGCTTGGAATTCCGCAACACGCAAAATGGTTTTAGTTGGTGTATTGCAACCAAATAGTATTGAACAGGACATATTAAATAAGATAGCAGAAGATAAAAGTGTTATTATCCTTACCGAAACCACTTCTAACTTGCATCACACAGATAGTTTTCCTGCTATTGATCAGTTAATATCGCCATTAAATAAAGAAGAGTTTGAAGCACTTCAACCAGAAGTACTATTAACTTTAGGAGGTCTTATTGTTTCAAAGCGTATAAAGCGATTTTTAAGACAGTACAAACCTGTCCATCATTATCACGTGGATAAGTATAATGTAAATAACACCTTCTTTACTTCGATTAAACATATCGAGTCGCATGCCAATTCATTTTTCAATGCATTCTTAAAGCATGTAATACAGGTCACTTCTGACTATAAAGAAAATTGGTTGAAGATTAGAAATAGACGACGTCAACTACACTCAAAATACCTTGAAACTATTTCGTTCTCTGATTTTACGGTTTTTAATGATGTTTTAGGATCTGTTCCTGCGAATAGCCAATTACAAGTTGGTAATAGTTCGGCAATACGATATACTCAACTTTTTGAGTTGAGAAAAAATATCACTGTTTTTTGTAATCGTGGCACTAGTGGTATTGATGGAAGTACAAGTACGGCCATCGGCGCCTCTATAATAGCCTCAGAAAGGGTAACTTTTGTAACTGGAGACTTAAGCTTTTTGTATGATAGTAATGCGTTGTGGAATAATTACTTGAAAAACGATTTCCGAATAATAGTTATTAATAATACTGGTGGAGGTATTTTCAGGATATTACCTGGCCATAAAAACACCGAAAATTTTGACACGTTTTTTGAGACTAAACATAACTTAACAGCTGAATATCTATGTGAGATGTACAATTTACATTACTGTCAGGCTCATAATCAAGAAGAATTAACAAAAGAACTACAGACTTTTTATAATTCTTCAGAGCGACCAAGATTATTAGAAATATTCACACCAGACAGAGTAAATGATGAAGTTCTTTTGAATTACTTTGATTTCATTAAATAATTCATTTCTTAACTGGATTGTACTTTCTTTATTGTCTCTATTTTCTTATCTTTTAACGTATAATTTTAACTAAAACAATTAGAAATGAGTAAAAGAGACGAATTAATTGCAAAATATGCAGCAGATTTGAAAGATAAATGTGGTATGAATCCAGATATGGACCTACTTACTAAGGTAACTGTCGGTCTTGGACCATCAATTTATAATGCGGATTCATCTACTGTATCAGGTTCTGATGAAAGTGAATTAGCTACAGTTAAAAACAATTTCTTAATTAAAAAATTAGGTTTAAGCGATGGTACTGCTTTGGATAGTGCTATTGATAGTGTTATTGAAACTTACGGAAGATCTAACCGAAATAAATATAGAGCTGTAATCTACTATATGCTTGTGAAGCATTTCGGTAAAGAATCAGTTTATTAAAATAAGTTCTAAGTTTAATAAATAGCCATTTGAGACATAACTCAAATAGCTTTTTTATTAGCTATACTCTAAACATTGTATACATTTGCAGCATGATACACTTAGGCGAATATAATACACTTACCATACTCAGAGACACCGATCCAGGTCTCTTTTTGGGAGATAAAGAAGACAATGAGATCTTACTTCCAAATAGATATGTTCCAGAGTTATTTGAAATTGGTGATGAGATTGAGGTGTTTGCCTATTTAGACAATGAAGAACGTCCAGTTGCTACAACTGACAAACCCTATATCAAAAATGGAGAGTTTGCAATGCTGCGTTGCAATCAAGTTACCAAGTATGGCGCCTTTTTGGATTGGGGATTGGTTAAAGAGCTGTTTTGCCCATTCAAAGAACAAGCATTTAAAATGAAAGCTGGCGGTTGGTATTTGGTCTGTTGTTATCTGGATGAAGAATCACAGCGCCTCGTAGCTTCAAGTAAAACAAATCGCTTTTTGGATAATAAAGAACTTAGCGTTCAAAAGTTTGAAGAGGTTGACATTATTGTATCGCATCCGTCGGAATTGGGAATGAATGTTATAGTAAACAAGCGTCATCTTGGGTTAGTGTTTAAAGATGAGATTTTCAAAGACATTAGTGTAGGAGATAAGCTTAGAGGTGTTGTCAAAAAAATAAGACCTGGTAACAAATTGGATATCTCGTTGAGTCAAATAGGTTATAGACAGATAGAGCCTAATGCAGAAATTATTTTAAAGGAGCTTGATGACAGTAATGGGTTTTTGCCTGTCAATGATAAGTCTACTCCAGATGAGATAAAGGATTTATTGCAAATGAGTAAAAAGAGCTTTAAAAAAGCAATTGGCTCTTTATATAAGGCTCGTAAAATTGAAATAAAAGAAGACGGAATTTATCTTAAGAGTTAGAATTTAAAGTTTCTTTTACCCAGTCCAAAGCCTCTTGCAATGTTTTGAAAATCTTTCGGTTATAGTTGAAGAATTGATTTTCTATATCAAAAACACCTTTACTAAAAATACGATCGCTTACAACAGCATATGCCTTCAAATTTGGAAATATGGTATTCCATTTTTCGCATCACTCAGGTTTAAAGAATAACTGTTAGTTCTGTTGGTGATAACACCAAACTCTTCGTCTTTGTAAAATGATTTAATAAGCCTACCAGTCTCTGAAAAATTTTCAAAAGTAATATGCACACCTTCGTTAAATTCGGTAACTACATAATTTTGAAAAAAGTAGAGTTTGCCAATTTTGACCTCTATTGAGTCAACCAATTCCTTAATGCTATTATGATCTTTTATCGACATTGAATTTCTTTAGGGCGGCAAATATATTATGCAAGCATAATATATTTTTCAAAGTAAGGTTGTTTAACTTTTTTAAAGCGAAATTCTAATAAACTTTCGTATTTAATTCTAAAGTTAAAGAATAATTGATTCTTTTATTGAATAATTGCTAATATTTTATGGTTCCATAATCTACTGTTAATTATCCATTTATGCTTTTATGACGTCTTTTATTTAATTAAAACTTAAAATTTTGTTCTGGCATAAAATCTATATCTGATAAAGCGATATTATCCTTATTTTTGTTGTCCAATTTTTTTGACCAAATCAAATGAAAGAGATTCAATGGGTTACAGCTAAGGAGTACGAGGACATCACCTATAAAAAGTGCAAAGGTGTTGCTCGTATAGCTTTCAACAGACCAAACGTTAGAAATGCCTTTAGACCGAAAACTACTTCAGAGTTATACGATGCATTCTATGATGCTAATGAAGATATAAATATTGGAGTCGTTCTATTAAGCGCAGAAGGCCCATCCACAAAGGATGGTATCTGGAGTTTTTGTTCTGGTGGTGATCAAAAAGCGAGAGGCCACCAAGGTTATATTGGTGATGACGGCTATCATAGACTCAATATATTAGAAGTACAACGACTCATAAGATTTATGCCCAAAGCAGTAATTGCCGTAGTTCCAGGTTGGTCAGTTGGTGGAGGTCATAGTTTGCATGTGGTATGTGATCTTACCTTGGCGAGTAAAGAACATGCTATTTTTAAACAAACAGATGCCGATGTCACAAGTTTTGATGGTGGTTACGGCTCTGCATACTTGGCAAAAATGGTAGGTCAAAAGAAAGCACGCGAAATTTTCTTTTTAGGAAGAAATTATAGCGCCCAAGAAGCTTATGAGATGGGTATGGTTAATGCTGTTATTCCTCATGATGAGCTTGAATTAACTGCCTATGGGTGGGCGCAAGAAATATTGGCTAAATCCCCAACTTCAATCAAAATGTTGAAGTTTGCGATGAACTTAACTGACGACGGAATGGTTGGTCAACAAGTTTTTGCAGGTGAAGCAACACGACTGGCCTATATGACGGATGAAGCCAAGGAAGGACGCGATGCATTTTTAGAAAAGCGTAAGCCAAACTTTGATAAAAAGTGGATACCATAATATTGCAATAGTCATATGAATAAAATCAAACCATGGCTATCCGCAATGCGTTTACGCACCTTGCCATTATCTGTTTCTGGAATTATTGTCGGTACATGTTTAGCTGCTTATAATGACCGATTCAATTTTTGGATCATGATCTTGGCTATTTGTACGACGATTAGTCTCCAGATTTTGTCAAACCTGGCAAATGATTATGGAGATGGCGTGCGAGGCACAGACAATGGGGAAAGAGTAGGTCCAGAGCGTGCCATACAAAGTGGAGCGATTTCACCAGAAGAAATGTTCGAAGCCATAAAGAAGAATATCCTTATTGTCATAGGCTTCACCATGAGTTTAATTTTGGTCTCCTTTGGCTCTGACCAGTTCTTATATGCGTTACTAATTATTGTTTTAGGCGGTTGTTCGGTTTATGCGGCGATTAGTTACACAATGGGTAGGACCCCATACGGATATCGTGCCTTAGGTGATGTCTTTGTCTTTATTTTCTTTGGATTTGTTAGTGTACTAGGAACTTATTTGCTAAATGTCAAAACCATAGACCATATAGTGTTTTTACCTGCAACGGCTATAGGCTTACTCAGTGTTGCAGTTCTTAATCTCAATAATATGAGAGATGCCGAAGAAGACAAAAAAGTAGGTAAAATAACCTTAGCGGTAAAAATGGGTAAAAAAGCTTCTAAGTATTATCATTATTTCTTGGTTATAGGAGCGATGATCGTGGTTTCTTTGTTCATAATTTTATACTATGTTGAACCCTATAATCTTATAGCTCTAATAAGTTTTATTCCTTTGGTCATTCATCTTAAGAATATTAAAAATGCGCAATTACCTAATGATTTTGATAGTCAGTTAAAAATTGTTGCCTTAACTACCTTTTTATTGTCTATTTTACTAGGCGTTGGATATCTTTTATATTAAATGTTGAAAATGAAAAAGTCGTTTTCCGTTATTCTCTTATTGTCAGTATTCTTGTCATATGCACAAGTTGGTGAATCTCAAACTGGTGCTTGGTACATGTACTTTTATAATTTTGATTTTAAGGACAGTCAGTTTGGTATCCAAGGAGACTTTCAATATCGTGATTGGCAAGGTTTGGGAGATATGGAACAGTTATTATTGCGTTCGGGTTTTACGTACTCACCAAAGAATGCCAATATAAAATTCACCTTGGGATATGGTAATATCACTTCTGGAGTTCCAGGTAACAGTGATAATACCTCTTCCGAAAGTCGAATTTATCAAGAGGCACTTTTTCCAACGCGATTTGGAAGATTTCACTTGACACATCGTTTTAGATACGAACAACGCTTTGTAGAGAATCAAGATTTCAGAACGAGATATCGCTATAATTTGTTCTTGAATGTTCCATTAAACAAAAAAACTTTAGAAAAAAAGGCAATCTATTTGGCACTTTACAATGAACTGTTTATCAATGGTCAGGAAGATATAGGTAATGGCCAAAGTGTTGAGTTGTTTGATAGAAATAGAACCTATTTAGGTTTAGGATATGTTCTAACGCCAAAAATGAGATTTCAATTGGGTTGGATGAATCAAAAAACTGCCAATTGGGGTAAAGGTCAATTGCAATTTAGCGTGCACCATAACTGGTAGTTACCGCACCTTACTTTTCATAACAACCTTATGTAATAGCTTAGGAAAGAAACGCTTAAGTAAGATACCCTTTGTTTCTT
This sequence comes from Winogradskyella sp., assembly GCA_965659975.1. Lineage (GTDB taxonomy): Bacteria > Bacteroidota > Bacteroidia > Flavobacteriales > Flavobacteriaceae > Winogradskyella. The sequence goes on along the minus strand of CBFHYD010000009.1, from coordinate 28,402 downwards.
TACCTCCAATATATGCCTCGAACTTGTTTTTGTGGATTGCTTTAAGCATTCGTTGAGCAAAAGTTTCAACAGGAAGACCATTTTCTGTTGCTTCGTCCAAACTATTCAATGCACTTCCATCACCCGTCAGTGCATTTTTTGATACATCTGTATTTACAAATCCAGGACAGATTAGAGTTACTTTTACACCATCCTTTTGATGTTCCATTCGTAAGACATCAAAAAAACCATGTAATGCATGTTTTGCACCACAATAACCAGAGCGATAAGGCGATCCAAATTTTCCCATAAGACTTGTAACCACAACAAAATGCCCTGCTTTATTTTCTATAAAATGTGGCAAAAGTGATTTACTCAATGCCACGGTTCCGAGATAATCAACATCCATGAGTTTTTTATCAACAGAGATGTCTGTTTCAATGATTAAAGAGCGTTGAGAAATACCACCATTATTTATTAATATATCTACATTTCCTACTTGAGAAAATGCCTTATCCACAACTGAACCCATGGCCTTATATTCAGACAAATCAAAAGGTAAGATTGTTACATTTTGGGGTTTGTCACATAGTTGTGTTACATCTTCTAAAGCAGATTCACGTCTTGAAGACAATATAAGTTTACAATCAAACTTGGAAAGTGCAATTGCTGTAGCTTTACCAATACCACTCGACGCACCTGTTATCCAAATAGTTTTATTATTAAACTTCATATATTAGAATTCTGCTTTTGCCATTCTTCCCTAAGATCACTACTAATTTTACCTGTACCATCATGTTTCCAACCTGGCGGTTTTAAAAAGTAAAGCAGTCTGTCTTTTAAAGTTTTCACACCGCCAAATACATCACCAAACATATTGTACCATTCAACAAAAGCAATCTTTACAGGATTGTAGGTGTTTATATTTTTCACAAGTCCATACTTCACTTTTTCTGATGCTAATTCAGTTTGAAAGGTACCAAACATCTTATCCCAAATGATAAGAATTCCAGCGTGGTTTCTATCTAAGTAAATTGGGTTACTTCCGTGATGAACACGATGGTGCGATGGTGTATTAAAGATAGCCTCAAACCAATTAGGCATTTTGTCAATAGCTTCGGTATGAATCCAAAATTGATACAATAGGCTTATGGACAATTGAAATAAAATCATTGCCGGATGAAAGCCTAACAATGGTAACCACGCCCAAAAAATAAACGTATAAAATCCACCAGACCAAGTTTGTCGTAATGCTGTACTTAAATTATAATGTTGGGATGAATGATGTATAACATGCGATGCCCAGAAAATGCGGCATTCATGAGATATGCGATGAAACCAATAGTACGAAAAGTCATCCGCAAAAAACAACAGGACAAAAGACCACCAAGCTATTGGGATTTCAAAAATTCTAAAATTCTCATAGATCCAGAAGAATACGAGTAAAACCAAAGCTTTACTCAAAAAACCCAAGATCACATTCCCTAAACCCATTGATATAGAAGCCAAAGCATCTTTGAGTTCGTAACCTTTTACTTTTTTAAATTGTTCTTTTGAAACGACATATAATTCCAGGGCCATTGCGAGTACAAAAAATGGTATGGCGTATAAAATTATGTTAGGGAAATTGGGCATATATTAGGTTTATTAATAGGCTAAAAATACGAATTTAATTAAGTATTTTTGATGTGATTATGAAGGCATCTTACCAACGATATATTCTAAATTTTAAACAACCAAGTGGAACGTCTCGTGGTGTAATGACCACCAAAGAAACATGGTTTATTATACTTGAAAAGAATGGAAAAAAAGGTGTTGGTGAATGTGGGATTTTACGAGGATTATCTATTGACGATCGCCCTAATTATGAAGAAAAATTAAAATGGGTTTGCAACAATATCAATCAAGGCGAGGAGAAACTGGTAAATCTTTTGGTTGATTGGCCAAGTATACAGATTGGTCTGGAAATGGCTTTTCAATCATTAATCTCAGAAGACAGTTTTAATATTTTTCCATCAAAGTTTGTTTTAGGCAGTGACAGTATTCCAATTAATGGATTGGTTTGGATGGGCGACGAAGATTTCATGCGCAAACAGGTCAAGGATAAAATCGAAGCTGGTTTCTCTTGTATTAAACTCAAAATTGGTGCTATTGATTTTGATACTGAATTGGATATTCTTAAATCTATCCGTAAAGAATTTTCAGTTTCTGATATCGAATTGCGTGTTGATGCCAATGGTGCTTTCTCTCCAGATGAGGCTTTAGAAAAATTAAAACGCTTGGCTGAATACCAATTGCACTCTATTGAACAACCTATAAAGCCACAACAATTTGAAGCTATGGCGAGGTTATGTGAAGTTTCGCCTTTGGATATTGCATTGGATGAAGAACTTATAGGCGTATTTTTTGATAATAAACGCGAAGCTTTAATCAAAACAATAAAGCCGCAGTATATCATTTTGAAACCAAGTTTGGTCGGCGGATTTAGTAGTTCACAACGATGGATAACAATTGCCGAACAGCATAATGTAAAATGGTGGATTACCAGTGCATTAGAAAGTAATATTGGTCTAAATGCCATCGCGCAATGGACCTATACACTAAACAATGAGATGCCTCAAGGATTAGGAACAGGTAGTTTGTTTACCAATAACTTCCCATCGCCATTAACAGTAAAAAATGGTACTTTGCAGTACGATATAACAAAACAATGGAAATTTAATTTTTAATATGAATTATATACAAAACGCTTATAAAGGATTACATGAATGGTGGCGCTATTTAGTAGGTAGTATTGTCATTTTTGGCGCTTGGCAAATCGTCGGAATGATACCATTACTCATTGCCATGGGTATTAAGATGGCGCAGGGCGCAAAATTATCATTGGATAATATGATCTATGATATGGCTAATATGCTTGGGAATAATTTGTTTTTGTTTCTGATGCTTATCTCATTTGCCGTTGGTCTTATCGGTGTATTTTTCTCTTCAAAAGTGTTGCATAAACTCAGTATTAAGGATTTAACGACCACAAGACAGAAAATCGATTGGAGTCGTTTTTCGTTCATTTTTATTTTGTGGGGCGTTTTATCTACAGGACTAACGATTGCTGATTATTTTATGACGCCAGAGGATTATGTGGTCAATGTAGATTGGGGCAAATTTGCACTATTAGCAGTCATAGTTGTTCTTCTAATACCATTGCAAACCAGTTTCGAAGAGTATTTCTTTAGAGGCTATTTAATGCATGGTATAGGTGTAGGATCAACGAGCAAATATTTTTTATTTGTTTTTCTTTATTTAATTGTTGCAACATCAATATTTTTCTACTTACCGGATTTTGGGAATTTTCAATTTATAGTTGTAACTCTTTATGCAATTGGTGCAATTGGCCTGTGTCTACTACTGATATATGGTAAACTTATTGAGGGTTTAGTTAATTCAAAAGGATATCAGAGTTTTGCGAATGTTTTTTCAAGAAATTCTACTCCTTTAATCATAACCTCAGTAGGTTTTGGGCTATTGCATTTGGCAAATCCAGAAGTTGACACTTTAGGACCTATGATCATGGTTTTTTATATAGGAACCGGATTGCTTTTAGGTATTATGACGCTTATGGATGATGGTTTGGAGTTGGCACTTGGTTTTCATGCAGCGAATAACCTATTTACGGCCTTATTGGTAACAGCAGATTGGACCGCATTGCAAACAGATTCTATTCTTAAAGACATTTCAGATCCAAGTAAAATCACATTTGCAGAAATTGCGGTGCCAATCCTTGTGATGTTTCCATTAATCTTATTTGTTCTTGCTAAAAAATACAAATGGACGAATTGGCAGGATAAGTTATTCGGCAAAGTAACACCACCTCCAAAAGAAGATTATAAAATCATGGAGTAATGACACCAACATTTGATAAAGTACATAACCGTTTTAAGTTTAATGGTCTTCACTTTAATCGCGAAGATCTTAAAGAAGTAGCTTATAGCTTAATCAAAGAAGGTGAGTCTTTTGAAAGAGTCATCGGTGATTTTTTAACCGATTGGTTAAATGATGATGATTTTATGTATGTAAAAACATCGGGTTCAACGGGAAATCCAAAATCAATAAAATTACAGAAACAAGCCATGGTAGATTCTGCAATTGTGACTGGTGATTATTTCAATCTTAATCCAGGAGATACAATACTACATTGTTTACCATCACAATATATTGCTGGGAAGATGATGTTGGTGAGAGCTATGATGTTAGGATTAGAACTCGACTATATCGAACCAACTACAACTATAAACTTTGACTCGAATAAGCGCTATGATTTCACTGCTATGGTTCCATTACAAGTTTATAATGCGTTGGACAAGATAAATTTTATAGATAAACTTATTATTGGTGGTTCTAAAGTATCATTAGAATTGCAAAACGAACTCTCTAAGGTATCTACTAAATGTTTTGAAACTTATGGCATGACTGAGACCATTACTCATGTAGCGGTTAGATCATTAAAGTCTGCGACACAAGAGCAAAACGATTATTTTGAGGCATTACACAATGTTCATTTTTCACAGGATGATCGGGATTGTTTGGTTATTAAGGCTGATAGGTTAGGAGATGACCTTTTTGTGACTAATGATATTGTAGAATTAAAATCAGAAACGGCCTTTAAGTGGTTGGGAAGGTTTGACAATATTATTAATTCTGGCGGTGTAAAATTATCTCCTGAACAGATTGAGGCAAAGCTTCAGAATATAATAAGTAATCGTTTTATCGTCAGTTTCGATATGGATGAACAATTAGGACAAAAGGTTATTCTTATTGTCGAGAATGATGGAATTGATATTGATGAACTAAGATCAGAAATTCAAACTGTAGCCTCGCTTACTAAGTTCGAAATCCCGAAAGCGATTTTCAAGGTTTCTCATCTCGAAGAAACAATAAATGGCAAAATACATCGCGAAAAATCGAGAGTAGCAGCATTAGCATAGTTTACTCAACGAAACCTTTACTTCCCTCATTATCCGTTTTTTCTTGAGATAACTGCATTTAGTTTTACTGAAACTCTTAAATTCAGAATCAATGAAACATCTAATTCAACTCGTAGTTCTAATGTTTGTAACAGTACAACTTCACAGTCAAGAAAAAACCATCACTACCGAATCTGTAACCTTAGACAACTTACTAACTTTTGTAATCGATCATTTTGAAAATGATGGTGAACCACAAAATCTAACTTTTTTACTTAAGACACATGTTAATCCATTTTCTGAGGAAGATAAGTTTATACTTAAGCAAACCTTTAAGTTATTATCAAAGAGACTTACTGAAGATGATTTAATAAGTATAGCGACCTATCACAATTACAATGGTATAGCACTAAAAAAGGTAGTTCCTAACGATTTCAATAAAATCATGAATACTATAGAGTATCCAAAAGAAAATATCAAAGCTTTTGGCACAGATGGAATCGAATTGGCTTACCAATACGTTAATGACACTTATGAATTTGATTACGAGAATAAAGTCATAATGGTGAGATTACCAGAAAGAGCCTCGAATCGACAAAATATCGCAAGTCAATTACAATCTACAACACAAGCAAAACAGAAAGGTAATGGTACAGCTGTAGTATTATCGGCCTTAGCCTTATTACCAGAAATCATTTCAGTTATAAAGAATTAATTAAAACCAGTAATTATGAAATCTATTATTCAATTATGCATTGCTTTATTGGTAATGTTTCAGTTACAAGCTCAACAATTAAATTTAAGTGGTATTGTCACAGACTCCGGTGGCTATCCTTTACCAGGTGTTAATATCATAATAAAAGGAACTTCCTTTGGCACTCAAACCGGCTTTGACGGTAAGTTTACAATTCAAGCACGCAAAGGAGATCTATTAATATTTTCATTTGTTGGAATGAAAACGACTCAGGTAAAAGTTCGTAAAAAGAGGATACTAAACGTTATAATGGAAGACGATGTGGCAACTTTAGACGAAGTTGTTGTCACTGGTTACACAACAACTACCAAAGCTAAATCATCAGTAGCGTCAGTAAGAGTTAGCAGTCAAACAATGGAATCAAGACCCAATGCGAGCTTTGTTCAAACCTTATCAGGGCAAGTTCCTGGACTAAATGTTGTTAAATCTTCAGGACAACCAGGTGCTAATTCGTTGGTACAATTAAGAGGTGTAAGCTCGATTAATGGAAACAAAGAGCCATTATTTGTAGTTGATGGCAAGGTTGTTAACGAAAACGAATTTAGAACAATTAAACCAGAAAGTATAAATTCTGTATCTGTTTTAAAGGATGCCAATGCATCCTCTATTTATGGAACGAGAGGAGTAAATGGTGTTGTAGTTGTTACAACAAAAGCAGGAAGTATATATAATCCTGATGCTTACTACATAGTGGATGGTGTTCCAATCGCAAGAAGAAATAATGCGATGATTGCTTCTATACCAAAAGAAAATATTGAAAGTAAAGTTGAATATTCTAAAGCAGAAGCAAAACGTAAATTTGGGAAGTCTCTAAAAGAAAAGTGCATCGTAATTGTAACTAAAAGAGGTAATTTTAGAATTCAGAATAACGAAAGCTATGCACCTATAAACGAGAATCATTTTGAACGTACAAACCTTTCACCCTTATCAACATTTTCGATTGATGTAGATAAAGCTTCTTACAGTAACGTTAGAAGAATGATAAATAATGGAGAGTATCTTCAGCCTGATGCCGTTAAAATAGAGGAAATGGTAAATTACTTTAATTACGATTACTCACAACCTACGGATAATCACCCATTTTCAATAAATACAGAGGTTACACAAACACCTTGGTATAAAGCAACACAATTGGTAAGAATTGGTCTTCAAGGAAAGACTTATAAGGATGAAGATTTACCACCTTCAAATCTCACTTTCTTGATAGATGTATCTGGTTCAATGAGTTCACAAAACAAACTACCACTATTAAAGTCAGCTTTTAGGCTTTTGGTTAATCAATTACGCAAAGAAGACAAGGTATCTATTGTTGTTTATGCAGGTGCTGCTGGAGTAGTGTTAGAGCCTACAAGCGGAGATAATAAAGAGAAGATAATGGCATCTTTAAATAATTTAAATGCTGGAGGATCTACGGCAGGAGGCGCAGGTATAGAACTCGCCTATAGTTTAGCACAAAGTAACTTCAAAAAGAATGGTAATAATCGTGTGATTTTAGCAACAGATGGCGATTTTAACGTTGGAGCATCAAGTGATCAGGCGATGGAAAATTTGATAGAAGAAAAACGTAAATCTGGTGTATTTCTTTCAGTTTTAGGATTTGGGTATGGGAATTATAAAGATTCTAAGTTAGAAACTTTAGCAGACAAAGGTAATGGTAACCATGCTTATATTGATACTATGCAAGAGGCACAGAAGGTTTTTGGTAAAGAGTTTGGTGGTACCTTGTACACTATTGCAAAAGATGTAAAAATTCAGGTCGAATTTAATCCTAATAAGGTTCAAGCCTACCGACTTATAGGTTATGAAAAAAGACTGCTTAATGATGAGGATTTTATCGATGACACAAAAGATGCTGGAGAGTTAGGAAGCGGTCATACAGTTACAGCCTTATATGAAATAATTCCAAATTGAATCCAATCAAAATATCTAAAAGCAGTTCCTGATTTGAAGTACACTAAGAATACTATTTTGAATGAAGAATCTAATGAGTTATTTACAGTTAAGTTTAGGTACAAAAAACCAACTGAATCTAGTAGTGTAGAAATGGTGCATGTTCAAAAGAACGAAATTTCAAATCCAACAGAGGACATGAATTTTGCAGCTGCGGTTGCTCTATTTGGAATGCAACTAAGAGAATCGAGTTATTATAATAACGCAAATCTGGACCTTGTTATAAAGTTAGCAAAAAAAGGTAGAGGTGAAGACGCAGAAGGCTACAGAGCAGAATTCATTAGACTTGTAAAATCTTACGAGAGTGTTTATTAAAAAAATTGATTACTAAATAAAAACCCCAAAGCCTAAACTTTGGGGTTTTGATATTTTAACTGGTTAAATACTATTCTCCAGCAGAAAGATTTTTCATTTCTTCTTCGATCATTTCGTAGAATTGATCAATCTTAGGAAGGACTACAATACGTGTTCTTCTGTTTTTAGCTTTATTTTCAGCAGTATCGTTTTCTACCAACGGTACGTGGTAACTACGACCAGCAGCAATAAGTTGTTGAGGATTTACCTCTAAACTTTCTAATACACGTACAACCGACGTTGCTCTTTTTACACTTAAGTCCCAGTTATCAATTAATGGAGGTTTGTTGTAAGGTACATTGTCTGTATGTGACTCAACCATAGCTTCAAAATTTGGCTTACTGTTAATCACTTTAGCTACTTTTCCTAAAACTTCTTTAGCACGATCCGTTACGTTGTAACTTCCACTTTTAAATAGAAGTTTATCAGCAATTGAGATAAATACAACACCTTTTTCAACATTCACCTCGATATCAGGATCGTTGATGCCAACTTCTTTCTTTAAACTTGTTACAATAGCCAATGTAACACTGTCTTTACGGTTTAAAGCATCTTGTAAACGTGTAATTTTTAAGTCACGTTCTTGTAATGACTCTAACGATTTTTCAAGATTTTCTGCACCTTTTGCAGTTAATTCAGTTAAATCTTGAGAGCTTTTAATTAAGGCATCATTACTCTTACGTAAATCTGCTAATTGTTCTTTCATTGCCTCAACACGTGCTAATGCTGCTGATTTATCAGACAAACATGCATTTAGCTTTACAGTAGCACTGTTAAGGAGATCTTGAGTTTCTTTTTGTTTTGCTTCTAATGCAGCATACTCTTTCTTAGACACACACGCGGTTAATAATAGCACCGCACCTAAACTTAGAAGAATTGATTTTTTCATAGTAAATAATTAATATTTTGGTTTTAAATCATTACAAAACTATCGAATTAAGAAACAGATTCTAACGCGATTAACACAAACTTTAACAGTTTTATCAACAATTAAAAAGTTTTGTTATTTAATACGAAATAATTCCAGACTATGGATTTTACCGAATAGTAATTTTTAACCTTTGTTTTGTGCTTTCTCACTTTGCGTAATCGGTTTATTGCCATATAAAAACTTCCGTGTGCTTTAAGAATCGCAAGGAAATGTTTTGGTTTGCCTTGTATGAGAAATCGTAATGCAGCAATACCGTCTAATAGCATTCTTATGAATGTACGTCCAAAAACATTTTTATCGGTGTTCTTTAAGAGTGTGAATAAGCTGTTTCTAAAATTGAGATAGGTTTTCTTTGGATTTGTTTGATTGAGAGTGCCACCACCAACATGAAAGACTGTTGATGTACCAACATATTTAGACTTATGATTGCTATTAAAAGCTCTCCAACACAAATCGATTTCCTCCATATGCGCAAAAAAGCTTTCGTCGAATCCATTTAAACTTTTAAAGGTTTCGTTCTTAATGAAGAAACATGCACCAGAAGCCCAAAAAATTTCAATAGTATCATCGTATTGATTTTTGTCTTCCTCAACAGTATCAAAAATACGACCGCGACAATAAGGATATCCATACTTATCTATAAATCCTCCTGCAGCGCCAGCATATTCAAAATGAGTCTTTTGTATGTAGTCTAATATTTTAGGTTGAATAATCGAGACTGATGCATCAGAATTATAGACATCCAATATAGGATCAAGCCAATTTTCAGTGACTTCGACATCACTATTCAATAAACATAGCAAGGGTTCGCTTACAGTTTTAAGAGCAACATTGTAGCCATGAGCAAAACCACCATTTTCGGTATTCTGAATAATCTTAACATCCGGATAATCAGATTTCAAAAACAAAACAGAATCATCAGTAGAAGCATTGTCGGCCACATAAATAGTAGCACCTTCAGAATAAGATGTAATAGAAGGTAAAAACTTTTCGAGTAGTGCTTTACCGTTCCAATTAAGGATTACAATTGCGATATCTTTCTTAGTGTATGTCAACGGCTATAATTAGGTATGACTTTCAGAAATTTATATTTCTCATTATCAAAATCCATTTGGCAATAATAATGATTTAAACCATTGGTTACCATTAAATAGTTGGCATTCAATGTCATATTGTAACGCGCAATTTGGTCAAACGTATTTTGATTGATAGATATATGCGGTGCTTTACATTCTACCACTAAAAAGATACTACCATCTGGATTGAAAATTACAATATCATAGCGTTTCCTTAAATCATTGATGGTAAGTACTTTTTCTACGTTGATCAATGATTCAGGATAGTTTTTCTGATTTATCAAGTAATGAATGCAGTGTTGTCGAACCCATTCTTCAGGCTGAAGAATCACAAATTTTTTGCGAATTATGTCAAAAATAGAAAGCTTATTTTCTTTATTTTTGAAACGGTAGTTGAACTTTGGAAAATCTAAGTCTTGCACCACACAAAGGTAAATCTCAATACCTAAATTCCAAATATCAATCATAAACTTTTAGAGTTTATTATAGGTTTAGGTTTTGGATTTTTTGGAATATTTTAAGCATTGGAAGAAGCAAAACAAATAGTTAAAAACATTAGAGCTGGGCAGATACAACCTATATATTTTTTAATGGGTGAAGAACCCTATTATATAGATAAGATATCTGACTATATTGAGGATAATATTCTTGATGAGGCCGATAAAGGATTTAACCAAATGGTCCTTTACGGTCGTGATATATCAATTGATGATGTTGTTAGCAATGCGAAACGTTATCCGATGATGGCCGAGAGACAAGTGGTCATTGTAAAAGAAGCTCAAGACTTAAGCAGAACCATTGAGAAACTTATATCTTATGTTGAAAATCCACAACCAACCACAGTTTTAGTGGTCAATTATAAGTACAAGAAGATTGATAAGCGCAAGGCATTGTATAAGGCACTTAATAAAAAAGGTTTTATTTACGAAAGTAAGAAGCTCTATGACAACCAGGTTCCTGATTGGATTCGTCGTGTATTATCTGGGCAAGGTTATAGTATAACACCGAAAGCATCTCAAATGCTTGTAGAATTTTTGGGTACTGATTTGTCAAAAATTGAAAATGAAATCAATAAGCTTAAGATCGTTCTTCCAAAGGAATCACAAATTACACCGGAAGCCATTGAAGAAAACATAGGGATTAGTAAGGACTTTAATAATTTTGAACTTCGCAAAGCTGTCGGAGAAAGAGATTTGGCCAAAGCCTTTCGTATTGCAAAGTATTTTGGTGATAACCCTAAGGATAACCCAATGGTTATGACGGTATCATTGCTTTTTAATTTCTTCTCTCAGCTATTACAATACCATGGATTGAGTGACAAATCTCCACGTAGCGTAGCTTCAGCACTAAAAATCAATCCTTATTTTGTAAATGAATATAGCAACGCAGCAAGAAACTACCCAATGAAAAACGTAAGTAGAGCAGTGGCAGTTCTAAGAGATTTTGACGTTAAAGGAAAAGGAGTCGGTGCAAATGCAGTCCCACAGAAAGATTTATTGAAAGAATTATTGGTTAAAATTTTTAATTAATCCTTGAACGCATAGTTCTCCTTCAATGTTTTGTTATGATGTTCTGTGTGATAAGGTGTCCACATGAGTAATTCTCTTATTGGCATTTTTCCCATTAACGGATGAGGTAATACAAGATTATCAAGATGTTTATCTGAAATTTTACGGGTTTTGTAAGACAATTTCTTTTGTTCTTGTTGCATGCGTGTTAGAAGATAAGCTTTGTAATTTATCTGAGGGACACCCATGTTTTGTGAGCCTTTATAAGTCTTTCCTTTTGCGCCTACTAGACGCTCGTTATAGCGTTTAGTAACTTCATCAAAACTTCTTACATCTCGGTTAGACGTCCCGAATTTTAATCGCAATAAAAATTTGGGCATGCTCAGAGCTTTATTAATAAGTTTTAAGGTATCTAAAAGATGTAAGGTGTGCTGGTCAGTCGTCCATTTACTTTCAGGAGCTCTTGTCCAATGTTCTTCTGGTTGGGCTTCGACCAATTTTATGTAGTCCGACTGTTTGTTCTCGATTAGATCTGCAATTGCGTCCTTATCCATTGTCGCCTTAAATTTTTAAAAAGATATAAAAATTCTCATTAAGGGATAAGATTTCTAATTGTCTTCGGTGTCTTCTTCAGATTCTTTTTTGGTCGGTTTTGCTTTTTTATAAATAGGAATCATATAAGAAATGGTATAGCCAAAACCTGCACCAATAATTCCACTATCGTAGGTGCGGTTGAATCCTGGAATGTATAAATTCTCGAAACTGTCAGGTGCAGTTTCTGAAGCCAAAAATTTTAATTGCAAATTTAGACCCATAAACAAATTAGAAAGGACTTCAGCCTTTATACCGAGCATAATTTCTCCCAAAATGGCTGTTAAACCATCAGTCTCGATAGGTGTGGTAGTTGTCAGCGGTTGTCCAAAATATTGATTATTGGCATCGAATATAGTTCTGCTATTGAGTGTTTGACTGAAGGTACTTGCACCAACTCTGAAACCCGCAAAAATCATATTTTCCATATCCAGCCAGTTTCTATACAAGTTGTAATCTACACCAGCTTTAAAATAGCTTCCTTTTGATGTTATATTGAGCTGTTCATTCTCAAGGGTTCGTTGTTCATTACCCAATTCTCCAGCGAGATACCATCTATAACTTAAACGGTAATCTGCATTAACTTCAAATCCTTGATAATTATCATCTAAGGCAGTTCGTACTAATTTAGAAATATCTGCACCAAATCTTATACCGTAACGCTGTTTAATTGCTTTGGAGTCGTTATTAACTTTATTAATTGCTTCATCCTTTTGCTCGTTAATATCTTCATTTTGTGAGTAAACAGCAGAAGAAATTAAGAGAACAACTATACTACTAATGAAATATTTGTACATGAGCTGTGTTTTCATTTTCTACTGTTATTGGTACTGTGGCTTCAAAATAAGAGATGTTTTGTATCCAATCTATACTGTCACTTCCTGGATTTTGAACTGCGACCAATTCATTAAAATTACTTTTAAAACCGCAAGCGCGTGATACATAGACAAATTCTGGTGTATAAGTGATTTCTAACACATCGATATTTGATTCTGTTAAAGGATCTCCATCCAGTCTTAGGTTTGTATCACTTTCAATAAAATATCGCAACGTATTTTGTGTTCCTTCTTCAGTAACTTGTAACGGTAATTCTATAGTATTACTATTTGAATTAAATATCAAAGTAGCATTGGACGCGGCTTCTGGAAATGTAACTACTCCATTATCAGTAACCAAATCTTCAGCATAAACTGATAAACGTGTCACACTTTTTATAACATCTATATCGGTGACATCATAAAACTCTATCAATAATCGTGGTGTTGTTTCAGTAACATCTGCACAGATATCGTCACGTTCGCAACCCAATAAAAGGATAAGTAGAAGAAATAGGATATTATATTTTTTCATCAATATTTTTCAAATAAAAACACAGTTTCTATATGTGCTGTGTGCGGAAATTGATCTACTAAACTGAACTTTCTAATTTTATAACCAGCTTGCATTAATTGCTCTGTATCTCGAGCTTGCGTAGCTGGATTACAAGATACATAAACCAAACGTTTGGCCTTGAGGTTTATTATTTTTTTTAGAGTCTTTGGTGCAATACCTGCGCGTGCTGGATCTAAGATAATCGTCTTAATCTTATTTGCGTATTGCGGATGTTCTGATAGAAACTTACCTACATCAGCTGCATAAAATTTTAGACCTTCAATAGCATTTCGTTTTGCATTTTCTTTGGCATCTTCAATAGCTGAAGCGACAATGTCAACACCTATAATTTTAGTGTTTTCACTTCTTGATGCTAATAATTGACCAATGGTTCCTGTGCCGCAGAACAAGTCCATAACCACGGAGTTATCAATTGCTTCTTTATCTTCTAATGCGTAATCAATGACCTTTTGATATAACTTTTCAGCTGATTTTGGATTGGTTTGAAAGAAACTCTTCATGCTTATTTCAAAATTCAAACCAAGCAATTCTTCTACGATTTTGTCGTCTCCATAAACAAGACTAATACTTCCGGTAGTCGCAATGGTGCGATCTCCAATTTCGTCATTTATGGTATGAAGCAAACCTGCAACTCTATCATCAAACAATTCAACTAAAAAGTTGGCAAATGCGTTTAGGTCAAACTTTGGAAGGTCGTATGATGTCGTAACTAAATTAAATAGGAGTTTATTGGTTTTGTAGGATTTACGAACAACAAAGTATCTAAAAAAGCCTTCTTTCCTTGGTGCATGCCATGGTTCTAATTCGGTCTTCTCACAGTACTGTCTTATTTGTTTTAGACTGTCTTCAACCTGCTTATCGAACAAGCCAGAATCTTGATTTAGATTTTCACCACACCACCAAGTACCTCGCTTTTTAAAACCTAAGGTAAATTCATCAACATCTGTTTTTAGTTTTCTATCATAACCGATTGCAGAGAAACCATATTCCATTTTATTTCTATAATGAAATGTGTTTGGCGAATGAACAAACTCATCAAACTTATCTTCGATATCTGCAACTTTCCCTATGCGTTTGAAGAGTTCTAAAGTACTCTTTTTTTTGTACTCATGCTGAAGTTCGATTGGTAACTTAATGTATGGTGCGCCAGGAATATAATGATAAGGAGTATCAATCTCATCTTCAGAATGTTGTAAGACTTCGAATAATTTACATTCGGCATAGGTCTTACTCGATTTTTTAACCTGTGCTTTCACCACTTGCCCAGGAAGTGTGTTTGGTACAAAAACTACAAACTCACCATGCTCATTTCTAATACGGGCAATGCCTTTACCACCAAAAGCGTAATCTTCTATGCGTAATTCAAGGATTTGTCCGCGTTTTACAAATTTATTTCGTTCTCTTCTTGGCATTTATTATGAAATCGGTGTGCAAATATAGTTTCATTTGGGCAATAACAAATATCCCTTTTATAATTATGAGAATATGATTAATTTGCACACTCTTAGGGATGATTTCTTTCCCACGCTGAATTTTCGAAACTCATTACACTTCAGTGAGTTATTATCGGAAGGATAAAGGTAGAACAGGAACTCGCTAAGCGAGATTTACGTGTTAATTCTTTGCTTAGCATTAAGTTTAATTTTTAATTTTTTTAAATGGCTGTTTTAGACCAATTAACATCGCAGGACGCGATAGCATTAGAAGACAAGTACGGAGCACACAATTATCATCCACTACCTGTAGTATTGAGTAAAGGTGAAGGTGTTTATGTTTGGGATGTCGAAGGCAAAAGGTATTACGATTTTTTATCGGCATATTCTGCGGTAAATCAAGGACATTGTCATCCTAAGATTGTATGTGCAATGGTGAATCAGGCGCAAACCTTGACATTAACCTCAAGAGCATTTTACAATGACATGTTAGGAAAATTTGAAAAGTTTGCAATAGAGACTTTCAACTTTGATAAACTATTACCAATGAATACTGGTGCAGAAGCTGTAGAAACGGCTTTAAAGCTATGTAGAAAGTGGGCTTACGAAGTAAAAGGTATAGACGAAAATGAAGCGCAAATTATTGTTTGTGAGAACAATTTTCATGGTCGTACTACAACAATTATATCGTTTTCTAACGATCCTGTTGCGCGTAAGAACTTTGGTCCTTACACTAAAGGATTCATTAAAATAGAGTACGATAATCTGCAAGCACTTCAGCATGCTTTAGAATCAAATGATAATGTTGCTGGTTTTTTAGTAGAGCCAATTCAAGGTGAAGCAGGTGTTTATGTACCAAGCGAGAATTATCTCAAAGAAGCAAAGGCGTTGTGTGAGAAACACAATGTTCTATTTATAGCAGATGAAGTACAAACAGGAATCGCTCGTACAGGTCGCTTATTAGCTACCTGCGGTAATTGTTCGTGTGCAGACAAACATTGCTCTGGAACACCAGATGTAAAGCCAGACATTCTTATTTTAGGTAAGGCCTTGTCAGGTGGAGCTTATCCAGTTTCAGCAGTATTAGCGAATGATGATATTATGGGTGTAATCAAACCCGGAAATCACGGAAGTACATTTGGAGGTAATCCAGTAGCTGCTGCAATTGGTATAGCAGCATTAGAAGTTATTAAAGATGAAGAATTAGCGGCTAATGCAGAGATTTTAGGTGAATTATTCAGAAGTGAACTTTCTGCATACATAGAAAATAGTACTATTGTAAATGCTGTTCGTGGACGTGGATTGCTCAATGCTATTTTAATTAATGATACAGAGGATAGTGATACAGCATGGAATATCTGTTTGCGACTCCGAGACAATGGACTTTTGGCTAAACCAACGCACGGTAACATCATAAGATTTGCACCACCATTGGTAATGAATGAGGAACAATTGAGAGAATGTATCTCAATAATCATAAAGACACTTCAAGAATTTGAAGCTTAAAATAAAAAAGCGATTTTCAATTGAAAATCACTTTTTTGTTATGGTCAGTTTTATTATTGGTTTTGTGCTTTTTGCATTTCTTCCATCATTTTATTTACGGTTTCCATGTATGCGTCCCAGCCACCCATTTGTTGTATACTGTAAATTGTGTAAATCAAGTAAAGTATATTAATTACTAAGATCACGGCAGCAACTATTTTAGCTGTTTTCATGGCTTTTGCAGAATCCAAATCATAAGCATCAGGATTGTCTTGAACTTTTTTGAGCTGGGTATGTGCTATAATCATTGCAGCACCAGCTAATAACATACCTGATCCAGCGATACAACAACATAAAAGTCCAACAATTGCTAAAACGTAGACTAAGACGGGATTGAGTTTTTCTTTTTCCATATTGAATTTAGTTGATTAAGGTTTTAATTATAAAGTTGCCTATAATGAAGGTAACTGTTAGTACAGCCAAAATAGTAATTATTTTATTGTAGTTTTTTAGTTTGAAAAAAATATCTGTAACAAAAACACCTGCAAGACCAAGAATTGGGTAAATGGCTGGGTACATAAGAAATGCCTGAACAAAATCTCCATGAATTAGTAGCGCGATAGAACGTTGAAACCCACAACCAGCACACTCAATGCCTAAAATAGTTTTATTTAGGCAAGGCAACATGTAATCTTCCAATTTGCTGTGCAATAGAAACATATTCCAAATATAATAATTCAGTTTTATGAGTTGTATAAAACTATTTTCACTTTAACTATTTTTGCATTATGAATAATTTTTCCCGAATACTTAATATTGCTTGTATCGTTATTGGAGGTGTAATAGCCATTTATGCACAAGCTGGCGAAGAACAAAATGAATATGTTTTAATCGTTGGAATTGTGTTATTAATGTTTGGGATTTATAGAGTTTCAAGAAATGTCCCAAGTAAATTCGAGAATCAAGAGGAAGAATCGTTTGTGAAAACAGAAAGAGAAGATGATGAAATTAGGAGATAGTGTTGAGACCATAGACGATGCTATTCAAGGTCGAATTACTCTAATCGTTGACGATATTATTACTATTGAAGATGCCGATGGTTTTGAATTTCAATTTCATAAATCTGAATTGATAAAGGTCAAAAACGATTTAAATCTATCTTCCTTTTCGGCTACGACTGTCGCAGAGATTCAGAGAGAAAAATCTGGAGATAAAAAAAGGCAGATACAAAAGCCAAAATCCAAAAAGCGTCACCAGCCATCATTGGTTATAGACTTGCATATTCATCAATTAACAGATTCTACTAAAGGCATGACCAATTTTGACATGTTAAATCTACAATTGGATACAGCAAGAAGACAGTTAGAGTTTGCTATAAAAAAGCGCATCCCTAAATTGGTTTTTATTCATGGCGTTGGTGAAGGTGTACTAAGACAAGAATTGGAAACTGTTCTCCGACGTTACAACAATGTCACCTTTTATGATGCTGACTACAGAGAATACGGTCTCGGAGCGACTGAAGTTAAGATATTTCAGAATGTAGCGCCTTAGTCATCTAGTTCTACTTGAAACGAATTGGTCAACGTACCAAGCGAAAGAACATCCTGCTGTAAAATCTCAATGTTAAAGTTCTGAACTACAAATGAAAGCGTCACAGTTCTTAAGTAGTCATTGTCCGTTCTTAATCCAGGATTTGGATAAGAAATAGTCTCCAAAGCACTTCTAAATAAAGGTATTGATACACCATTTTCTACAACTGTATCATCAATTGGTCCATTAACACCATTGGCGTCCTCATCAATGGTCAATACCATATCATTATCATCATCAGTATCTAAATAATCAGGTGTGCCGTCACCATCTGTATCTAATGGATTTGTATTTGGATCTTCATCACTTGTGTCATCATTATTCAATTCTTGACGCGTCAAAACATTGTCGTTATCGTCGTCATCATCTAAATAATCAAAAATACCATCACCATCGGTATCCAAAGAATCGGAAAAATCGCCATCACCATTTGGGTCGGCACCTTCAAATTCTGTAGGAACACCATCTTCGTCATCATCTATGACAGTTGACGTAATTAAAATTTCAGCGCCAGATGCTGCTTCATAATCTTCGAGAATCGTTAAATCGGCAGGAATAACAGCATCACATAATTCACTGTTAGTTCCAGTACCTGTAATATTTCTATTGTAGGTTCTGTAAATAAAACGAGTAGAAGAACCGTCAACTATTAATGGCGTCTGATTTTCTGAAGTCGCTTCTGTAAAAAATAGTTCATTGGTAGTATTTCTTGGGAAAACGACTATAACTGCTTCGCTTGGATCATCTTTTGTATTGTAAATGAAATAAGAGTCAGAATTATTTTCACATTGACTAAGATTATAATCAAAATCAATATTCACTGTAATGATATCACCATCATCACAGGATAAAAAGAAAACCAGAAAAAATACAGCTAATGCGTTTCTCATAATTACATATTGGTAAACAAAAATACGTGTTTTGAAAAATTATAACATAGCAACTCAGAAATAATTTTATGCGTTATTTTTGCATTATGAATAACATCTATTTTGATAGTGCCGCAACTACTCAAGTACGAAAGGAAGTCATAGATAAAATGACAGAAGTACTTCAGTCTAATTATGGAAATGCGTCATCAACACACAGTTTTGGTCGTTCTGCAAAGTCAATTATGGAACAATGCAGAAAGAATATTGCCTCTTATTTTAATGTATCTGCAGGAGAAATAATATTTACTTCAGGCGGTACAGAAGCCGATAATTTGGCACTTCGTAGCTCTGTGCGCGATTTAGGTGTTAAGGAGATAATCACATCAAAAATAGAACATCATGCTGTTTTACATACGGCAGAACAACTCCAAAGCGAATATGGCATAAGTTTATCATTCGTAGACTTAGACCAAAACGGAAATATAGACTACAAGCATCTCGAGTCCTTATTAAAAACACCAGGTAAAAAATTGGTGTCGTTAATGCACATTAATAACGAAATAGGAAATGTTTTGGATATTCAATTGGTTGCCGATTTATGTCAGCAGAACGGTGCGTTGTTTCACTCGGATACAGTACAATCTGTAGGGCATTTTAAATTGGATTTGGAAAAGACAAAGGTCGATTTTATTGCTTCAGCCGCCCACAAATTCCATGGTCCAAAAGGAATCGGATTTTGTTTTATCCGTGCAGCATCTGGACTTAAGCCACTAATTTTTGGTGGAGAGCAGGAGCGAGGTTATAGAGCTGGAACCGAATGTTTGCATAACATTGTTGGGATGGACGAAGCGCTAAGATTAGCCTACGAGAATTTGGAAGCTGAAGCTGGTCACACAAAAGAATTAAAGCGTTATTTTATAGACACTTTAAATTCAAAATTGCCAGGATGTCATTTTAATGGTGAATCTGGAAATTTAGATAAAAGTACTTATACACTTATAAATGTATGTTTACCATTACCTCCTGAAAAAACAATGATGCTTCAGTTTCAATTAGATCTTAAAGGAATTGCATGTTCTAAAGGTAGTGCTTGCCAAAGCGGAAGTACTGGCGCTTCTCATGTTCTTACTCAAGTTTTGGATGAAGAAAAACTGAAAAGACCTTCAGTTCGTTTTTCATTATCGAAGTATAATACCAAAGAAGAAATTGATTATGTGGTAGATGTACTTTGTGAGTTTGCTAAGCAATAATACTTCTTCAAAAGCTATAGTCTCGCCGACAATCTAACATTAAATACACGTGGCGTCAAGAAATTAGGTATTGCGAATTGGCGTTGGCTATTCACATCTCTAACCCAAGTATTGGTAATCGCATTTTGGTTGTTAAACATGTTGTAGATTTCGATACCCAATGATAAACTTTGAAAGCTTTTCTTCCATTTAGAGTTGTAGCTCTTCTCTGGGTTAACCAGTTCATAAGAAATACCTAAATCTGCTCTACGATAATCGCGTAATCTAAACTGAAAGTCATAAGGATCTGCATAACTCGGAGATCCGCCAGGTAATCCAGTATTATAAACCAAGTTGAGATACATTTTTAAATCTGGCATATTTGGCACATAATCTTGGAATAACACACCAAACTTAAGCCGTTGGTCTGTTGGCCTTGAAATAAAACCACGGTTATTTATATTTTCTTCAGTTTTTAGATATCCAAAACTAAACCACGATTCAGTTCCTGGGACAAACTCACCATTAAGTCTTAAATCGAGACCATAAGCATATGCATCGGCGCTATTGTTTGCACGGTAACGAATCCTCACATTTTCTAAGGTATATGGATTCACGTCTGATAAGCCTTTGTAATAAGCTTCAGAAACCAACTTAAATGGGCGATCCCACATTTTGAAACTCCATTCGTTTCCTAAAACAACATGAAAGGATTTTTGAGCCTTCACATTTGGTCTTACGATACCAGAAGAATCTCTCAATTCACGATAAAAAGGTGGTTGATAATACAATCCACCAGAAATCCTGAAAAGCATATCTTTTTCCCAATTCGGTTTAATGGCAAACTGTGCGCGAGGACTCACAACGGTTTGGGTACTATTTTCAATACCTTCGCCGTTAATAGTCCATGTATGTGAACGCACACCAATGTTGTAATAAACTTCGTGGTCATTACCTATGATTGTTGACTTTTTATATTGAGCAAATGCTTGTAATCTGTCAATAGTAACTTCATTGAAAGCACGTATATTCTGAAAAGCGGTTAATGGACCATCGAAAGGTGCATCTGGCTGAAAATTCGGTCCAGTTAATCCAGGCGGTCGTATTGAAAAACCAGTGGAGTCTATAACTTCAGACTCTACCAATCTATCGCGAATATCTTCATTCGTATATTTCAATGACCATTCAATATTACTCCTCTCGTCGATGTTATAATCTCCTCGATGCTCCAAATTAAAAATCAAGGCATCAAGATCATTTCTCGCACGTGTTAATTGCGATCCTATACCTTCGCTAAATTCAACATCGCCTAAATCATCATCACCAATATTGGTATTGACTTCACCCAATCTGTATTGCGCCAAAATGTCAAAGTATTCTTGCTCCGTGGCGTGATAAGTAGAACCCATTAGTTTTAAAGTGGTCTTGTCATTCAAGAAATAATTGGCTTTAAAAGCACCAAATGTTGTTAGGTATTCTGTTTGTTCTTGACCTTCATAAAACACTAATAATGCAACAGGTTCATCAATTGTTCCGAAATTGGTTTGTCTATTTTGTGGTTCAAAATTGTATTGATTAAGCGAGACATTCCCTAAGAAATTCAAATGAAATTTATCTGAAAATCGATAAGTCAGATACGTTTGAAAATCTGCAAAAACAGGTTCTACATTACCTTGTGTTTCTAAGTTATTCAGAATTAAAGAATTATCACGATAACGAACTCCAGAAATAGAAGAGAATTTACCACTTTTCGAAGCCGTTTCCATAGCTAAACTTCCGCCTAATAAACTTAAATCTGTACTAACTGCGAACTTTGTTGGTTTTTTATAGGTGATATCTAAAACGGATGATAATTTATCACCATAACGCGCTTGGAAACCACCAGCAGAGAAATCAACATTAGATACCATGTCTGTATTTACAAAACTTAATCCTTCTTGATTACCAGAACGAATAAGAAATGGACGATACACTTCAATCTCATTGACATAAACCAAGTTCTCATCAAAATTTCCACCACGAACAGAATATTGTGTACTTAATTCGTTATTAATATTTACACCAGGCAAGGTCTTAAGAATGTTTTCCACACCAGGTTGTGCACCCTTAATGGTTCGAATGACTTTTGGTGATAAGGTGGTAACACCAGTCCGACTTTGTCGTGTATTCTGATTAATAACAACGGTAGCAATTTGTTCTACACTTACCTTGAATACTGGGTTATATTCAATTTCACTGCCATTTGGTAGATTAAACTTTTGTTCGATACGTTCATGACCTAAATGCGTAAAAACTAAAGTAACATCAGTGTCTGAGGGAATTCGGATTTCAAAAAAACCATTTTTATTGGTTGTCGTACCTTCTCCAGCATTGGCTTTGATATTTACATTGTCTAATGGAGTATTCTTCTCATCCAATATGACTCCTCGAACAACAACAGTTTGTGCAAAAACCACTATTGATGCCAATAAAAAGAAAAAAGTGAGTAATTGATTTTTGGTTTTCAATACTAATAGATTTTATTTTCTGAAAAAGGTTGCTGTAAATGTAGAACTATTTCCAACATTATCCGTGACGACTACTTTCAAATTATTTTCTGTGTCTGTAATTACATTATCATTGAAATCATGCACCAATGAATTGGTTTTATAATCGTACTCCATAAGAATCCACTTGCCATTAACAGTTGCACGGTATTTCGATATACCTGATAAGTCATCACTAATTTTCAGTTTTAAATAACGGTATTTACTCATCCACTTTTTATTTGTAAAATTTAGCGGCTTAATTTTTGGAGCAACAGTATCCGTAACTAATGTATAAATCCCAAATGTTTTGTTGCGTGCTATTAGTTTATTGTCCTTTCGTTTTGTACTTACGTAAGACGGCTTTTTATAATAACCATATAATCTTGCGATAAAGAGTTTGTCTTTATCATCACCCTCATATTGACTAATGTCATAACTAATGGTAAATGCTTTTTGCACCGGAACAACGTCTTTATGAAGTTTGATTGTATCAGAGTTTACTTCGAAGTCTATAAACGTATCTTCATAAACAGTGTCCGGATAGAAGGTTACGGTAACTAGGCCGTCTTCTAAAACAGTCGTTTCAGCATTTTTCACTAAGTGCTTTACAGCATTTATGGCATCTTCATTTAGTTCAGCAGCATATGGCTTCCCTGAAATAGGAATTGTTATTTCTGTTGTATTCTGTTTATAGTCTTTAATCTCAATATTGTAAACGGTATCCGTACTATCTTCTATCCTTATATAACCATCATCAACAACATTTTTGAACATGCTAAGTGGATTATTCGCTTCGACAAAAAGTTTTTGGCTCCTTGTTTTTTTAGTTTTCCATAATTCAAAATCGATATACCGATTGAGATGCTTGGTCTCGCTAAAGCTGAAACGTTTAAAATCCATCTCAAACACTTTGTTACCATTAAGAAATGAAGAGATGTTGCTTACACCATTATTATTCGGAGCCAAGTCCTGTCGATCATAACTTACAACACCAAAACCTATCTCACCAATCGCTTTTATCCGCTCTACATTATAATTACCGTTCTTTTGTTTGATGAGGCGTAATTGTACACGCTCATTTTTTCCATTTATAAATGAATTTTCATTTTTCGGGTAGGCATATAAAGAGATAACATTAGGCTTTCTTGTATCTTTTACATCTATACCAAATAGCATTGGATTAATTGGTCTTTCGGCATTATCTCTAATTTCAAAATGAAGATGAGGTCCACCAGATCCACCAGTATTTCCGGAATAAGCAATGACTTCATCTACAGAGATTGGCAGTTCAGTTTTATTCGGAAAAACCTCTACTTCATAACTTTCTTTGTCGTATTGGCAGTCCTTAATATAAGCTTCTATTTTTGGCGAAAACTTTTTAAGATGCCCGTAAACCGTTGTATAACCATTTGGATGTGTAATGTAAAGCGCTTTACCATATCCATAGTGGGCAATTTTTATGCGACTCACATAACCTTCTGCGGCTGTGTAGACTTTTAGTCCTGTTTTTTGTTGGGTTTTTAAATCTAATCCAGAATGAAAATGGTTGGATCGTAACTCGGCGAAAGTACCTGATAGAATAGGTGTGATATCTAATGGTTTTCTAAAATAGTCTTGTGGGTATTCTGATTGTGAAAAGACAGAAGTGGTAAAGAGAAGTAGTAATAAAATTTTTTTCATTCAGAATTCTAAATTGAAGCTAAAATATTAATTTCAATGGGTTTTGCAAATGCATAATCGCTCTTAATTTAGCTAACGAATTACTCCTCTACCTATTACCTCAATTAAAAATAATAGGAAACAATTACGAATTTTTAAATCCGAAATGTTAACTTTGTGAAATAAGTGTTGTATTACTTTTATGAGTAAAATAGAAGACATTGTAGATACTCTTGAGAATAGAATTTCGAAGGTATTACATAAACAAGAAGTACTGAAAAGCACTAATGAAAAGCTTTCTTTACAACTTCATGAATGTCAAAAACAAATCTTAGAGTACCAAGAGCAATTAAGTGAATGGTCAGAAAGATATGAAACGCTCAAAATAGCGAATGCAATGCTTGGTAGTGACGATAATAAACGAGAAACAAAGCTCAAAATAAATTCACTTATTCGAGATATTGATTTGTGCATTGCGCAATTAGCAGAATAAGTAAATGAATAGATAAATGTCAGAACAGCTAAAAATTAAAATATCTATAGCCGATCGTGTTTATCCATTAACAATAAGTCCGAGTCAAGAAGAAGGATTGCGCAAAGCAGCAAAGAAAATTGAGGCTATGACGAGACAATTTGAGCAAAGCTATTCCGTTAGAGATAAGCAAGATGTACTGGCAATGTGTGCTTTGCAGTTTGCAGCTCAAGTGGAGCAAAAAAGTATAGATAAAGAATATGTAAATGAGGAGGTTCAAGAAAAATTAGAAGCATTGAACAGCCTCCTTAAAGCGCATATTTAAAACTCGAACGTTCTTTAAAATAACAAAAGGTTACTGCCTACATTAGTTATATTTTTTGATAAACTCAACGTTAATTCTTTAAAAAGGGTGAGTTTAAGTTGTAAAATCGGGCTGCTGTTTCTGTATAGATTCTGGGCAGATTTTTGAGCAGCTTGTTAGCCCTAAACTTGTTTTTAAGGAGTTTATACAAAATCCAAAACTGATGTAGGCTTTTTTATATAACATATCAATTTAACTAAACATAACTAATGGATAATATTTTAATATATATTGTTGGTGCTGCAGTCTTAGGTTTGATTATAGGTTTCACTGTTGCCAAGTTTCTTGAGAAAGGCAAGGCATCAAAACTTATTTCAAACGCTGAACTAGAAGGTAGGTCTATCCTAAAGCAGGCAAAAGCCGACGCCGAAGCACTAAAAAAGGATAAAATTCTACAAGCCAAGGAAAAATTTATTGAGCTTAAGGCAGAACACGAAAAAGTTATACTCTCACGAGACAAGAAAATGGCCGAAGCCGAAAAACGAATTCGTGATAAAGAATCTCAGATATCCAATGAATTGTCTAAGGCAAAAAAGTCAAACCAATCTTTAGAGGATAAGATTAAGGATTACGACTATAGATTAGAGTTTGTAGAAAAGAAGAGTGAAGAATTAGATAAAGCTCATAAAAGTCAAATAAAACAATTAGAAGTTATCTCTGGCTTATCGGCAGATGAGGCAAAGGAACAGCTTGTTGAGTCTCTAAAAGAAGAGGCGAAAACCGATGCAATGGCTTTTGTACAAGATAGAGTAGAAGAGGCTAAACTCACAGCACAACAGGAAGCTAAGAAAATTATTATTAATACGATTCAGCGTATTGGTACGGAAGAAGCAGTTGATAATTGTGTTTCTGTATTTAATATAGAATCTGACGATGTAAAAGGCCGTATTATTGGTCGTGAAGGTCGCAATATACGTGCTATAGAAGCTGCAACTGGTGTTGAGATTATTGTAGATGATACACCAGAAGCAATTATCTTATCTTGTTTTGATTCTGTCCGCCGCGAAATTGCCAGACTATCTTTACACAAGTTAGTTACTGATGGAAGAATACATCCAGCTCGAATCGAAGAAGTTGTAAAAAAGACGAAAAAGCAAATCGAACAAGAAATCATAGAAGTCGGAAAACGCACAGTTATTGACTTGGGCATACATGGTTTACACCCAGAATTAATAAAGATGGTTGGTCGTATGAAATACCGTTCTTCTTACGGACAAAACTTATTGCAGCATTCCAGAGAAGTTGCAAAATTATGTGGCGTGATGGCAGCCGAACTTGGATTAAATCCAAAATTAGCTAAGCGTGCTGGTTTACTTCATGATATCGGTAAGGTGCCAGATGCAGAAGCAGATATAGAAACACCTCATGCGATCCTTGGTATGAAATGGGCTGAGAAGTATGGTGAAAAACCAGATGTATGTAATGCGATAGGTGCTCACCATGATGAGATTGAAATGAATACTTTAATATCACCTATTATACAGGTTTGTGATGCGATATCTGGAGCAAGACCTGGTGCGAGACGTCAAGTTTTAGATTCGTATATCCAGAGGCTGAAAGACTTGGAATCAGTTGCTTTCGGCTTTAGCGGAGTTAAAAAAGCCTATGCGATACAAGCAGGTAGAGAATTGCGAGTGATTGTAGAAAGTGAAAAAGTTAGCGATGATAAAGCAGCTAGTTTATCATTTGAAATTTCACAGAAAATTCAAACCGACATGACCTATCCTGGTCAAGTAAAAGTTACGGTAATACGAGAAACACGGGCTGTCAATATTGCGAAGTAAGGATTAATATTATATAATAATAGAAAAAGGCATACCATCGAGTATGCTTTTTTTATTTCCTTGGATGAAATGTGTTAATCACCTTATTTAATTGTTTACGGTCGATGTGCGTATATATTTCTGTGGTCGTTATGCTTTCATGACCGAGCATGAGTTGAATGGACCTAAGATCAGCTCCGTTTTCGAGTAGGTGTGTGGCAAAAGAGTGTCTAAATGTGTGCGGGGAAACTGTTTTATTTAAGCCGATTTTCTCTACTAACTTTTTAATAATGGTAAATACCATGGCGCGTGTCAGTTGGTTGCCCTTGTAATTAAGGAAAACAATATCCTTTGAAACTGCAGTGATATCTATATGGTTTCGGATATCTAACCAAATCTTTATCATTTTTTGGGTGCTATTTGCTATTGGGACAAAACGTTCTTTGTTTCCTTTACCACTTACCTTAATAAATCCTTCATCGAAAAACAAATCTGAAATTTTCAGATTGGTCAACTCACTAACTCGCAATCCACAACTATAAAGTGTTTCTAAAATGGCTTTATTGCGGTGACCAAGATTTATACCTCTAAAAGAATAATTAAGGTCAATAGCATTAATAAGCTTATCAATTTCTTTAACTGAAAGCGTATCAGGTAGCTTTAACCCTAATTTTGGTGACTCTATATTATCGACAGGATTATTATCACGATAATTTTCGAAAATCAAATAATCAAAGAAGTTTCTGAGTCCCGAAATTATGCGTGCTTGGGTACGTGGGTTTAATTCTTTTGAAATATGATATATGAATTGCTGAATTGATTCTGAATCAACATCTAATGGTGAAACTATTTTATGCTCATTAGTATCTCTTAGAAAGGTTGTCAACCTCCTAATATCAAAAATATAATTATTAACGGTGTTTTCAGATAACCCGCGTTCAAGACTCAAATAATGCTTAAAATCGTTAATATAGGTTGACCAATTTGTCATAACTTAATGTGCTCGCTCTTATTTTTGTATAAAAAAAATTAAAACGAAGAACAGATTAAAAATGTTAAAATATTAATATGTTGATAATCAGTTATATAAAAAATAATTGTTCATAAAATTGTTAATAAACATCAAAGATATAGTCTAAAAATCAAAAAAAAGTATTTAGTTTGCATTATCAATTTTTAAAACTTATAATTATTATGAAAAAATTATTTTTTGCAGCTTTAGCTGTATCGGTATTTAGTTTTTCGAATGCACAAGACGATAATGGTGGTTCAGCATTATCAAAAGGAAGTTGGGTAATTGAAGCTAATACTGGTTTTGGTGGACCAAATACACAAGCTGCTAATTCAGCTAGGACAAGCTTTAGTTTGTATTCATTTGACGATACAACTGTTTGGTCTGTAGGCGCTGAAGGTGGATATTTTATTGCTGATAACTTAGCAATTAAAGTTGGATTAGGTTACAATGACTATGATGGTATTAATGCATTTACTTACAAATTAGGTGCAAAATA
>CBFHYD010000008.1:0-40011 GCA_965659975.1 Winogradskyella sp. | reverse complement strand
CAGGTGTATTATCTATGGCCAATGCTGGTCCTGGAACAAATGGTAGTCAGTTTTTTATCACACACGTGGCGACACCTTGGTTAGATGGTAAGCATACTGTTTTTGGTAATGTAGTAGAAGGCCAAGATGTTGTCGATGCAGTTGCCCAAGGTGATACAATAGACAGTTTAGAAATTGTACGTGTAGGAGCTGTTGCAGAAGGCTTTAATGCTATAGAAGCATTTAGAGTTTTTGAAGGTGCGCGCGAAAAGCGTATTGCTGCAGAGCGTGAGGCGGCAAGAGCAGAGCTTGATAAATTAGCTGCTGGATTCGATGAAACTGAAAGCGGTTTGCGTTACCAAATCATCCAAAAAGGTGATGGTAAAAAAGCTGAAAAAGGTAATATGGTGTCCGTACATTACAAAGGTCAATTGGCAGATGGTACCGTATTCGATTCGTCATACAAGCGTAACCAACCATTAGACTTTCAAGTTGGTGTTGGTCAAGTAATTCGTGGATGGGACGAAGGTATTTGCTTACTTAACGTTGGAGACAAAGCACGTTTGGTAATACCAAGTGATTTAGGTTACGGAAGTGCAGGTGCTGGAGGTGTAATTCCGCCAAATGTCACTTTAGTTTTTGATGTCGAGTTAATGGATGTGAAGTAAGCAGAGAAATAATAACAAGATAAATCAAGCCTCATATTTTTTGTGGGGCTTTTTTATTGATAGTAAGAGACTTGAAATTATTGTTCTATTTTATTCTTTAAAAAAGGCTTCATAAGAAGAAAATAACGCTATTTTGCATGTTCAAACCTCTAATTACCTCTTATATGCAAAGTGTAAAAGATTCTATCTTTTATAACGACGTATTGCAAGAATAGGCATACGATTTCGGTATGTTATATGTATTTAAAAACTTTATAGTTGCTGAGAATAATCATGGCATCACTTACAACTGGGAAGAACATGGGAAGCAAGTTGTAGAAGATGTTTCAAAAATTCTGCAATGCAAAGGAAATGATGTGATATACATTTCGAATGGGATAAATTCTTATGCTGTTGTCCCAAATGATTGGAATAAATTTTTCAGTAAAAACTTATCGTTGAAAGCTTATGGTATTGTAGGGCAATCTCATGTGAGTGCTATGAGTTCCAACATCGAAAATTTATTTTTCTCAAAAAGAATAAAGCGATTTCAATCTTTAGAACCTGCTATTGAATGGGTACGAAATAGTAATTACGACGATATAGATGCCTACGACTAATTAAGGTAGTCAGTAACATTTTCAAAAATTAATCGTCTCACTTTTAGTGAGACATTTTTTTCTCACAACAATCAATCTAACAACTAATCAGACAATCAATGAAAGTAAAATCAGCCTTAGTACTTTTTGGTTTGGCCATTGTTGTAATGGCATGTTCATCTTCAGTAGAATATTCAGAAGTATTTAAAAAGCAAACCGCAGGGAAATATTTGTTCAATGCCGATGACGTTATGGAAATCAACTATGACAACAACGATCTGGATCTCACATGGCGCGGTGTAAAAACCAAACCAGTAGCTACGGACGAAAATGAATTCTTTGTACCAGATCTTTATAAGAAGCTCCGTTTTGTTCAGCATCCACAAACCAATGAACGCTATTTATCTGTAATTCCAGAAAGCAATCCCGATAGTATTGGATATGATTACATCAAAGTCCCAAACAATTATAGAACGCCAAGCCAGTTAATTAAAGCCAAAGAATTCAATAAAGCTTTGGAAGGACTTTTGGCGATAAAAGCTCAAGATTCTATGAGTGAGTTTATCAACCAATACAAATTCAATCGAATAGGATATCGTTACATGTGCGATGAAAATTACGAGGATGCTATTGGAATTTTCACAATGAACACAAAGTTACATCCTAATAGTGGTAACGTGTATAATAGTTTGGGTGATGCTTATGCAAGAAGTGGTGATAGCCTTCAGGCTTATGAAAACTATAAAAAAGCCTTAGCTATAAATGGCGATAATGGCCGTGCACGACGATTTATTGAAAAATACGAAGAGAAATAAACCAAATCATATTACGACATAATCATTGAAAAGGTGCCGATTTCGGCACCTTTTTTGTTATTTTACAGTTCATCCTAAAAAAATAACAATTGAGTCAGTTTAGATTTTTTAAACCACAGTCACGTTTGATATTTGTACCAAACAAATCAAGAAATGTAATGTCAACACTTGTAAAACTTTTAGTCATCATTATTCTAAACACGTCGTTTGCGGATGCACAGGAAACGACACACAACATTAATGTGGAGATTAATGGTCTTAAAAGTAGCGATGGTCAACTTTTAGTAGGCTTGTACAATACAGAGACTTCTTTTTTAAAGGAACAGTACAAAGCTAACGTGGTAACTATCGACAATAATAAAAGTGTTCTTTTATTCAAAAATGTACCTAATGGTACGTATGCGGTATCTTTTGTTCATGACAAAAACAAAAACGGTAAAATGGACAAAAATTTTATGGGAATCCCGAAAGAAGACTACGGTTGTTCTAATAACGCCAAAGGATTTATGGGACCACCAAAATGGGAAGATGCTAAGTTTGAATTAAAAGGCACTGATAAGAGTATTACGATTTCGTTGTAAGTATCAATCAAAAAACTAACATCTAAAACAATGAAAAATTTACTGACTTTAGTTTTTGTGGCTTTTTTAGGATTAGCAGCTGCACAAAACAACTTCGAAAAAGGAATGCTACAAGCATTTGAACTATGGATGCCAACAAAATTGAAAACGCATTAAATCTATTTGAACGTATCGGAAATGCCGAGGCAGATGAATGGTTGCCACACTATTCCATTGCGCAAATAAACAGTATTAGAAGCTGGAATGAAAAAGATGAAACTGTTTTAAAAGCACAATTGGATAAAGCCCAAGAGCATTTGAATACGGCTATGGCAATTAGCCCTAACAATTCAGAGTTATTGGTAATGCAAGCTCAGATTTACACGAATTGGGTAGCCTTTGATGGTAGCACTTACGGTATGAAGTATGCTGCAAAAGTGACTGAGTTATGTGCAAAGGCAAAAGCCTTAGCACCGAACAATCCAAGAGCTGCTTTTTGTTCTGCAGATTGGGCCATGGGATCCGCAAGATACTTTGGTCAAGACAAGGCACCGTTTTGTAAAGATATTAAAGCATCTGTAGCACTTTTTGATAGCTATGAGCGTGAATCTAAATTACACCCAAATTGGGGTAAAGAACGTGCACAGGAAGTGTCTAATCAGTGTAAATAATTAAAACACAACAACACAACGTAAGATGTTTAAGATAAATTCATTTAAAACAATAATTCTAACATTTCTGATCGGTTGCCTAATCTTTATTGTTGGCGAGCTTCTGTCAGAGGATATGTTTACATACACCAATACGAAGGAGTTTTTAACTGAATTTTCATCCTATCAACTTTATACGTTTGCTTTAGGATATACCAACACACTTTTCTTCAGATATATGAAGGAACGTCAGTTTAGAACCTATGAAATCCTCAAAAAGATTGTCTTAGGTATCATGGGAAATGCAGTGATTACGCTCATTGTAATTTTTATCCTAAGAGTTTTTATAACCGTTGTGTTTTACGGACGCACATTTGAGCAATTTATAGAATATGACAGCTGGCAAGGCTATGCCTTTGGATTATGGGTAACACTCACTATTATTTCATTTTTCTATGTGGTTTACTTCTACAATCGTCATCAGAAGAATAAAATAAAGGAGCAGAAAGTTATTGCTGGTGCTGCAAGTGCTAAGTTTGACGCATTAAAGAACCAATTAGATCCGCACTTTTTATTCAATAGTCTGAATGTATTAACGAGTTTAATAGAGGAAAATCCAGATAGCGCTCAGAAGTTTACGACCTCATTGTCAAAAGTATACCGTTATGTATTGGAACAGAAGAATAAGGAATTAGTAACTGTTGATGAAGAGTTATACTTTGCAAAGACCTATATGTCGCTTTTAAAAATGCGTTTCGAAGACAGTATTGTTTTTGAAATCCCAGAGAAAGCTTCGGATCCAGAAAGCAAAGTTGTGCCCTTATCCTTGCAACTACTATTAGAGAATGCTGTAAAGCATAATATGGTAAACTCAAGTAAGCCATTGCATATTAAAATCTATGAGGATAACGGCTACCTGGTTGTGCTTAACAACTTACAGCCAAAACAAATTGTAAAAAAGAGTAGTGGAGTTGGATTAGAAAATATCAGACAACGCTACAAATTATTAAGTAATAAAAAACTAATCATAAATCAACGCGCAAAGGATTTTGCAGTCGCAATTCCAATGCTCACAAAACAAGTATCAATCATGAGATCATCACAATTACCACAAAATCGATTAGACGATAGCTATGTCAAGGCACGTAAGCGCTTGGACGAACTTAAAGCCTTCTATGGCAGTTTACTATCTTACTGTATAATTATTCCGTTTTTAATTTTTATATGGTACCGTTACTCTTCACACACCATTCAATGGTTTTGGTTTCCAATGATTGGTTGGGGATTAAGTCTTTGCATCCAAGCCTATCGTGTATTTGTAAACGATGGTGTATTCGGTGCAAGCTGGGAAGAGCGTAAGATTAAAGAGTACATGAATAAAGAAGAACAAACTAACCGCTGGAATTAATATAAAAATGGAAAATCAAGAACCAATAATAAAATATAACCGTGCTAAGAGCAAGGTTGAGAAGCTAAAGAGCTTTTACACACACTTGAGTATTTACTTAGTTGTTAATACCGGTATCACACTCCTTAAGGTTTGGGGTAGCTTTGGTAGCTGGGATGAATTTACAGATGAGTTTTTAACTTTTGATGTACTCAGTTCGTGGGTAGTTTGGGGCTTATTATTAAGTATTCATGCATTTGCAGTTTTTATTCTACCAAACCTTTTGGGTTACGATTGGGAAGAACGTAAGATTGAAAAATTCATGGAGGAAGAATTAAAATCTAAAAAATAAGACAATGGAAAAGTATAGTATAGAACCATATGAAGAGAATCAGTCATTTGATAATGACTTTAGAAAGGAAGAAGCATATTTACGCGCTAAGAAACGTGTAGAGTCGATTGCTGGTTTTTATTGGCACTTAGCATCTTATATTATTGTAAATGCCTTTTTAATCTTGCTGATAGGCTTTAACGCAGGCTTCTCAGGATTTGGACCCTATGCCACAGCATTTTTCTGGGGCATTGGATTATTCTTTCATTTTTTAGGCGTATTTGGATTCAATTTTTTCTTAGGAAAGAACTGGGAACAACGTAAAATGGAAGAGTTCATGAGAAAGGAAGAAGAGAAATTCAATAAGTTTAGATAATGAATATTATTATAATCGAAGACGAAAAACCATCTGCAAGACGCTTGCAGCGTATGCTTACTGCTATTGATATGGAAGCGCAAACCATGTTGCATTCTGTTGAAGAAGCTGTAGAGTGGTTCCAAAACAATCCACATCCAGATCTGATATTCTTGGATATACAACTTAGTGATGGATTGTCTTTTGAAATCTTTGATGCTGTTGAAATCAAATCGGCAGTGATTTTTACAACAGCGTATGATGAGTATGCTTTACAAGCTTTTAAACTAAATAGTATCGATTATCTCTTGAAGCCAATAGATGACGATGATCTTAAAGTTGCTGTAGATAAGTTTAAAAGTCGTACTCCAAGCAAACAAGCGTTGACCTTGGATTTTAATGATATTAAGAACTTATTGGTAAACCCAATTGAGCGCGAGTATAAGAAGCGTTTCTCAGTTAAAGTAGGTCAACATCTTAAGTTGGTAAATATCGAAGATATCGAATGTATTTATAGTGAAAACAAAGGAACTTATGCCTATACCAATGAAGGTAGAAACTACTTGCTGGATACAACATTAGACCAATTGGAAAACGAGTTAGAACCGCATGTATTCTTTAGAATTAGCCGTAAGTTTTACGTAAATATAAATGCCATAAAAGATATGGTGAGTTATACCAATAGTCGACTTCAAATAAAGCTAAACACCTTTAATGAGCAGGATATAATTGTTGCTCGTGAGCGTGTTAAGGACTTTAAAAATTGGTTAGAATAAATCAAAAACGTCACCGAGCATATCGCCAATAAGATTATCAAACCCATCGAACATACCAAATAGGCTACCGTCTATGAAAAGATCGAGTAGGAGTAGATCCGTTAAGTCTGCTTCCCAAGATTTTTTTGACTTTTTCTTAGCTTCTGTCTGCCATTCCTGATATTTTTCTTCCTCTTTCTCAGAAATAACAACAGAAATACTTGCTTCGCGTTTAGCCAGCATTTCATCATAGGCCTTTCGTTTTTTGGTATATGATAAAACATTAAAAGCTTCTATAAGCAAATCGAAATTTTATAGGGCATCTGGTGAAGAATTGTTTTCTGGGTGATATCGAGCGATCTCAGTTCTAAAAACTTTCTTTATAGTTTCAAGATCGGCATTGCGTTCAATGCCCAAAACGGAGTAGTAATCAGTTAGCATAAATACATGTGGTTTGTTAATAAGTAGGAGAAACGACCCGTTTGTTACAAATGAGTTAGGACTCGTCGATGCGGTTCTCATCAAATGCCGATGGTAACAGTTTTGGAATAAACTTTACAAAGATTGGCATTAATAGCATACCGCCAGGAAGCATAAATATGGCTAAGCTCGGAATAGACTTAAATATATCCAGTAATTGTTGTTGTATCTTCTTTTGTTCTTCGTCAGTTAGTGGACGTTTTGTAGACTGCGATAAAAGTATCATCGCTTCTTTACTTTGAGATAGTTCCTTGAGTAAGCGCTTACTATTTCTTTTTATAAGTTGAGATACTACATTCGTACTATTGTCATAAAAACTCTGAGCTAAGTTTTTAGCACTCAAAAAGGAAATTTCATTATGATACGATTTGTAAAATGCATTAATATCCTCAATAGATGAGATTAGTATTTCTGTATCTATATTGAGATCTTGACGTAATTGGTTGAGGTAAACATACTCTTCAAAATCAATTTTTTTGTCACTCCAAGAAGCCATACACACCGTATCTACCACGTAAAGTTTCTCAAGTGGTTCTGTAATGGTCTTTGCAATATCTGTATCGGATATATGAGAGGCATTTTTGTAACGCAATGAGGCTTCGAACAACTTTATAAGGTTGTGATCATATTCGGTTTTGTCTTTCTTAGAATTTAGAACTGTAAACACAATAGTTTCAACTGCAGATTCAAAATTTTGTATGTATATTTTTGTTTCTGATGGTTGAGTTAAGTAATGATGATAACCAACAATATCAACAAATAAAAACGCATTAATCAAGAAGTAATTAAAATTCTTGGTGATGATGTTGTCATCGATATGAATGCGCTTGTGAATGATCTTTTCAAGCAGTTGATCTTTGCTAGGTTCACCAAATAAATCCGATAAAAAAGAACGCTTTAGTTCATCAGTAGCCTTATAAAAATCGACAACAGAAGTGATAAAATCTTCTGATGTTTTTTCATTTTTGAAAATGTAGTAAAACGCAGTCATAAGATTTATCTTACTGCGTTCTTCCTCATTATAATCTTTTGAATTAAAGCTACTACATATGCAACTCACATTACTTCCATAGATAAAGCCAGAGTGTTTTAATTCTCTGTAAAATGCGTGCTTATCCATCTCAATAATGGAAGCATTTGGTAGTGTAGTTAGTAGCTTTTTTATCCAGCCACTTGCTGAAGGGTTCATTATCTGTTTTTTATAAAAGTAAAAAAGCTACTTTAAAAAGTAGCTTTTTTAAAATTTTAAAACTTTTTAAACCTTATTGGATAATGCCTGCGCAACTCACTCTTGCACCAGCTGCACCGGATGGCTGTGATGTAAAATCATCAGCACCTTGATGAACAATTATTGCCTTACCTAATATGTCTTTAGTTTCATCACCACATCCTATACACCATTCTGTTGTTGTCATTTTTACAATTCCTTTGCCATCTGCGCCAACTTCAAAATTGCCTATATCTCCTTTGTGATAACCTGTATCAGCACCCCATTTTCCATGCGGTTGTGCCGTTGGATTCCAGTGTCCACCAGTAGATTTTCCATCTGCAGAAGAACAATCTGCTTTTTCGTGAATATGAATGGCATGAGTTCCTTCCGAAAGACCATTCATCATTGCTTTTAAATATACATTGTCTCCATCTTGTACTAAACTAACTTCACCTTCAACACTGCTTTCACTTATTGGAGATAACATAATTGTCATCTCAATTTTTTTGGATTCTTCTGTTTTAGTCTCAACAACCTCAACCTCTTCTATTACTTCAATATTGTCTTCTTTTTTTTCGTTTTTACAGGCTACAAATACTAGTGCAGTTAATAAAATTAAGCTTAGTCTTAAATGTTTCATTAGTATTGGATTTGTTTTGAAGTAAAGTTAATGAAAAAATGCCATTTATAAATCTTTGAGGATTATGCTACAATTTCTTTAACCATAATTTTGGGTCTGTAACACCGCGTTTAATATTGTCAGTAAAAAGAAGAGTTTTGTCAATTCGTGTTTGAGAGTTTTTATAACGATTAATGGCATAGATAATACTTCGTTTTTTACCATCTGTAAAGGACTCGAAGATTGTATACGCATCGTAATCTGTAAGCATTACAGCATTAAATTCTTCACAAGGCTCCACTCCATATTTGGACCTGTCTTCAAAGAGTTGAATTGTAAACTCATCATCTGGGAAAACATTCAATTCTTTTTGTTTGGCTTTGCTGAAATAAATTCGGAATACACCAGATTTTTCACGTTTCAGAGCTGCGTGAAATTCAATGTCTTTGTTTTCAAAAGTTGCTTTAACCTTTAATCGTTTATGTTTTTGTTCGTAAAATTCTGAAACAAAAATCTCTGGCAGAATAACACTTTGTTTATCTGCCAGAGATACTATAAATGGTTTGCTTTTAAGCATTTTATTATTTGAATGCTTCTAAATGAATTTTAGTTTGTTTCTGCTTCAACCTCCATTTTTGGCTCATCACCATCTTTTGGTGGAGCTTCTTTCTTCAGATACTTATCAAGGAATTCAATAACCTTTGTATTTGCTTCAATCTGATTTTCCTTTTTTACGAAACCGTGACCTTCGTCTTCAAATAAAACATATTCTACTGGTACACCATTTTTGCGAACGCCTTCCACAATCTCGTCAGATTCTACTTGTAATACCCTTGGGTCTTGAGACCCTTGTAATACAATTAATGGTTTGGTTACCTTATCAGTATGGAATAATGGTGAAATACTCTTTAAGCGTACAGAATCAGCTGAATATGGATCGCCGATTTCTTTATATAAGGCTTCTCTAAAAGATTCCCAATATGGTGGAATACTTTTTAATGTACGCATCCAGTTGGTGACTCCAAATAAGTTAACACCAACGTCAAATTCTTCTGGTGCATAGGTTAAGGCTGCCATAGTCATATAACCACCATAAGAACCTCCGATAATTCCAATTTTGTCACCATCGATTTCTGCTTGTTCTGCTAACCAATTTTTTCCTTCGACACAATCCTGAAGATCTTTTTCGCCATGGTTAAGGTCGTCCATTTGATAGAATGTCTTTCCGTAACCACTACTACCACGATTGTTTACTGCTAAAACAGCATAACCTTGGTTGACCATATACTGAATCATAGAGCTAAAATTCTGACGTGTTTGTCCTCCAGGACCGCCATGTACCCAAACCATGGCTGGTACTGGATTCTCTGCGGAAGCTTGGTGAGGTAAATAGTAAATTGCTGGTATTGTAACACCATCAAATGAAGGATATCTTATCACTTTTGCAGTGACCAAATCCTCTGGATTTATCTCTTTATTCAAAACATCACTAATTTGATATTGTTCTTTAGTTTCAAAATTATAAGTGTATAAATTCGATGGTGTGTTAGAGCCACCAACATACATACGCATCCAGTTTTCATCACGGCTAAAGCCAACACTGGTAATACTTTTTTCACCAAAATCTGGTAGCTCAATAGGTTCCATTGTTTTTGCATCCATAACTTCGATGGCATTTTTTCCATCTTCGTTTACATACACAACCATATAGTTACCAGCATCCGTGAATCCGCTACCCATCACATCCCAGTCTCTTTGGACTACTTTATTTTTTTCGCCACTTGATAAATCATAAGACATTAAATACGCAAACTCACTACCATCATCAGTCGTGTAGTAAAACATAGCATTATCAGCAGAAAAAGCTTGAGATGAATTCGCACTCTGAATTTCGTTGATTTTTGTAGTCTCTCCAGTCTCAGAATTGTAAATAAACAAGTCACTATCATTAGTGTTTACAGTTTTGGATAATGCAAAAAAGTTTTCATCATCCGACATGCTACTAAACTCCATACCATTTTCATTCTTATAAAGCATGGTGGAAGAATAGTCTTCTAAATTCATTTTATAGATATCAAAAAATCTTGGATCTCTTTTGTTTGAACCGAAATAGAGTGATTTCTTGTCTTTTGACCATCCATAAAAATCTGATTTTGCGCCTTTTTCTGGGGTGATGTCCTTAATCGAACTATCTAATTCTCTCACAAATAAGTGATCGATTTCATCTCCATTACCATCTGCACTCAATAACATTCTATTGTCTTCTGGAAAGAATGCAGTGGCGAATATTGATGTACTATCCGATTGCGTAATCGGTGTCATTTCACCACCAGTTACAGGTGTGGTATACACATTATAAATTCCTGTACGATTACTTGATAATAGCAATTGCGAATTGTCGTAGGAAAAACTTCCGCCTCCAATGGCTTCATTGTCCATAAATTGCTCAATAGTGTATAGTGCAATTTCTCTTTCAGCCTCTTTTGGTTTTTCCTCTTTGCAAGAAAAAACTAAAACTGCTAAGCAAATACTTAAAATTTTTGTCTTCATGATTGATTAGTTTTATTGATTATACTTTAATCTATACTAAATGTTTTCGTCTCTTTGAATGGATTTGTTTGCAAGTCCTTCATTTCACTTTCATAGGTTGCCCATTCGGTGTTAAAAAATGCATTCGTCTCACTAAGAAGTTCTTTAACTGCTTCTTTCGCATGCTTGATAAGTGTTTCTTCGGTAGATGTGATGCCTATTTGGCTATTACCAACATAACCTCTCGCAGTTCCAAGTCTCTGAAGTGCTGTAACTTCTGGGTTACGGGTAATTCCTTGGCGTTTATCTACTTTACCAAAATATTTATCCAACAGCTTATCTATGGACTTTGTTATAGAATCCGAAGCTTCGATTTGAGCTTTGTATTTCTTTTTATCTAATTTTTTGAGGTTCGCTTTATAGGCAGAAGCTATGTCCTTACTTTCGACAAGTTGTTTAGAAGCTTCTGCTAAAGTTTGAGAGACTTGTTCAAGATCTTTTAAAGTGTCATAAACCTCATTAATATTCTTCTGTGACACATTTAATCGTGGATCTGATGCGACTATAATTGAAGATTCAGAAGTTAAATCACCATAACTTAATACAGCTTTGTAAGTACCTGGTTTTACAGTTACACCACCTGGCTCACGTGTTTGTTTTCTAATGCGACGTGATGGTCTATCGACACCAGCTTCTTCCATGTACCATGTCCATTTGTGAATTCCATTTTCTTTAGGTGCTTTTCTTTTTAATGTTCGTATTAAACGCTCTCCATCATAAAGTTTTAATGTCAAAGAATCCCATTTGACGACATCTTTAGATTCTTCGGATTTGTCATCAGTATCTTTTTTCTCTTTCTTAGGTGCATCCTTCTTATTAAACATATAGGTAAAATGTGCACCAAAAACACGATTCTCTCCTTGATACATGGCATCCGCACCAAATCTACTTCCTGTTGGTTGCTGATATGCTGCTTGATAAGCTGTTGGTGTATCGAACAATTCAATATGAGACGTCATTACTGAACTATTTTTAGCAATCGCTCTTAGCGGTCTTATATCATCTAAAACCCAAGCCGCACGACCAAAAGTTCCGATAACTAAATCGTGTTCTCTCGGCTGAATCACTAAATCCTTAACAGATGTTGTTGGGAAACCATTTGTCCATTTTGTCCATTTTTCGCCAGCATTAACAGAAATATAAAGCCCATCATCCGTACCTAAAAACATGAGATTCGGTTCTTCTATATCTTCAACTATTGCCAACGTATAACTTTGAACGTCATTTTCATCTACAATACGCGTCCATGATTTACCATAATCTTTAGTTCTGTATGCATATGGTGTATAATTAAAACGTCTATAATCGTTAGCAATAAGCAGTGCTTCGCCTTTATTCTTATTGCTTGCTTTAATCTGAGCAATCCAACTTCCTTCTGGTAATCCTTTGATGTTTTTTGTCACTTCTGTCCAATCGCCACCACCATTTGTTGTATAGTGCACACGACCATCATCTGTGCCTGCCCAAAGCATATTTTGTTCTACTGGAGAAGGCTCAATAACTAAAACTGTACAGTGATTCTCGGCACCGGTTGCATCCATAGTTAAGCCACCACTTTCAGATTGTTTTTGTTTTTCTGGATCGTTAGTTGATAAATCTGGAGATATGACTGTCCAAGTTTCTCCTTTGTCAGTGGACTTGTGTACAAATTGACTTCCAAAGTAAATGGTACTGTTATCAAAAGGATCAATGTTTATTGCTGAATTCCAATTGAATCGTAATTGAACGTGCGCATCCGGATGTGTTGGTCGTACACCATAGTTATTTCCAGTTTGCCAATCGTAACGATTTACATAGCCTTGCTGACTCATAGACCATCCATATCGACTGTCATCTCTATCTGGTACAACATCGAAACCATCACCAAAACTTATTTCTTGCCAATAACTATTTCTAATACCTTGTGCACGCCATACATATGCAGGTCCGCGCCAAGATCCATTATCCTGCATACCGCCGTAAACATTATAAGGATATTCATTATCTACTGCAATATGATAAAACTGGGCAACAGGCAAGTTGCCTATGAAGCGCCAAGACTTCCCGCCATCTTTAGTAATGTTCATTCCACCATCGTTACCATCTATCATAAAGCTACCGTCTTCTGGATGAATCCACCATGCGTGATGATCTGGATGAACACCATTATTTGCTCCATACGCTGGCATTAACTGGTTAAAGTTTTTACCGCCATCTTCAGATACATTTACATAAGTAAATACCGAATAAATACGGTTTTCATTTTGTGGATCTACATAAATTTCAGAATAGTAGAATGGTCGATTTCCGATATCGTTTTTATCGTTGACTTTTTTCCATTTAAAGCCACCATCTTCACTTTTGTAAAGTGCATTTTTCTTTGATTCTATTAAAGCATAAATAATATTTGGCTTATTAGGTGCAATGGCAATACCAATACGACCTAATTCACCTTTAGGTAAACCATCTTTATCTGATAGTTTTTTCCATGTTTTACCACCATCGTGTGTCATATGCAGACCAGAACCTTCGCCACCAGATTTAAAAAACCAAGGGTCACGTTTGTGTTCCCACATGGCTACTAAAATCTTGTTAGGATTTGTTGGATCCATAACCATATCCGCGACACCAGTTTTATCGTTCGCAAATAATATTTTATTCCATGTTTTTCCGCCATCAGTAGTTTTAAAAACACCACGTTCTGGATGTTCGCCCCAAGGAGATCCAATGGCACCAACATACACGACATCAGGGTTTGTAGGGTCAACTATGATTCGATGAATATGTCTTGTCTTTTCTAAGCCCATGGCTATCCAATTTTTACCACCATCGAGTGATTTATATACGCCATAACCACCATTGAGCGAGTTACGCGGATTACCTTCGCCGGTTCCTACCCAAATGACACTTGGGTTGGATTGCTGAATTTCTACTGCACCAATCGACGCCGTTAATTCATTGTCGAAAATTGGATCCCATTTAACACCTCCAGAAGTTGATTTCCATAAACCACCTGAAGCCGTGCCCACATACATGACATCAGGATCTGAATTCACCACATCAATTGCCGTTACACGACCAGACATTCCACCAGGACCAATGTTCCTTGGTGTCATGTTTTTTACCATATCCATTGAAAATTCTTGAGCAGAAAGTAATGTTATGCAAAACAGCATAACGAGAGAAAAAATCTTGTT
The DNA here is from genome assembly GCA_965659975.1 of Winogradskyella sp. GTDB lineage: Bacteria > Bacteroidota > Bacteroidia > Flavobacteriales > Flavobacteriaceae > Winogradskyella. The sequence goes on along the minus strand of CBFHYD010000008.1, from coordinate 25,859 downwards.
CATTTTAATTGGGTTAGTTTGAATGATGCCTAAAATTAGTGAAATCTATTCTATGATTTCTAAAAGAGATGTTAATGCTTTCTCTCAGAGTTGAAAAAGCGGTATTTTTATATTGCAATGAAGGAGAAAAGAAAAAAATCAGGGTTTGTTTTCAAAACCTACGAAGCACCTTATCAATCGCCTTTTGATAAGTTATTTGATATTTTCAAGGAATTAATTACCTACACCTCAGGAGATTTTGATGAGGCTATCGATTGGTTACGTCAATTGGATAAGGAATACGAACTAACAACACCAGATTATACCATTGACGACTTTATCGAAGACCTTAAAAATAAAGGTTATATAAGAGAGGAAATTGATCCTTCCGGGAACGATGGTGAAGGCGATGGTAATGGTAGATTAACTATAACTGCAAAAACTGAGCGTGCCATTCGTCAGCAAGCTTTGGACCACATTTTTGGGAAAATTAAAAAAAGCGGAGCTGGGAATCATAAAAGTAAAGGTGTAGGAATAGGAGATAAGCATACGGGCGACCTAAGGTCGTACCAATTCGGAGATGCTCTTGAGAAAGTATCAATTACTGAAAGTTTACGTAATGCTCAGATCAATCACGGAATTGGAGATTTTAATCTCACTGAGGACGATTTAGTAGTTGAAGAGACACTTCACAAAAGCCAAATGAGTACTGTACTTATGATTGATATAAGCCATAGTATGATTTTATATGGCGAAGATCGTATTACGCCAGCTAAAAAAGTGGCCATGGCATTATCTGAGCTTATCACAACAAGATATCCAAAAGACTCAATAGAAATTTTAGTTTTTGGTAATGATGCTTGGCCAATAAAAATAAAAGATTTACCATATCTAAAAGTTGGTCCATATCATACCAATACAGTTGCAGGATTGCAATTGGCTATGGATATGTTGCGCCGTAAACGAAATACCAATAAGCAGATTTTTATGATTACAGATGGTAAACCAAGTTGTTTGCGATTACCAGATGGACAGTATTATAAGAACAGTAACGGTCTTGATCCATACATAACTAATAAATGTTACGCTATGGCTCAACAGGCAAGACGATTACACATACCAATAACAACTTTTATGATAGCAGAAGATCCATATCTCATGAGGTTTGTACGCGAGTTTACTCAAGCAAATCGAGGTAAGGCGTTCTACACTGGATTAAAAGGATTGGGCGAAATGATTTTTGAAGATTACGAAAACAATAGGAAAAGAAGAATTAAAGGATAAAGCTTAAAAATGAAAAACATAACAACATTAGGTCAATTAAAACAATCCGGTTATCAATCAAAGTCCATTAAAGATGAATTGCGTGATAATTTGATTGAAAATATAAAACAAAAGAAAACCACATTCAATGGAATCCATGGTTATGAGAATACCGTAATTCCGGAATTAGAACGTGCAATTCTTTCGCGTCACAATATCAACTTACTGGGACTTCGAGGTCAAGCAAAAACACGATTAGCACGTATGATGGTGACCTTATTGGATGAATATATTCCGATAGTTGAAGGATCTGAAATCAATGATGATCCATTACAACCTATTTCAAGATATGCCAAAGAACTAATTGCTGAAAAAGGTGATGTCACTCCAATTAGCTGGATTCATAGAGAAGAGCGATTTGCTGAAAAATTAGCAACGCCAGATGTTACAGTTGCCGATATAATTGGTGATGTAGATCCTATTAAAGCGGCAAATCTAAAATTGAGTTATGCCGATGATCGTGTTATCCATTATGGTATGATACCGCGTGCGAATCGCTGTATTTTTGTGATTAATGAATTGCCTGATTTACAAGCAAGAATTCAGGTGGCCTTATTCAATATTTTACAAGAAGGTGATATTCAAATTAGAGGATTTAAGTTGTGCTTGCCTTTAGATATGCAGTTTGTATTTACAGCAAATCCAGAAGATTACACCAATCGTGGTAGTATTGTTACACCACTTAAAGACAGAATAGGATCGCAAATCTTAACCCATTATCCTGATACAGTAGAAATCGCTAAAACTATTACATCACAGGAAGCAAGACTTGATAATAGACAATCTTCTTCGGTATATGTGCCAGAATTAGCAAAAGATTTATTGGAGCAAATAAGTTTCGAAGCACGAAATAGTGAATATGTTGATGTTAAGAGTGGTGTAAGTGCTCGAATGAGTATTACGGCTTTCCAAAATTTACTGAGCACAGCTGAAAGGCGTGCACTATTGGCTGGAGATGAAGAAACTTCAGTGCGGTTATCTGATTTTATTGGTGTAATTCCAGCAATAACAGGAAAGGTAGAATTGGTTTATGAAGGTGAACAAGAAGGCGCTGATTTTGTTGCCAACAATTTAATTGACGAAGCAATAAAAACACTTTTCCCTAAGTACTTTCCAAAAATTGAAAAATTAGAAAAGCAAGATGAAGAAACTCCTTATGATGATTTGGTGTCTTGGTTTTTTAATTCTGATAGTTTCGAATTATTGGATGAAGATGTTGATGCCATCTATAGAGAAAAGTTAGATGCTATTGCACCATTAGATTCATTAATTGCAGATTATCAGCCAGAAATTGATCCTCGAGATGTCTATTTTGAAAAAGAATTTATCCTTTGGGGATTGGTTCAATTTAAGAAATTGAGTAAATACCGCTATTCGGATGGTATGCAGTTTCAAGATCCTTATGGTAGTTTTATTAGTGGATTAAAATAGATTTATGAATGTATAGATGAATAGCAACGACAATAAAAAGTATAATTGATAAAAGAAGAATTATGAAAATTTCATTTGTTATCGTTTTATGTATGGCATTTCTAACAGTGTCATGTCAAAACAATTCAAAACAGAAAAAAGAAAAATTTAATTATCCAGTACAAAAAACGGATGCAGAGTGGAAGCAACAGCTTTCTGACCAAGAGTTTTACATATTAAGAAAACAAGGAACTGAGCGCCCATTTACAGGTAAATACTGGGACAACAAGAAAAAAGGAATTTATTACTCAGCAGCTACTGGACAACCTCTATTCAGTTCTGAGCATAAGTACAAATCTGGTACTGGATGGCCAAGCTTTTACAAACCAATTGAAAAAGGTGCTGTAAAAGAAATTAAAGATAGAAGCCATGGTATGGTTCGTACTGAAATAGTTGATAGCGGTAGTGGTTCGCATTTAGGGCATGTCTTTAATGATGGTCTAAGACCTACAGGACTGCGCTATTGTATAAATTCTGCGTCCATGATTTTTGTTGCTGAAGGTGAAGAACCTCCAGCGATAGTTAAAGAATGGCAGGAGAAATATGGTAAATAAAAGATCTAACTAAGACTTTGTTACCAAGTATCCCTACTTTTGATATTTGCCTGGCAAAGTCTTATGATTTAAGCTATTCTTTTTTCTTTGGTTGCATCGCGTTTGGCGCAATTTAGCCATGATAAATAGCTTTTTCTGTAGCCTTTTGAAAAGTTTTGAAAATTCTCGAATGCTATTGGATTATTGTCAAAAGCTTCTTGAAGATTGTCTGGGATTACGCCATTTTCAACATCGTCCATTGCGGTCCAAGTACCTTTTTCTTTTGCCAGATTTATCATCTTCCAACCGGATTCTTGTATAAGACCAGTTGCTTCTAATTCAACTATATATTTTTTGTTTAGTGCACTCCAGGTACTTTTTGGATTGCGATGCGTAAAGTATTGGATGCGTTTTCCGCCTCCAAAGCTTTTTACTGTTGCATCTATCCAGCCAAATCAAAGTGCCACCTTAACCGCTTCTTCCCAACGCATTGTAGTGATTTTAGTTTCTAACTTGTAAAAAACCAAGTATACAGCATCATGTTTGTCATGATTAGCCAATAACCAATCGTACCATTCTACATCACGCTCAAAGTATAGTTCTGGGAATTCCACGACTTTCAAATTTGTTTTTTAAAGACGTAATAATCTCTATCGATTTCTAAACTCGGTGTATCTACACTTTGCGATTGCCATTTTTCATTTGGGTATAGTTTCTGAGGTTGTCCACTAATGATAACTTCTAACGGCATATTAAAACCTTCTACAATATTCGTGTAGCGATATTCAAGTTTATTATCTTGGAAGCGGTATTCTAAAGTAGGTATTCTCTTATCTCTTAGATATTGATCGAATATATGAGTTAAATTTATTTTAGTTTTTTGACTCAAATAGCTCTCAATTTGTTGCGTAGTTACTGTTTGATGGTAGAAATCTTTATTTAATCCTCTTAGTATTTGACGCCATTTTTCATCATCATTTACTAACTGCCGAATTATATGAAGCATATTAGAACCTTTGTAATACATGTCACTGGAGCCTTCATTATTAACGCCATATTCTCCAATTATTGGCTTATCATTTCTGATGTTAGCACGGCAACCAATCACATAATCTGCAGATGCCTTATTACCATAATAATAATCTAAGAATAGGTTTTCGGAATAGTTGGTAAAACTCTCATGAATCCACATGTCGGCGATGTCTTTGTTGGTGATATTATTAGCAAACCATTCATGTCCAGCTTCGTGTATGATTATAAAATCGAACTTTAAACCCCAACCAGTACCTGATAAATCTCGTCCTAAATAGCCTTTTTTATACTGGTTACCATAGGTAACAGAGCTCTGATGTTCCATTCCTAAATATGGGACTTCTACGAGTTTAAAGCTATCTTCATAAAACGGATACGGCCCAAACCAATGTTCAAACGCCTTCATCATTTTTGGTGCATCTTTAAAATGCTCTTTGGCTTTTTCTAAATTATATGATAACACCCAATAATCCATATCAAGTGGACCTTTCTCACCTTGGTACACCTCTGAAAAGTTGACATAATCACCAATATTGATATTAACACCGTAGTTGTTGATTGGGTTATTTACAAACCAATGTGACTTTACTTTGTCACCCAAATCCTCGACCTTTCTTAATCGTCCATTTGAAATGTTTGATAATCCTTTAGGGTTTGTAACACTGATAAGCATGCTATCGACTTCATCGTGCATATGGTCCTTATTTGGCCACCATACACTTGCACCAAGACCTTGACAAGACGTAGCAATAAAATGCTTACCATTTATATCTTTTTTCCAAGATAGGCCACCATCCCAAGGTGCATTATTGGCTTCTTTTGGTGGTCCGTTATAATGAACCACAACAGAATTGACATTACCAACAACTTGATCTTTGTTTAGAGTAATGAAATAGGCATTACCATCACGAGTAAATTCTAATTCTTCACCATCTTGAGTCACTTTGTTTATTTTCATTGGTGGTTGCAGATCTATTTGCAATTGAGTTTTTGGTTTTAATACACGATAATGAATTGTATTTTTTCCAGAGATGAATTTTTGATCTGGTTTTACCTCAATATCCAAATGATAATAGGTCAAGTCCCACCAGGCACGTTGTGGTGTAATGCTACCTCTCAAACTATCTTGTCTATCGAACTTATGTCCAGGATGTCCATCTAAAAGCTCCTGACTTGTAGTCGTTAATGTTATTAAAAGAAATAGTAAATAAAGTGCTTTTTTCATCATAATTTTTTTAATATATCGCCGCGTTTCAATGTTTTAGCATCTATAGAATCTAATACAACTTCTATGGATTTAAATCCATTAAGTGTTGGTTTATAAACTCCAAAATGCAAATGCGGTATGGTAGTAAAACCCGTAAATCCTGAGATTCCTATAGGTTGATTTACTTTTACAGAATCACCAACTTTTACCAAGCTACCATTTTGTACCAAATGTACATATTGGGAAAAGGTATTATTTGCATGAAAAAGCATAATATGATTACCATAATCTTTAAAATCCTCAGTGACACCTTGTTTATTGTGCTTTTGAACAACTTTTATCACAACGCCATCTGCAGTAGCCACTACGGTATCTCCAATTTTTAGACCAAAATCAATTGCTTTGGCTGAGAAATCTACTTTGTGTGAGAAATCACCATCGTAGCCTTGTATAATTGAGGTCTCCATACCTTTTTGAAATGGTAAGGTGTATTTAAAACTACTATCTAAACCTTTAAAGGGATATTCACCAAAGTAGCCAGAGAATTTATAACGTGTTAAAATCTCTAACGTATCTGTTTCTGGATTTTTAAAATCAAGAATAGGTTCCGAAGACTTAGCATTAAGCTGTTTGTAAAATGTACTGTCGGTTTCATTGTCTGACACTTTGATATAAATAGGGCAGACGTATTTATTTTTTGCGACGACTGATAATGTGTTTTCAACAGTTTTAAATTCAATGATACTTGGAGTTGATAGGTCTTTAGAACAACTCATTAATAATAGCAAAATACCAATATATATTATGCCATTATCCTTCATTATTATCGCATAATTTTATTAGGGAAAACAACCACGCTTTCATGACCATCTTCACCAACAGATGCTACTCCAAAAAAGAAATTATCAATTACAATTCCGTCTAATGTAAATTCAGTAACATCACCTACATATCTCGAATTATCCCATGTAGGCGATGTGGTATCTCGCCAATATATTTTATAACCTTTAGCGCCTTCTACCTTATCCCATTTAAATTTAGCCGAAGGTTGTACAATGCCACCAATACTCACATTTTTTGGCGCTGGTGGCGCTGCAGCCAAGCTGGCCAGATTTATAGCATTTACAGCGGTTAATTTTTTACAATAAGGAAAATCTACATGCTCAAAAGTATCTCCGTATTTAATACCATTTTCAATACGAATGTCTTGGTGCTGTTGCGTGTAGTTTTCATGAGCCTCCATAATTCTTATACCTGCATAGCCTAAATCATTAAAAGGACGATGATGACCACCACGACCAAATCGATCTAATCTATATATCATCAAAGGGTTCATTTCTGGCATGTATGTCTTTACATTTTTGTGAATATAACGTGCCAATTGTCTGGAAATACCATCAACTTCACCACCATAAAAACGTCGTGCTCTGCGTGCGCGTTCACCTTCATTAGCTGGTACTGGTTCAGAGAATATTCTGAATGTTCGGTTATCTATAACACCATCGACTCCTTTTATATTTCCGATCATGTCATTATTTAAAATTCCAATCACTTCCCATTCATTGTCTTTGGCATATTGAGCTAATCCTTGTCCGCCAAATAAACCTTGTTCTTCACCAGATAATCCTACGTAGATGATACTACTGTCAAATTCGTATTGCGACAATACACGAGCGGCTTCTATTGTACCAGCCATTCCAGATGCGTTATCATTTGCACCTGGTGCGTCGGTTTTAAAGTCCATGGTGTCACTTGCGCGAGAATCTATATCGCCGCTCATGATTATGTAGCGATTTGGATATTTCTTACCTTTTTGAATCGCCACAACATTGACAACCCAAGCATCATGTGGTACGCGGCGATTACCTTCTTTGGTAACAAAATCTTTTTGATAAAAGACATCCAAGCAATCATTACAGTTGGTCGAAATCTTATCAAATTCTGATTTTATCCAACGTCGTGCAGCTCCGATGCCTCGAGTATCAGAAATAGTGTCACTGAATGTGTTTCTTGTACCGAAGTCAGCTAAGGTTTTTACATCATTACGCAATCTATCTTCAGAAATAGATTCTATAATATCATACAATTTTGAATCGGTTTGTGAGAATCCAAATATTGAAATTAGAACTGATAAACATAAAAGTGTTTTTTTCATTTTATAGCGATTTTACTTTTTATAGAATTTGTATTAATTAATTTATTTATTATTTATTCAAAATTAAGGTACTGAAAATTGAGGCGTCCTTCCAACCTCGATCTTTGTCTTCACCCTCGACATATATTGATCCTATGAAGTTCTCTCGATGTTCACTATCATCGTTATCACAATAAGCCAATGCAAAACCTATTCTTTTACCTACGTTGAGTTTTACAGGTTTGTCCTTTTTGTGGTTAGAAAAATTGTCATCGTACAACAATACTTTCGTTTTCCATACCATTGTATTCCCTGTCGTTTTTCGAGCAGAAATCACATGTGAATTATATAAGATTCCATTTTTCGTTTCATCGACATCTACGACATTACCTTTTAAATCAACATGGTACGCAAATGCGTTATTATTGTATTGGTGATTGCCACCACTATTATCTTCATCAACAAAAATCTCTAAACAATCTTCGTCCCACCAATTTTTTAGAGGATCTTTAAAGACATCTCTAAGTTTATTATCGGTAATCTCAGCTAAAAGCAATAATGCATCTGCATCCCAAATTAACTTATATCTACCGCTAAAATCAGATGCAGTATATACATCTCCTAACCAACGTTGATTTATTGGGTGCCATGGTTGATTTTCCCAAACGGATGCTTCCGCAACACCATCTATTATCGGTGTTTTTAACGAATGATTCACTTCTATAAGCTGCTTTGTCTTCTTTTCAGTTGTTTCTTGTGCTTTTACACAGAATGAAATTAAAATTAAAATTAGAAGTGAAGAAAATAGCTTCATGAGTTATCGTATAAAGGTTACTTTGCTGATAAGACCGTTCTCAACCTCATAAATAGCTACTGCTTTAAATGTGCTGCCGTTAACGGTTACAAATTCATGATCTATTACTTTATTACCAACAACAATTCGTTTTAAAATCTTCGCATTAAGATCTGGTGTATTGGTAAAAAAGCTTGCATACGATTTGCGCAACCCATCTTTTCCTTCACTAAATAATTCATCAGGAAAATTATATAGTTTTATGTCATTGGTGTATGTATCCAAAAATCCTTCTATATCTCTACTGTTATAAGCATCAAGTTGAGTTTGTACAATGACTTCGGCGGATATATCTGAAACTAAAGCTAGTTTGGTATTGTCTTTATTTGTGGTAATGCGTGTAATATTTTGAAGGTTATCATCGCTAAAGTATTTATAGACATAAGGCTTTTTATAAGTTTTTGGATTCATTTTATAAATGATATTCTTTGATGGAATCAGAGCTGAACCATCATTGAGCCAACAAATATCTTCAACTTTTCCAGGTAATTTGAATAGTTTTTTAATGACTCCGGTACTCGGATTTATAGAAGAAACCCACCAATCTTCTAATTCTTTGGATATAAAACTGACTAAATCTGTATTAGGAATTTTATGCAATGAGCGTCCAACATTATTGGCATAGCGGCGTGTTCTGTTTTTTTCAAGATTAAAAATTCTAAGATTTAGATCACTTTCTTCTATAACCGCAGCAACTATAGTTTTTTCATCAGCCCAAACATAGTATGCCACCATTCTGTCTGCAATGAGTTCGGTGTATTCACCAGAATCATAATCATATTTATAAAGGCGTTGTTTGCCATCATTATCCAATCTAACAGCCGAAATATCTTCTGAATTTGGTATGATTACGGGTGAGTATTCACCACCATTTTCGGTAAGGTTTATAAACTTTAGCTTGGCTTTTGTAATGTCATATTGTACAATATCTGTTTGTCCATTTCTTGAAGAAGAAAATATAACAAGGTTATCATTATAAAAACTGGGTTGGCTATCATAACCTTTGTTATTAGAAATATTTCTCTTATTTGTCAGTTGTAAATCAAATTCCGAAGCATTCATATCAAACAAATAAACTTCCGTATTGGCTTGTGAAAATGTAGCAGCTGTGTATAGCATGCACACTATGTATAAAAATGATTTTTGCATACTGTAATTTTAGCCTAAATATAAGGAATTAAAAAAGCCAATTCTTATGAAAGAACTGGCTTTTATTACATCTAATTAAACTTAAAACTAATTTCAAGTTTAGATCTTTTTCAAGCAATCATATTTTTAGAAGCAGTATTTATTCTCTGCTTTTACCTTTTCTGCAATTGTATTGCGTAACTCAACAACGTTAGGATAGTTTGCGTATTTTGTAAAACGCTTAAGCCCCATAAGCATCATTTTTTGTTCGTCACCTTCAGCAAAGGATACAATACCTTCAATACCATTCTTCTTTATGATTTCTACAGCGTTGAATAGATATAATTTTGCCATAGCTATCTGTTCTTTCTGAGCATCTTCACCAAATCGCTTCGCATTCTTTTCAGCTCTTAAAAGTGTAGACTCTGCCATGTAAATCTCAATTAAGATATTAGCAGCATTCATTAATAACTGTTGGTGTTGCTCTAAGTCTGGTCCAAACTTTTGAACAGCCGAACCGGCTACCATTAAGAACACCTTTTTAAGCTTAGCAATCATTTCCTTTTCTTCAGCAAATAATTCTGAGTAATCAGGAACATCAAAAGATGGTATACCTAAAAGTTCATCTGCAACTTTCATCGCTGGTCCTAAGAGGTCAACGTGACCTTTCATAGCTTTCTTAACTAACATTCCTACAGAAAGCATACGATTAATTTCGTTTGTACCTTCGTAGATACGAGCTATACGTGCATCACGCCAAGCCGCTTCCATAGGCGTGTCTTTACTAAAGCCCATACCTCCAAATATTTGGATACCTTCATCAGCACAGTTTTGAACATCCTCAGATACCGCAACTTTTAAAATAGAGCATTCTATAGCATATTCTTCAACACCTTTTAGCTCAGCTTCCTGATGTGTATTACCAGCTTGCATACGAAGTGCTATACGATCTTCGATATCTTTAGCTGCACGGTAACTTGCAGACTCACTTGCGTAAGTATTCGTAGCCATTTCTGCTAATTTTGATTTTATAGCACCAAAATCAGCGATAGCAGTTTTAAATTGCTTACGCTCAGTTGCGTATTGGATGGCAGTTGTTGTTACGCGTCTTTGAGAATCGATACAAGCTGCTGCTAATTTTATTCGTCCAACATTTAATGCATTCATTGCGATTTTGAATCCTTCACCGCGACCAGCCAACATATTTTCTACAGGCACCATACAATCATTAAAGAACACCTGACGCGTTGATGATGCATGAATTCCTAATTTATGTTCTTCTTCACCTAAAGTGATTCCGTTTTCAGGATTGTTTTCTACAATGAAACCTGTGATGTTCTTATCATCTTCGATACGCGCAAATACAATAAAAAGACTACAGAATCCAGCATTTGAAATCCACATTTTTTGTCCGTTGATTTTGTATTGCTTTCCATCTTCTGTTAACTCTGCAGTAGTTTTACCAGAATTGGCATCTGATCCAGCACCTGGTTCTGTAAGACAGTATGCACCAAACCATTCGCCTGTAGCTAATTTTGGAACATACTTAAGTTTTTGCTCTTTAGTACCATAAAGTGTAATTGGCATTGTACCAATACCTGTATGTGCTCCAAAAGCTGTACTAAATGAACCAGAACCACTAGAGATATATTCACATACTAACATGGTAGACACAAAGCCCATACCCATACCACCATATTCTTCAGGTACAGCAACTCCTAAGAACCCGAGTTCTCCGGCTTTACGCATACATTCTTCAGTAAAGGCGTAATCTTTGTTTTCGAATCTTTCTCTATGCGCAATGATCTCACGATCATTAAATTCGATAACAGCGTCTCGCATCATATTTTGTTCTTCACTAAAATCTTCAGGCGTGAAGATGTCTTCGCATTTGGATTCTTTTACTAAAAATTGTCCACCGCGTAAGATTTCTTTTTCTTTCTCTAATGTCTCCATTTTATATTTTGTTTAGTTCTTTAATTTAAAAATTCGAATATCCCAGCAGCACCTTGACCAGTACCCACACACATGGTTACCATACCATATTTGTTTTGCATGTTGCGTTTACGCATCTCGTCAAATAACTGTACTGATAATTTAGCTCCGGTACAACCTAATGGATGTCCAAGGGCGATTGCTCCACCATTTACATTCACGATATCTTGATTTAGATCTAATTCGCGCATTACTGCTAACGATTGCGACGCGAAAGCTTCATTTAGCTCAATTAATTCTATATCGTTTTGTTGTAAACCTGCCTGTTTAAGTGCTTTTGGAATAGCAGCAACTGGTCCAATACCCATAATTCTTGGTGGAACACCAGCTGCTGAATAACTTACCATACGCGCAATTGGTTCAAGATTTAGTTCTTTCACCATTTCTTCACTCATTACCATTACAAAGGCAGCACCATCACTTGTTTGCGATGAGTTACCAGCTGTAACTGATCCATTAGCTGCGAATACAGGACGTAGTTTAGCTAAAGCTTCTACACTTGTACCACGACGTGGTCCTTCATCTTTATTTACAGTAAATTTTCGTGTTGCTTTTTTGCCATTACCATTGATGTATGTTTCTTCTACCTCAATTGGTACAATTTGATCTTGGAATCGATCTTCATCTAATGCTTTTAAAGCCTTCATGTGAGAATTGTACGCAAATGCATCTTGGTCTTCACGTGATACTTTATATTCTTGTGCTACAGCTTCTGCTGTATTTCCCATTCCCCAATAATAATCCTCATGACCTGCATTAACCAATTCATAGTTTAATTCTGGTTTAAAACCTGTCATTGGTACTGAAGTCATACTTTCTGCACCACCAGCGATTATACATTCCGCCATTCCAGATTGAATCTTTGCAACCGCCATTCCGATTGTTTCTAATCCTGATGAACAAAAACGGTTTACAGTAACTCCAGGAACATCAACGGTTTCTAAACCAATTAATGAAATGATTCGCGCCATGTTTAATCCCTGAGAACCTTCTGGCATCGCGTTACCTACAATGACATCGTCAATTCGTTTTACGTCAAATTCTGGCAGTTTGTCCATCATATACTGTATGGTTTCTGCAGCAAGCTCATCTGCTCGTTTAAATCTGAAACCGCCTCTTTTGGATTTACCTACGGCAGTTCTATATCCTTTAACTATATATGCTGTTTTCATTTTTCTTAGTTTCTTAGTGGTTTACCAGTCTTTAACATATGCTGAATACGCTCCAAGGTTTTGCGCTCTGTACAAAGCGATAAAAAGGCTTCACGCTCAATATCTAATAAGTATTGTTCTGAGACTTTCGTTGGTTCTGATAAATCACCACCAGCCATTACATAGGCCAGTTTATTTGCAATTTTTTGATCGTGTTCTGATATGTATTTTGATGCTTTCATTGCATCTGTTCCAACCATAAATGTTCCGAGTGCTTGCTTACCAAGAACTAAGACATCTTTGCGCATAGGTTTTTGTGTATATCCAGCTTCTGCCATTAATAAAGCATGCTTCTTAGCTTCTACAATTTGTCTATCCTTATTTACAACAACCACATCCTTTCCTTTTTGAAGTACATTGAAATCAAACGCCTCGTAAGCAGATGTGGCAACCTTTGCCATTCCAATTGCTAAGAAATGCTCTTGTAAAACATTTAACTGTACATCACCTTGGTGAAATAAATCTTGAGCTCTAAGTGTCATTTCCTTAGATCCACCACCACCAGGAATTACACCTACGCCAAACTCAACCAAACCGATATAAGTCTCTGCAGCAGCAACAACTTTATCCGCGTGCATGGATAGCTCACAACCACCACCTAATGTCATTCCATGTGGTGCTGCTACTGTAGGGATAGAGGAGTAGCGCATACGCATCATAGTATCTTGGAAGTACTTGATTGCCATATTGAGCTCATCATATTCTTGCTCCACAGCCATCATAAATATCATTCCGATGTTAGCACCAACTGAGAAATTTGCTCCTTGGTTACCAATAACTAATCCTTCGAAATCTTTTTCGGCTAAATCTACGGCCTTGTTAAGTCCTGCTAGTACATCACCACCAATTGTATTCATTTTGGATTGGAACTCACAGTTAAGGATGCCATCTCCTAAATCTTCAACAACAACACCTGAGTTTTTGAATACTTCATTTGATTTTCTGATGTTATCTAAAATGATGAAAGCATCCTGTCCTGGTTTCTTAACATGAGCTTTTGCCCGAACGTCATAGTAATAGGTTGCACCATCTTTTACTGTATAGAATGAAGTTTCGCCCTTAGAAATCATTTCTGTTACCCAAGCAGCAGGTGCTGCACCTTCTATTTTCATGAGCTCGATACCTTTTTCTATTCCTACAGCATCCCAAATCTCAAATGGTCCATTTTCCCATCCAAAACCTGCTTTCATAGCATCATCTATACGATATAACTCATCAGAAATTTCTGGTATTCTATTTTGTACGTAAGCAAACATTGCAGCAAAGTTCTTTCTATAAAACTCTCCAGCTTTGTCCTTACCACCAACTAAAACCTTGAATCTATCGATTGGCTTATCAATGGTTTTCGTTAATTCTAAGGTGGCAAATTTTGCTTTTTTAGAAGGACGATATTCCATCGTATCTAAATCAAGTGCTAAAATTTCGCGCTTACCCTCAGCGTTTGTTGTCTTTTTATAAAAACCTTGTTTGGTTTTATTTCCTAACCATTTGTTCTCCATCATGGTATTGATGAAATCTGGTAGTTTGAATAACTCGTGCGCTTCGTCATTAGGACAGTTATCATAAATACCATTAGCCACATGAACTAATGTATCTAAACCAACCACATCTACAGTTCTGAATGTTGCGGACTTCGGTCTACCAATAACTGGTCCAGTTAACTTATCAACTTCTTCTATCGTCAGTCCAATTTCTTTGACCTGATGGAATAAGGATTGTATTCCAAAAATTCCGATTCTATTACCAATGAATGCTGGTGTATCTTTTGCTAATACGGATGTTTTACCTAAAAACTTATCACCATATTCTATTAAGAAGTCTGTAACTTCTTGTTTACAGTTTGGTCCCGGAACAACTTCAAATAAGTTTAAATATCGCGGTGGATTAAAAAAGTGAGTTACAGCAAAGTGTTGTTGGAAATCATCACTACGACCTTCGTTCATAAATTTAATAGGAATACCAGATGTATTAGATGAAATAATAGTTCCTGGTGTTCTATATTTTTCTACTTTTTCGAAAACTTGTTGTTTGATGTCCAAGCGCTCAACTACAACCTCCATTACCCAATCCACAGCTGCTATTTTATGTAGATCGTCGTCAATGTTTCCTGTAGTAATTCTGTCTGCAAACTTTTTGTTATAAATCGGTGAAGGCTTAGATTTTAAAGATGCTGTTAATGCATCATTTACCAATCTATTGCGCACAACCTCGTCTTCTAAGGTTAATTCTTTTGCTTTTTCTTTGTCGTTAGGTTCAGGCGGAACAATGTCCAATAATAGAACATCGACACCAATATTGGCAAAATGGCATGCGATTCCAGATCCCATAATACCAGAACCTATAATTGCTACCTTTTTTATTCTCCTTTTGCTCATTTTATTTTATTGCTTCTTCTTTTTGGTTATATATTTTTTTGTTAGATATCATTCTGTTAATGACTTCGGTAACTTTGTAAAAGCCTTCTAAATCTTCATTAGTAACATTATTACGGATGGCTGTATCGAAAGTCAATACTCGATCACGAGAATATGCTCTTTTTTCTCTTCCGAAATCTGTGAGGTGAATTAGTACACCGCGACCATCTTCTGGATTCGGTTTACGTTCTATAAGCCCATTTTCTTCCATCGTTTTTAATGTTCTAGACAAACTTGTGGCTTCCATTCCCATTTTTGGACCGAGCGAAGTAGAAGGAGTACCATTCTCAGGATCTATGCTCAATAAGGCAAATCCGGTGGCCATAGTCGTCTCAAATTGGGCGGCTTCTTCGTTATACATTTTATTAACAGCGAGCCATGTGGTTCGCAATACGTAGTCTATAGTTTTATCTTTCAAACTAAATCGTTTTAGTTAGTTTTCAAATATACTAAAAAATACTATGCATGCATAGTAAAATATAAAAAATTATGCGCGCATAGTAAATTCATTATGAGATAAAAAAAATGCTTCTATTTTGGTAGAAGCATTTTTCAAGGTCTATAGTTGTATGAGATTTATCCTCGATACATTTTTTCGTATAAATCGTTGTAAATATCTTTAATCACACTACGTTTCATCTTCATAGTAGGTGTGAGGTGTCCACCTTCGATAGTCCAAGCTTCTTTAGTAAGCTCGAATTTTTTGACGCGTTCCCATTTACCAAATCCTTCATTGTATTTGTTAATTTCGTCTTGAATTTGTTGCACCACAAGTTCTGAACAGGAGATATCATTTTCACTTGTACCAATTTCGAGGCATTCGTCTTGGATCCAATCTCTAATGTATTCGAAGTTTGGCTGAATCAATGCACATGGCATTTTTTCTCCTTCACCAACAACCATAATTTGTTCTATAAATAAAGATTGTTTGAATTGGTTTTCCAATAATGTTGGGATGATGTATTTACCACCTGAAGTTTTGAACATTTCTTTCTTACGACCTGTAATTTTTAAAAAGCCATCTTCGGTAATTTCACCTTTGTCACCAGTGTGAAAATAATCACCAGTCATAACTTCAGCAGTTTTTTCAGGATCTTTATAGTAACCCATCATAACGTTTGGACCTTTGATGAGTATCTCACCATCATCTGCAATTTTAACCTCTATGTTGTCAATTGGCTTTCCAACAGTACCAACTTGATAGTGATTATCCTTGTACATTCCAACAGATACTACTGGCGATGTTTCTGTTAGTCCATAACCTTCCATAACTTTCATACCTGCTGCACCAAACACACGGGCTAATCTTTTTTGAAGTGCAGCACTACCAGATACCATAGTGGTAAGTTCTCCACCAAGCGCTTCACGCCATTTACTGAAAATTAATTTATTGGCAATTTTAAGTTTGAACTCGTACCAAGAGCCGTTTTTCCCATAAGGTTCCCATTTTTCTCCAAGTCTAACGGCCCAAAAGAATAGGGATTTTTTGATTCCTGTTAGGTCTTCACCTTTGAGCATGATTTTGTCAAAAACTTTTTCGAGTAATCGCGGTACGACACTCATCATATTCGGTTTTATCTCTTTTGCATTGTCACCAATCTTATCTAAGGCTTCTGCAAAATAAATAGAGGCGCCTGCATGCTGATAAACATATATTAATACACGCTCAAAAATGTGGCAAATTGGTAAAAAACTTAGTACTCGAGTTGGTCCGGATTCTGGTAATGGTACTCTTGGAGCACTATCCAATGCATTGCTTGTAATATTATTATGGCTTAACATAACACCTTTTGGTCTTCCAGTTGTACCGGATGTGTATATTATGGTAGCCAAATCTTCTGGTTTTACCTCATCTTTTCTTGCTTCGACTTCAGCTTGATTACTCTCATCTTTTCCAAGCTCAAAAAGTTCAGAATAGTTTTTACAACCTTCAATTTCATCGAAGGAATATATTTCTTTAAGTTTAGTTTGACTCTTGACTTTATTAAGTTTTTCTAATACATCTGCATCAGAGGCAAAACAATAAATAGCTTCACTATGATTTAGAACATAGGCATAATCTTCCGCACTAATTGTTGGATAAATTGGAATGTTCTGAGCACCAATTTGGAGTACTCCGATATCCATGATATTCCATTCTGTTCGATTTGTTGTGGATATAGCCGCAATTTTATCATCTTTTTTCACGCCTAAACGAAGCAGCGCACGGCTTATGGCATTTGCTTTATCCAAATATTCTTTGGTGGATGTCGCAACCCATTCGCCATCATATTTTGTGACTAAGGCTGTGTCATTGGGTTTATTGGCTAATTGATAATATGCAAAATCGAAAAGTCTGGTAATCTCTGTCATAGTCAATCTGAAAAATCTTGTGTAATGTTACGAAAATATGAAATTTACACAGATTTATCTATGACTTTGGGGATTTACCAAAATATTTAGAATTTTAGTGACTTTCTATCCACTTTCTCGCATTAATAAAAGCTTCTAACCAAGGTGATACCTTATCATTTCTGTCTTTTGGATAATGTGCCCAATTCCATGGAAATGTAGAACGTTCAATATGCGGCATAGTCACTAAATGACGTCCAGTTGAATCACACAGCATTGCTGTGTTAAAATCAGATCCATTTGGATTATGTGGGTAGGCATTATGTGCATATTTGGCAACGATATCATATTTGTCTTCTGAGTGTGGTAAACTGAATTTCCCTTCACCATGACTAATCCAAACACCTAATGTGCTTCCGGCTAAACTCGATAACATTACAGAATTATTCTCCTGAATGGTAACAGAAGTAAATGCGCTCTCATGCTTACCAGAATCGTTATAAGTCATTTTACCATGCGTTTCATGATCTGGATTTATTAGATCTAATTCCATCCAAAGCTGACATCCGTTACAAATACCAACTGACAATGTATCTTCTCGTGCAAAGAAATTTTTAAGCGCCTTATTAGCTTTTTCGTTGTATTTAAAGGCTCCTGCCCAACCTTTGGCAGAACCTAAAACGTCCGAGTTACTAAAACCTCCTACGGCACCGATAAACTGAATGTCTTCTAAAGTCTCACGACCAGATATTAAATCGGTCATATGAACATCCTTAACATCAAAACCAGCTAAATACATGGCGTTGGCCATTTCGCGCTCAGAATTACTTCCTTTCTCTCTTAGAATAGCAGCTTTTGGTCGTGATTGTGGCCTGTCGTTTAAAGTTCCGTTGAAATGTGAAGGAAACATACAGTTTATTGGTTGATTCTGATAATCTCTGAAACGCTCTTTAGCTAAATGTGGCGTTGTCTGTTTTTTATCAAGAAGGTACGACGTTTTGTACCACATATCTCTGAGACGTGAAACGGTCATGGTGTACACTTCAACCTGATTAATAATACTCAAAACATCCGATTCTGTAATTTCTCCAATATTGTGGTAGGTAATATTTGCGGCTTCAAGAATTGCCTCGACAGAATCGTCTTCTGATTGAAATACTATACCTGAGTTTTCAGCAAATAATACTTTTATACTGTCTTTCTGGTTTAATGCTGAAATATCTAATTCAGCTCCGAGATTATTATCGGCAAAACACATTTCGAGAAGTGTTGTAATAAGGCCTCCTGAAGCAATATCGTGTCCAGCCACAATTTTCCCATCTTTAATTAACTTCTGAATGGTATTAAAAACAGTTTTTGTGTATGTAGCACTTATTACATTTGGCGCATCATTTCCAATTTTATTAAGTATCTGAGCGAAGCTACTTCCACCTAATTTATAATCATCTTGAGAGATATTGATATAATAGATACTTCCTTTATTCTTCTGGAATACTGGTTCAATAACATTGGTAATGTCATTACAATTGGCAGCAGCAGATATAATAACGGTTCCTGGAGAAATTACATCACCATCAGGATATTTTTGCTTCATAGATAAGGAATCCTTACCCGTAGGAACATTTATTCCTAGGTCAATGGCGAATTCTGAAATGGCTTGTACGGCTTTATATAATCTGGCATCTTCACCTTCATTTTTACAAGGCCACATCCAATTGGCAGATAATGAAACTGATTCTAAACCATTCTTTAATGGTGCCCAAATAATGTTGGTTAATGCCTCTGTAATACTATTCCGACTTCCTGCAACTGGATTAATTAAACCCGAAATAGGCGAGTGCCCAATCGAAGTGGCAATACCTTCTTTGCCATTATAATCCAAGGCCATAACCCCAACATTGTTCAGCGGTAACTGTAATGGACCGGCACATTGCTGCTTGGCAACTTTTCCTCCGACACATCTATCTACCTTATTGGTAAGCCAATCTTTACAGGCAACCGCCTCTAATTGTAAGACCTGGTCTAAAAGATCATAGAAATCTTCTGAATTATAGCTGAGGTCTGCGTAGGTACGTTTTACCGATTTATCATTCATGATTGTTTTAGGGGAACTCCCAAACATATCACTTAGTGCCAAATCCATTGGCTTGTTTCCATTAATACCAGACTTAAAAGTAAATCTGTCGTCGCCTGTTACATCACCAACTTTATACATTGGTGATCGCTCACGATCTGCAATTTTCTGAAGCGTATCGATATGTGAATCAGAAATTACTAATCCCATACGCTCTTGGGATTCATTACCAATAATTTCTTTATCGGACAAAGTTGGGTCACCAACAGGAAGTGCATCCAAATCAATAAGTCCACCCGTGTCTTCAACTAATTCTGAAAGGCAATTTAAATGGCCGCCAGCACCATGATCATGAATAGAAACAATAAAGTTTTCTTCACTTTCTACCATTCCACGAACAGCGTTAGCAGCTCTTTTTTGCATTTCTGGATTAGATCTTTGAACAGCATTAAGCTCAATACCTGTTGAGAATTCACCAGTATCTGCAGATGACACCGCAGCACCACCCATACCAATGCGGTAATTCTCACCACCGAGAATCACAATTTTATCACCAGATTGCGGTGTGTCCTTGATTGCTTGATCTGCTTTTGCATACCCAATCCCACCAGCTTGCATAATAACTTTATCGTAACCGAGTCTACGCTTTGCATTATCACTTGAATCGACTGAATGCTCCTCATTGTCCTCGAAGGTTAGAACAGAACCACAAATCAATGGTTGCCCGAATTTGTTACCAAAGTCAGAAGCACCGTTAGATGCTTTAATAAGTATATCGATTGGTGTCTGGTATAACCAATCTCGTGCTTCGAATTTTTGTTCCCATGGTCTATCTGCTTCCAATCTTGAATAGGACGTCATATAAACAGCTGTTCCAGCTAAAGGTATTGAACCTTTTCCTCCAGCTAAACGGTCTCTAATTTCGCCACCGGCGCCTGTTGCAGCACCATTAAACGGTTCTACAGTAGTTGGGAAATTGTGCGTCTCCGCTTTTAAGGAAATTACAGAGTCAAAATTTTTAGTTTGATAATAATCAGGAATGTCTGCACGTTTTGGGGCAAACTGCTCTACGGTTGGCCCTTTTATAAATGCGACATTGTCTTTATAAGCCGATACAATGTCGTTTGGATTTTGCTTTGAGGTTTCTTTAATCATTTTGAAAAGCGATGTTGGCTTTTCTTGACCATCAATCACAAACGTGCCATTAAATATTTTGTGTCTACAGTGTTCCGAATTCACTTGCGAAAAACCAAAAACTTCAGAATCTGTTAATGGTCGTCCAATACGTTCAGAAACGCTATTGAGATATTCGATTTCTTCATCACTAAGTGCTAAGCCTTCCTGTTCATTATATGCCGAAATATCTTCAATATTTAATATTGCCTCTGGTTCTATATCAATAGCAAAAATATCCTGATTCAAGCCACTATACTTCTCAGAAATCATTGGGTCAAAATCCTTGTAATTCGGACTAACGGATTTGAACTCTTCTATTCTAATTATCCCAGAAATACCCATATTTTGGGTTATCTCTACGGCATTGGTACTCCATGGTGTTATCATAGCGGCACGTGGACCAACAAAAAAAGCATCGATTGATGCTTGCTCTATCTTTGGTAGGTCGCCAAATAACCATACTAATTTTGAAGTCGTTTCTTGAGATAATTCTTTTGTTGCTTGAACAGCAAATACTTTACTGTTTTGGTTTCCGAAGAAGTGAATCATTAGTTAAATTATATATGTTTTATATCTGGTAAAATTAATATTAAAATACCAAAATAGCTCATTTTTTAGCTGTAATAAAATGTAGTTATCACCATATTTTAAACAATAAAAAAGCGACCAATCAGGTCGCTTTTTTTATTGTCTTATTAATTTCTTGGTCGTTGTACCAGATTCTGTTTTGAGTCTTAATAGATAAATACCTTTTTTCAAACCTGAAATATTCAATTTCTTCTGATTAGAGGTTAAGTTACTAGTTTGAACTTTTTTTCCTAAAACATCATATACTTCAGCTAAGACATCAAAATTTGATATGACATTAACTTCGTTGCCGCTTGCTGGATTTGGGTAAACTTTAATTTTTTCTTGTTCAAAGTCTTCTGTTGATAATACTGACCATCTATTCTGAGCTGTAGTTCCACCCCAAATTAGTGTTGCCAAATATGGATTATCTACAAAAGGATTTCTATTTCCTTGAGCTCCACTAATTACTGCGTTCCTATTATCTTCAATACCATTGTCAACAACTGGATCGGTTGCATTCCAATCCAAAAATAAACTTAGTGAGCCAACATCATCAAAAGGCTCATTATATCTCAAGTGCACATATAAGATAATTCTTGCCACATCACCACGCCAATCATCACCTGGATAAAACCCTGTACCACTCGAAGAATATGTTCCACTGCCAGCGATAAAAGGATTGTTGCCTCTTAATGTATTTATAGATATATCACACACTCTGAGTAGATGTAAATCTGCCTCTGAAATACCAGTATCTAATAAAGAACGAGGATATACATGCTCCGTATTATATGTTTGAGGTGAATTTGGATTACTTTCTGATAACCACTGGTCGTCCGGTCTAACTTCACCACTGTAAATTAATGTAACATTGTTTGGGTCACTTGTTGGTGTATCTGCATCATATAAATAATCATGTCTGTCACCATAACTTAAAAAGTTAGTATGGCTACCTATAATTGTTGAGGCTAAATCATCAAATAAATCACCATTCGACGAAGAGAAGGTTATCCCATTATAATAAGTCTGTAGCTCCATTGGAGGCACAACAGTTTGTGAGAAACCAAGTGAGGTAAGTAATAAAAAAAGTAGGTAAAAATATTTCATTCTTTAATTTTTCTTTTCTAACAATGCCATGTAGAAGCCATCGTATCCAGATTTGTGGGCTAACACTTTTTTATCCTTTACAAAGTTAAAATCTTTTCCGTCATCAGACGTTAAAAACGCTTGAATTTGTTTTTCATTTTCAGAGGGTAAAATTGAACATGTCGCGTACACCATTTTACCACCTGGTTTTACCATCTTAGAATATTTGCTCAAACATTCATTTTGAACCTTTTTGATATTCTCAATAAACTCAGGTTCTAATTTCCATTTTGCATCTGGATTTCTCCTTAAAACACCTAAGCCAGAGCAAGGTGCATCAATTAATAAACGATCTGCCTTACTATAAAGCTTTTTAATAGGTTTGGTAGAATCTATTGCCTTTAGCTCAATGTTATGAACTCCATTTCTGCGAGCTCTGACCTTTAGTTTCTTCAATTTACTTTCGTAAATATCCATGGCTATAATTTGTCCTTTATTTTCCATTAAGGAAGCCATATGCAATGTTTTACCACCAGCTCCTGCACATACATCAACAACTTTCATGCCTGGTTTCACTTCTAGAAATTCTGCAACCAATTGTGATGACGCATCTTGGACTTCGAACCAACCATTTTTGAAGGCTTCGGTTTTAAAAACATTGGCACGTTTCGTGAGTTTTAATGCTGAAGGATAATTGTCTATAAATTCCGTATCAATATCCTCAGATTGTAACTTTAATCGAAGGTCCTTTTTTTTTGTTTTTAAGGTATTGACACGCAAGATGACTTCGGCTTGCACATTCTGAGTAGCAATTTCCTTTGTCCATGCAGATTCTCCCAATTCTGAAACACCCAAATCATCCATCCAATCAGGAATAGATTCTTTGAATTTGCGTGTTTTTGAAAGCTCATCAAAACGACCTTTTATTTTTCGAGTAGGTGTATCCGTAAAATATTTCCAATCAGGAAGACGAATGCCCTTTAATGTTGCCCAAACGGCAAAAATGCGCCATAGATTATCACGATCGTAAGGAGCTTTTACATCTGCAATTTCGGCATACAAGCGTTTATAGCGAACTATTTCATAAACTGTTTCTGCTACAAATCCGCGATCACGACTTCCCCAACGTTTATCACGCTTTAATAATTTTTGCACGACTTTATCTGCATACTCATTTTCATTAAAAATGAGATGAAGACCATCAATTACTGCAAAGCATAAGTTTCTGTGTAGTCGCATGCTATATATTATTTTGTGATTTGACTTTCAAAAGGCGTGCTAATCTACGATTAAAATATGATTGAATTATTTTTTATTGAATTAAACCTTTGCCTTAATGAAAAGTCTTACCATTATACTAAATCAATCCTATAACCTAATGAAGCATTCTTTTCTATTCCTTTTCGCAATTGTTTTAATTAGCTGCCATGATCATCCTCATAATCTATCGGAGCATTACTCACACGATGATTTATCGCACAATCATGATTTAACTATAGACTATTTCGGATCCTATACCATTGAAGATAAAAATTATGGAACAAAAACAGTCGTTAAAATTATTGGTTATAAGCGCGTAATGACTACGAATTCCTTACCAAATCATAAAACTGGAGATTTCCCAAATCAGGGTAATCCTAATAAAATTTCAGAACAAGATATTGTCTATGAGTTTCCATTAAATCCAAAGTATACAGGAAATGCTACATGGGCGAGAGAACCAGGTGTGGCTATAAATGGGATAAAATTTGAACCTCAAACTGCCGAGGTCGTTCAATGCGAATCAGGTGAAAATTATCGGATAGAAGCCATACAAGATTTAGTGGATTTAGGCCTGGATTTTAATCATGCTCACGTGCAACCAACCGGCGCTTATCACTATCATGGTGTGCCTACTTCAGTAGTTGGAGAATCTGACGCTGATGAAGATTTAATACATATCGGTTTTGCGCATGATGGTTTCCCAATGTATTATTCCAAGAGTGGAAAATATAAACCAAGTTATAAACTGCAAGTTGGTAATAGAGAAGGTGAGGATTGTGTATATGAAAATCCGAAAGAAACTATTGATGTATCCGTTGGTAGTCATCATGATGGAACTTTTGGAGAAGACTTTGAATTTATAGAGGCTTATGGTGATTTGGACGAATGTAATGGTATTACCATCAACGGACAATACATGTACTTAGTGACTAATGAGTTTCCTTATGTAGGACGTTGTCTTATGGGAGAATTTGAAGGACAGAATAGACCGGATATGCCACCTGGTGGAAACGGAAGACCTCCACAAGGACGACCAAGCTTCTCACAGTTATTAGACATGATGGATAGCAATAAAGATGGTAAATTAAGTAAGCCCGAAACTAAGGGT
Source organism: Winogradskyella sp. (assembly GCA_965659975.1). Lineage (GTDB taxonomy): Bacteria > Bacteroidota > Bacteroidia > Flavobacteriales > Flavobacteriaceae > Winogradskyella. The sequence continues at coordinate 972 of CBFHYD010000008.1, read as the reverse complement.
CCACTTTCAGAAGATTTTGATCGTGTAGATATTAATAAGGATGGTTTTATTAAAGAAGAAGAGTTACAAATACCGCCACAAGGAAATAGGGAAGGTCGTCGTCCAAGACGTGGATAAAGCCCAAGACGCAAAATAATTTAGAATCACTACCTGTATTGGTGGTGCTTTTTTTATTTTAGTTGAAAACTAACTCATGAAAAATTATTTCCTTGTTATTATATGCCTGTTTATTGTTTCGTCTTGTGCGATAAAGAAATATAAAAACCCATATCAAAATCTATATTCTGGTTACAACAGTGTTGAGATACAGACCTTAGTCGAAGATTCGACATTAAATGTTAGAGCCATTGAGTTAGTTTCTATAACGCCAGATAAGGTTAATGTTTGCGCTTTTTTGACATCAAAAGGAGAATTCGGAACTATACTGCCTAATCACCTTATTAAACATTTGGATTCTTTAAAATACAAGGATTTCTACGTCCATAAAATAAGTCTGATAAATGACACTTTGAATTTAAACTTTAGAGCATTAGCACTTAGAGAAAATTTAGGTTTTGGAATTTCCATTGGAGATCCAGCCTTGTTATACAGTTTAGATGCAGATTTAGAAAAGAATAAAATCGTTTACAAAGAGTCGCATCCAAAGGTTTTTTATGATTCTATGGAATTTTGGAATGACATGGAGGGAATTGCCATTGGTGATCCTACGCATGATTGTATGAGCATAATAATCACTAGAGATGGCGGCCAAACATGGAATAAACTTTCCTGTGATGTTCTGCCTAAAGCAAATGATGGTGAAGCTGCTTTCGCTGCCAGTGATACCAACATAGCTATTGTCGGTGACAAAACCTGGGTAGCTACTGGAGGAAAATCGAGTCGTATTTTATTCTCTCCTAATAAAGGCAAATCATGGAAGGTTTATAACACACCAATTATACAAGGAAAGGAAACTACCGGAATGTATTCTAT
>CBFHYD010000007.1:0-40145 GCA_965659975.1 Winogradskyella sp. | reverse complement strand
ATATACCAATCCCTAACTGGCAGCTTAAGTATACTGGTCTAATGAAATTACCTTGGTTCAAAAAAAAACTTTAAGCGTTTTTCTATTCAGCATGGATATCGTTCATCTTATAACATTAACCAATTCAGAACTAACTTAGATTTTGACCCTGCAAACCCAAATGAGGTTGATCAAGGAGGTAATTTTAAAAGTGAAACCTTATTCAGTAGTATAAACTTAGAAGAATCATTCAGTCCTTTATTCCGAATTGAAGCAACGATGAAGAACTCGTTACAAGTCACGGCAGAAATGAGAACAAGTCGTTTGTTGCTATTAAGCTTTGATAACAACTTAATGACGGAGGAACAGAGTAAGGAATATACACTTGGATTAGGCTATAGAATTAAGAATGTAAAGCTCTTTAAAAAGTTAAGTGGACGTCGAGGTGGAAGTGTAGGTAGCGATCTTAATATTTCCTTAGATGCAAATGTAAGAGACAATCTTACTATCATTAGATACTTAGATTTAGAGAATAATCAGATTACAGCAGGACAAACAATTTGGGGAGCAAAACTTAATGCAGAATATGCAATGAATAGAAACCTAACAGGAATATTTTTCTTCGATTATTCTTTTTCAGATTTTGCAATTTCAACATCATTCCCACAAACTGCAATCCGATCTGGTTTCACATTGCGCTATAATTTTGGAAATTAATTTTGAATATACCTAAGTAAAAAATTATTTTTGATACTCACACTTAAAATTTAAGACAATTATGAATATTCCAGCAGATTTAAAATACACAAAAGACCATGAATGGGTAAGGATCGAAGGTGATACTGCTACCGTTGGTATAACTGACTTTGCTCAAGGTGAGCTTGGTGATATTGTTTATGTTGAAGTTGAAACTGTAGATGAGACTTTAGACATGGAAGAAGTATTTGGAACTGTTGAGGCTGTGAAGACCGTGTCAGATTTATTTTTGCCATTAAGCGGAGAAATTATAGAATTTAATGAAGCATTAGAAGATGAGCCAGAAGCTGTAAATACAGATCCATACGGTGCTGGTTGGATGATAAAGCTTAAATTTTCTGATGAGAGCCAATTAGATGAACTTCTCTCTGCCGAAGATTATAAGGCATTAATTAGTGCTTAAGAAAAACCATTTAGTCCTTTTTCTGGCAGTTGCTTATACAATTGTTTTATTGAATTTGACACTTGGAAATCCAGTGAAATTGGATGCACCTATCCAATTTGAATTTCAAGATAAGTTATATCACTTCATAGCCTATTTGGGTTTATCAAGTATCTGGTCTTATTTCTCATTGATTTCAAAATTTGAAAAGGGAATTCTCAAAGCCTTTTTAGCGACACTTATTTTTGGTATTATTTTAGAAGTTATTCAAGAATGGATAAATCCAATTAGGAGCTTCGACATTTTAGATTTGGTGGCAAATTGTTTTGGAGTAGTTCTTGGAACAATTATTGTGACTTATTATTTCCGAACAATGAAGTTAAAATACTAACGTGCTTGTTTTTTTAAGTAATATTTAATTAAATTAGCACCTCACAACAAGAAAAATTATGGAACCTAAAAAGAATCCAAAAGCAGATGTAAGCCGCAACAGTTCAATTTATTTTGCTGTCGGTTTATTGTTAATGTTATTAGTGACTAATCTTGCAATTAATTACAAGAGTTACGACAAAAGCGATATCGCGTTAGATGGTCTTAATTTAGATGATGAATTGGAAGAAGAAATTCCAATCACTGAACAAATTCAAACGCCTCCACCACCACCGCCACCGCCACCGGTAGCACCACAAGAAATTGAAGTGGTAGAAGACGAAGAAGAAGTAGAAGAAACTGTTATTGAGTCATCAGAAACAGAGCAAGATGCTGAAATCGTAGAGGTAGAAGAAGTAGAAGAGGTAGAAGAGGTAGAAGAAGACATTGAGGTACCGTTTGCTGTAATTGAAAATGTTCCAATATTTCCAGGTTGTGAAAGGAAAAAAGGAAATGCAGCTAAGAAAAAATGTATGTCAGAGAAAGTTGCAAAATTTGTAAATAAGAAGTTTAATACAGATTTGGCAAGTGACTTAGGACTATCCGGAAGACAACGTATAAGTGTATTCTTTAAGATTGATAAGAATGGTAATATTGTAAATGTTGGAGCGAGAGCTCCGCATCCAGGTTTAGAAAAAGAAGCTAAGCGTGTGATTAGTTTATTACCAAAAATGCAACCAGGTAAGCAAAGAGGTAAGGCGGTAATTGTACCGTACTCTTTACCAATCCTTTTCCAGGTACAAGATTAAAGTATACTACATATTATCCATTAATAGCTAAGGCATAGATGGATTTTTGTTTTATAAAAGTTTTAGAAACTTCAAATTTTAACAAATAAAAAAGGCCCATATTGGGCCTTGGTATGCTTATTGTGACTTTGACATAATATTAACATTTTAATTATCATATATTATGAAAAAACAAAGTCAAAACCACAAAAGCGTTGGTCAGAACGCTCATGACTTGAGAAAATCTCAAAAGCACGAAGTTAATTTACAAAAAAACTCCACATTGTATTTTCAAATCGGATTAATCCTCTGTTTGTTAGGAACATTTACACTTTTTGAAATGCGCTTCGAGAGTTCGGAAATTAAGGTTGTGAAATCACAACCAGACGATGACCTTATTGAATACGCAATGAATGAGGTTGTTGAGTATCAACCAAAAGTTGAACTTCCAAAACCAATAGTTATTCCTACAACCATAATTGATGAGGTTCAGGTTGTAGATAATACTGCTGCAATTCCAGAGGCTCAAGATCTCGTTACAGAGAAAAAGCCTGTAGTTACTGATAAACCATTCGTAAAAGTTGAAGATGTGGCACCAGTTGATCCTCCAATTGACGATGATATATTTGTTGGTGATGTACAATTTGTACCAATTTTTCCTGGTTGTGAAAACTATAAACTCAACTCAGAACGTCATAAATGCCTGAATGATAAAATAGAGAGATTAGTACAAAAAAAGTTCGATACTGATATTGCAACTGAGTATGGTTTAAGTGGCATCCAGCGTATCTATGTGCAATTCAAAGTCGATAAAACAGGGAATATCACAGATATTTCTACACGAGCGCCGCATCCTAATTTAGAGGAAGAAGCTAAGCGTTTGGCAAATAGAATTCCAAAAATGGAACCTGGTAGAATGGGTGTTAATCCAGTGAATGTAATTTATAATCTACCGATAACCTTTAAGTGATGTTAGAGCGAGTAACAAAAGTTGGAAGAATAAGTTTGGTTTTCAGTTAGGTGCAAAATATTTCAATGCCTTCAATGTTGATGGATTAATGCTACAAGCTGAATATAACCAGGTACGTCCTTACACCTATTCTCACAATACAATTATTCTTAATTATGCGCATAACAATCAGTCTATGGCACATTTATGGGGTAATAACTTTAGAGAGTTGGTCTTAATTGGTCGATACAATTACAAACGTTGGTTTGCCGATGCCAAATTAATCTTTGGAGAGCGTGGTTTCGACTTCAGAGATGGTATAGATAATTTCTATTACGGCGGTGATATTTTTGGAAATGAAAATGACAGACCATTTGATACTGGAATAGAAATTGGTCAAGGCAATAACACATCCGTTTTTCATGGTGAGCTAATGGCAGGTTACATAATTAATCCAATGAGCAACTTACGAGTCTTTTTAAATGTAAACTATAGAAATTTTGATCCAACAGTTGAGACAGCAATAACTAATCGTACAAAAACGACGTGGATTAGTGTAGGTTTACGTACCGATTTATTCAACTGGTATAATGATTTTTAATCTTAAGTGTTAAAAGTCAAATATTTTCATTCTAAATATTCTTTAAATTCAGGTTATTAGATTGCTCAAAATCAATTTTAGCGGTATCTTTGCATTCGCAAAAACGAAGAGTCTTTGAGCACAGTTAAATCTACACTTTCGGTCACATCTGTTTGGACAGACTTTAAGGAAATAACCAAAATGGGTTTATCCATTAGTGTGGTTTTCTCATCAATTGCAGGGTATTTTCTTGGAGCAGAAGTAATTGACTTTTCAGTGTTGTTACTATTGGCAATTGGTGGTTACTTTATGGTGGGTGCATCTAACGCTTTCAATCAAATAATTGAAAAAGATTTAGATGCTTTGATGGATCGTACCAAGAATAGACCTATTCCGGCAGGTAGGATGAGTGTAAATACAGCGTTTGTAATTGCTGTCTTATTTACTTTGGCAGGTGTTGCAACACTTTATACGATTAATCCCAAAACAGCAATGTATGGTGCTATTTCAATTTTTATATACACCTGTATGTATACACCTCTTAAAACCAAAACACCTATTGCTGTTTTTATAGGTGCAATTCCAGGAGCAATTCCGTTTATGTTGGGTTGGGTTGCAGCACGGGGGAATTTTGGTATTGAGCCAGGCGCTCTATTTGCAATTCAGTTTTTTTGGCAATTCCCACATTTTTGGGCGATAGGTTGGTTTTTACATGAAGACTACAAAAAGGGTGGCTTTTTTATGTTACCAACTGGCAAACCGGACAAAGGCACTGCAGTACAAATAATTATGTATACTGTCTGGACAGTAATTGCATCTATTCTTCCTGTATTTGGTTTTACAGGAGAATTAAAGTTGTCTATCGTGGGCGCTGTAATTGTATTCTTGTTAGGACTGGTTATGGTGCACTATGCTTTTCAATTATTCAAAATAAGAACAACAAAGGCTGCAAAACAAATAATGCTTGCGAGTGTTGTCTACATAACATTATTGCAGATTATTTATGTTGCAGATAAATTTTTAAGCTAATGGATTTAACAGAAGGAACACAGAGAGAGAAAGAGAAGCGATCAAAGAAAATGATGTTGTGGTTTGGAATTGGATCACTGATTATGTCATTTGCAGCATGGATAAGTGCATTTATAGTAAGTAAAAAACAACGACTAAATAAAGATTGGTTAAGTAACTACGAATTACCAGACGCATTTCTAATAAGCATTGCTGTCATCATTGTGAGTAGTTTTACATTTATTATGGCAAAACGCGCTCTAAAAAAAGGTGATAGGTCTACTACAACAGTCTGGTTATTAATAACATTTGCTCTTGGTATTGTTTTTATAGCAAGTCAATTTCAGGGATTTAAGCAGATCATCCAAGGAGGACATTATTTTACTGGACCATCGAGTAATATAACAGTGACCTATATTTATTTAATAGCAGCAATGCATTTAGCACACGTTGCTGTTGGTCTACTTTGTATAGCTGTAGTTATTTATAACCATTTCAAACAAAAGTATACCGCAACGGAAATGTTAGGTTTAGAATTAGCTGGAAATTTCTGGCATTTTGTAGATATTCTTTGGATTGCCCTCTTTTTGTTTCTCTATTTTTACACCTAGCGAAATGACAAAATTCGATATTGAATTTTATTCACGAGTTCAGCCTAAAAAAATTAGATAAAAATTTGATTTTGGAATTTTCAAAAAACAATAAAATCGTTACTTTTGTCACAATTTAAAATTGAATTCTTTCTATGGATACTACAGTAGCAAATACTGGTTCAGATACCAAAGTTTGGGGAGGCGGAAATAAGCCTATGGGTGCGAGTTATGGAAAGCTAATGATGTGGTTCTTTATCGTATCAGATGCACTTACATTTTCTGGCTTTTTAGCAGCTTATGGTTTTTCGAGATTCAAGTTTATTGAAGAATGGCCAATCGCCGATGAGGTATTTACTCACGTCCCTTTCTTGCACGGTCAAGAATTGCCAATGATTTACGTGGCATTTATGACATTTATCTTAATTATGTCATCTGTGACTATGGTATTAGCTGTAGATGCGGGACACCATATGAATAAGGCCAAAGTAACATTATACATGTTCCTTACAATTATTGGAGGAGCAATATTCGTTGGGTCTCAAGCATGGGAATGGGCAACATTCATTCAAGGTGATTATGGTGCAGTACAGACAAAAGGAGGTAATATTCTTCAATTTGGTGAGTACGTAACCGTAGATGGAGAAGAAAAGTTTAAGCGAATTCCTATTGATGAATTTGCTGCGAGTATTCCAACAGTAGGTGTTGAGCACGAGCGTAAAAATGGACTTTGGTTTGTTACAGGTAATGAACAAGCACCTTATTCGGTAGAAGAAATATATCAAGGTTTAGAGGCTAATCCAAACATCTTGGTTCGTAACCAAATAATAAATGAAGAAGGTGAAAAGACCGTCTTATCGCGAGAAGAGTCTTTGAAACAAATAAAAGAGAATGGTAAACTGGTTGTCAAAGGAGCAAATCTTCAAGTAAACGAATATGGGACTTCTTTATTTGCAGATTTCTTTTTCTTCATTACAGGATTCCACGGTTTCCACGTATTTTCTGGAGTGGTAATTAATATCATTATTTTCTTCAATGTGGTATTAGGTACTTACGAAAGACGTGGTAGTTACGAAATGGTGGAGAAGGTTGGTTTATACTGGCACTTTGTAGATTTAGTTTGGGTATTTGTATTTACATTCTTTTACCTGGTTTAGTAAAAAGATAATTATACTATAATGGCACACGAGCATAAATTAGAAATATTTCAAGGACTTTGGAAATTTAAATCCAACACACAGAAGATATGGGGTGTTTTAGCATTCTTAACTTTTGTTACTGCTATTGAAGTAATTTTAGGTATTTATAAACCTGAAGGATTAATGACACCTTGGATGACTCCTTTTGAAGGTGGGTTCTTTGCAACTATGGGGAACATTATTTTCTCGGCATTTATTTACATGAAGCCGTTGAACTTAATATTCATTCTATTAACAATAGTCAAAGCCTACTACATCACTTGGGACTTTATGCACATGCGTGATGAGAAGTCGAGTTTACGTCGTGCAGTAGTATGGACAGGTGTTTTTCTTATCTGTTACCTTATATTCATCTTATTGCAAGAAGGTGGTTATGTCTTCGATGTTTATAATACTGAGGATGCTTTAATAAAAAGAGATTTTTAGGCAGTTAATACCGTTATAATGACATTAAAAGGTGGTCTTTCTAAACCACCTTTTTTATTTTTGTAATATGCAAGTGAATCATACAAGACGCAACTTAATACTCAGTATTTTATTCTTTTTACCAGTGGCATTTATATTGGTAATGATGCTTACAAAGGATAACTACAATCCTTTAGATATTGTACATCAAAATGTTGCTGAATTACCTAGTAATGAAAGCGATATCCAGTTAGAAGGTCATATTACTGCGCTTTCATTTTTTGGTAAAAATCCATTGGATTATTCGGTTGCGGCTCTTAACCTTAAAGAGTTAGTTTATGATCGAACTAAAGGGTTTAAAAAATTTCAAGTAGTTACTTTATTACCTGAAGAAGCAAAAGCTGAAGCTGAAGAACTTTTTAAGAAAATAAAGACGTATGAAGATTTACGATTTTGGCATTTTGTGTACACAACAGACGATGAAATTAAACGCGTTTTTAATAGTCTAAAATCTGGTGAAAGTTTAAACGAAAAGTTAGCTACAAATGCTGTTTTTATTTTAGATAAGGATAAGTTTCAGCGCGGTCGTTTGGATGACAGGTCCAAGACTGAAAAAGAAGAAAATAAACCATTGCGCTCTTTGTACAGCTACGATTGTATAGATGTAGATGATCTAAAGAATAAATTGACGGCTGAGGATATGCGGGTCTTATTCAAAGAATACAGAGATAAAAGAACAGGCAAATTTGAAGGCTCGACAACGAGACGCGCAGATGATTTAAAAAATTGATAGATGTCAAAAAAAACCAGTTACTCATACGTAGGTATTGCTTTTATAATCTTAGTTTTTGGAATTATTTTTATTCCTAAGATTATAGAGCGTTTATCAAACGAAGATGTCGTTAGAGATGACAATAGGAGTGAGAACGTTACGACTCAAAAAATAAATACAACCAGATCAGATTTAGTTTATATCCCTGGAACAGATGGTCAAAATCGTAAAGTACCAGAATTCAGTTTTACTTCTCATAATGGTAAAACAATTACCAATAAGGACTATTTAGGAAAGGTTTATATCGTCGAGTTTTTCTTCACTACCTGTCCTACGATTTGCCCAAGAATGAACAGTAATTTGGTGCAAATCCAAGATGAATTTAAGGACTTTGAGAAAGATTTTGGTGTTGCCTCTTTTACAATTAATCCAGAATATGATACGGTAGAAGTATTAAAAGCTTACGCCGATAAGTATGGGATTTCTAATCCTAATTGGCACCTAATGACAGGTGACGAAGATGTTGTCTATAAACTATCTATTGAAGGCTTTTATTTATATACTGCAGAGAATACGGAAGTAGAAGGAGGATTTGAGCATAGTGGAAATTTTGCCTTGGTAGATAAAAAAGGTTTTATCCGCTCAAGAGTCGATTCAAATGGCAATCCTTTAATTTATTATAACGGTATTATTTCAGAAGAAATGGGTGAGGAAGATGGAGAAAAGGAGCAGATTTCTATTCTAAAAGAAGACATTAAAAAGCTACTAAACGAATAACATAAAAAGCAATGAGCGTAGAAAACTTAGAAAAAGAAAGAAAATACAAGAAATGGATTACTCTCTTGGGAATTATTATTCCATTAGCAGTTGCAGTTCTTTCACAAGTGAAGCTACAAGATTTTGGTATTGAAGTTGAGCCTCTTACATTTTTACCTCCAATTTATGCAACGATAAATGGTATAACTGCTGTATTATTAATTGTCGCACTAATAGCAATTAAAAACAAAAAAGTTGTCCTGCACGAAAATTTAATGACAACAGCTATCTGGGCGTCGGTAGTGTTTTTGGTAATGTATGTGGCCTACCATCTTACAAGCGATAGTACAAAATTTGGAGATGTAGATCGAGATGGAGTGTTGAGCGCTGCAGAATTAGCAGCTCTAGGCACAATGCGTTACATATACTTTTTCATTTTAATAACACATATTTTACTTTCTATTGTTATTATACCTTTAGTTTTGATCACTTATGTTCGGGCCATATCTGGTAATTTTGAGCGCCACAAGAAAATTGCAAAAATTACGTTTCCGCTTTGGTTATATGTTGCTGTTACAGGTGTGGTTGTTTATATAATGATTTCTCCTTATTATTAATATGAAAACAAAAATTGTCTTTTTTTTACTTTCAATGTTTCTTTTTATGAGCAGTAATGCACAATGCGCTATGTGTCGTGCTGTCTTAGAGAGTGAAGAAGGACAAGGAGCAGCTGAGGGCATAAATGATGGTATCGTATTTTTAATGGTAATACCCTACATTTTGGTCTTTGGTCTAGGATATATAGTGTACTATAATTTTTTTAGATCAAAGAAATCAGTTTAGTTCTTCCTCTACTGTAAAAAATCCAATATTTAGACTTCTTCTGAATAGCAATTCTTAACAAATACTTAGCACTAACCGGCTATGCTTTTGTGTAATATTGCACTACCAAACTACGGCCAGTTATGATAGAAATAAAGGATTTGCACAAATCTTATCACATGGGAAGTAATTCTCTTCATGTACTTAAGGGTATAAATTTTAATGTGCAAGAAGGCGAATTGGTGTCTATAATGGGATCTTCTGGTTCGGGAAAATCCACGCTTTTAAATATTCTTGGAATGTTGGATGAAGCCGACGAAGGAAGTTATGTTTTAGATGGCGTGCCTATTAAGAATCTAAATGAAAAAGTAGCTGCCAAATACAGAAATGAATTTTTAGGTTTTATTTTTCAATCCTTTAATCTTATTAACTACAAGAGCGCTGTCGACAACGTAGCCTTACCGATGTTTTATAAAGGAATTTCGCGTAAAGAGCGCGTAGAAAAAGCCCATCATTATTTAGAAAAAGTAGGTTTGGCAGATTGGTCTCATCATTTACCAAGCGAATTGTCTGGTGGTCAAAAACAACGTGTAGCTATTGCACGCGCATTGGCAAGTGAGCCGAAAGTGCTACTTGCAGATGAGCCAACAGGTGCCTTAGACACTAAGACTTCATATGAAGTTATGGACCTTATACAAGGTATTAATGACGAAGGTAAAACCATTTTAGTGGTTACTCACGAAGATGATATAGCGCACATGACAAAGCGTATCGTGAATCTTAAAGATGGTATCATTATAGATGACAGTAAAGTAGAACAAGTAAGAGCTCAGAAATATGTTTAATGTAGAGCGCTGGCAAGAAATATTTGAAACACTTCGAAAAAATAAGTTGAGAACATTCTTAACTAGTTTGTCTGTTGCATCAGGTATATTTATTCTAGTTATCCTGTTAGGGTTTAGCTCTGGTATCGAAAATGGAGTAACGTCAGAATTTCAGCAAGACGCAACTAATGAAATTTCAATCCGTACACGTAGGACCACTAAAGGCTATAAGGGACTTAATCCTGGTCGTTACATTCAAATGAAAGACGACGACTTCGCCATGATTAATAATAATTATGATGAGTTTTTAGAATACAGAACGGCGAATTACAGCATTTGGGGCGGACAAGTGACTTATAAGAATGAAACTGGTAATTATCGGGTGCAAGGTGTACTTCCAGATAACCAGTTTATCGAAAATGCAGACATAGGAAGAGGTAGATTTATAAACCAATCTGACATTGACGAAAGCAAAAAAGTTGCGGTTATTGGAAACAAGGTAAGTCGAGATTTATTTAAATCAGAAAATCCTATTAGTAAGTACATATCAATTTTTGGCATTCAATACAAAGTAGTTGGTGTTTATTTCGATCCTGGAGGTGAACGCGAAGAAAGTCAGGTGTTCTTGCCATTAACTGCAGCTAGAGCAGCTTTTAATGGAAGTGACAATATTAGAAACATGTCTTTTACTGTGAAAATGTCAGATAATTTTGATGAAGCAGTTGCTCTATCAACCAACATAACAGAGTCAATTGAGCGAGACTTAAAGGAGAAACATATTATTGCACCAGACGATAGAGCGGCAGTACGAGTTAACAATACATTAGAAGAGGCACAAAAAATTTACTCATTAATTGATACAATAAAAGCCGTATTCTGGTTTATAGGTATTGGCGCCATAATAGCTGGTGTTGTTGGTGTTGGTAACATCATGATAATTATTGTTAAGGAACGTACCAAAGAAATTGGAATTAGAAAGGCTCTTGGAGCTGTACCATCTTCTATCATTGGCATGATTTTGCAAGAAGCAATTTTTGTAACAATATTTGCTGGACTATTTGGTCTTATAGCAGGATTAGCACTTTTAGAGGCAGTAGGACCACAAGTAGATAGTCCATTTATAAAATTCCCTCAAGTAGATTTTACCACGGCCATCACTACTGTATTTATACTGGTACTTGCAGGTGCTTTAGCAGGCTTTTTACCTGCATATCGCGCAGCAAAAATTAAACCTATTGTAGCACTTAGAGACGAATAGTATGTTTAATAAAGACCGTTGGGACGAAATACTAGAGGCACTTAATGCAAATAAAGTAAGAACATTTCTTACCGCATTTGGCGTTTTTTGGGGAATAACCATCTTGGTGTTATTACTAGCGCTAACAAATGGTTTACGGAATGGTGTAACGGCAGATTTTGGAAGTTTTGCTACCAACTCCATGTTCATGTGGGGTCAATCAAGATCTATCTCATTCAAAGGTGTTCCTAAAGGAAAGCGTGTGCAGTACAAAACTTCTGATGTTGAGGCCATAAGAGCCGAAATACCAGAACTTAAATATATATCTCCTCGAAATTCACTTGGAGGTTATAACGGCGCTAATAATGTTATTCGAGGTACAAAAACTGGAGCATTTCAAATTTATGCAGATTATCCAGAATACATAAAACAACAACCCCTTGATATATTAGAAGGACGATTTATCAGTTATTCCGATATAAATGCAAAACGAAAAATTTGTGTAATTGGTACGGATGTAATTCGTGGTCTTTATGATAAAGATGAAGAAGTTATCGGATCATACATCAAAATAAACGGTGTCAATTTTAAAGTTGTTGGAACTTTTAAGTTCGCTAATTCACAAGGTGATAAAGAAGAAGAAGCTAACACTGTTTTTATTCCTTTTACAACATTTGGCCAAGCGTTTAACTACGGAGACCGTGTGAGTTGGATGGCAATTACAGCAAATGATAATGTTAGCATTACCTCTGTTAAGGAACGTGTTTTTGATATCATAAAGAAAAGAAAGAATATTCATCCAAATGATGATCGCGCAATTGGTCATCGTGATTTAGCAGAACAATTTGGTCGAGTAAATGGCTTGTTCGATATTCTGACTATTGTAGGATATTTTGTAGGTATTTTAATTTTAGCATCAGGTGTTATTGGTATAAATAACATTATGCTTATAGTTGTAAAAGAACGAACCAAAGAGATTGGAGTACGACGTGCATTAGGTGCAACACCTTGGACCATTAAAAGTCAAATCTTACAAGAAAGTCTTTTACTTACTATATTATCTGGTATGGTTGGAGTAGCATTCGCCGCATTTGTTATTTGGGGTATGAACTCCATTTTAGACTCTGTAGGTCCAGTAGAAAACTTTGCAAACCCAAGTGTTAATATGACTGTAGTAATTGTGGCACTTACGATTTTAGTTTTGGCTGGCTTATTAGCTGGTTTAATTCCTGCAAGTCGTGCTACTAAAATGAAACCTGTTGACGCATTAAGAATAGAATAATTGTATTAGAAATAAATATCCATCATGAAAAGAACCACCACTGTAGTTGTTTTAATTTTAATAGTACTCGTTTTTAGCGTAGCACTATTTTATTTATGGCAAAAGAATCAGGAAGATCCTGTGACCTACACAACTCAATCCGCTTCTAAGCAAACCATAGTTGTAAACACTGTTGCTACAGGTAGTATTGTACCAGAAGAAGAGGTTTTAATTAAGCCAAACATTTCAGGTGTCGTTGAAGAGGTTTATGTAGAAGCAGGTGAATTTGTAAAACAAGGTGACCTTATTGCGAAAATTAGAGTTATCCCAAACGTTTCAACTTTGACTAGTGCAAAAAACGGTATTGCTTCTAACAGAAATGCACTTGAAACTGCAGAGATCAATTTCAAAACTCAAAAAGCGCTTTACGATAGACAAAAGCAGCTGTTTGACAAAGGTGTGATTTCTGCCAATGATTTTGATCAAGCAAATAACACATATTTACAAGCGAAGCAACGTGTAGAGCAAGCGCGTATAGATTTAACACAATCACGTCAAAACTATGACATAATCAAAACTGGTACTACCTCTGGTGTTGGTAATATAGCGCAGACTCAGGTAAGAGCAACTGTTAATGGAATGGTTTTAGACGTGCCAGTTAAGGCGGGAAATCAGGTTATCGAAGCTAACAATTTTAATGAAGGTACTTCAATAGCTTCTTTGGCAGATGTCACAAAAATGATATTTGAAGGAAAGGTAGATGAGAGTGAAGTAGGAAAGATAAAGGAAGGTCTTCCTTTAGAAATCACAATTGGCGCAATTGAGAATGAAAAGTACGATGCAGTATTAGACTATATCGCCCCAAAAGGAATTGCGGAGAATGGTGCTATTCAATTCGAGATCGAAGGTTCATTGAAAAAGATAGATAGCACAAAAAGCTTTATTAGAGCTGGTTTAAGTGCAAATGCATCTATTATTTTAGAAAAAGCGGAAGATGTTTTAGCCATCAAAGAAGCCTTAGTACAGTACGATCCAGAAACTAAAAAACCATTTGTTGAAGTCGAAACTGGAGATCAACAATTCGAGAGACGTGACGTAGAATTGGGAATAAGTAATGGGATTTTTGTGGAGGTAAAAAGTGGTGTTACTGAAACAGATAAAATCAAGGTTTGGAATCAACTTCAAGGACCACCAGCATACTCAGGAAGAAATTAATTACCTATTTCTGTAACACATCAAAAATTTTATAGACATATAGCTCATAATATGAAAAAATCAATCATCATAATCGCAGCCCTTCTTTTAGGTTTTTCTGTGAACGGACAAAAAAAATGGACATTAAAAGAATGTGTTCAATATGCTTTGGAAAATAATATTTCAATTAAGCAAAGTGAATTGGATGTAGAAAGCGCGGATATAGAAAGTTTAACTGCTTTGGGTAACTTTTTACCATCGTTTAGTGCAGGTTCTGGAGTAAATGAAAATACAGGTTTAAGTTTTAATCCAATTACCAACAACGCACAAACAACTACATTTTTATCTGCATCTGGTAATGTTAACGTTGGTTATACCATTTTTAATGGATTAAGAAATTACAGACAAGCGCAACGTGCAAAAATTTCCAAGTTATCGAGTGAATATAGATTGTCACAAATGAAAGATGACATCTCTTTAACTGTTGCAAATAGCTATTTAACAATTTTACTGAATAAAGCTAATCTTGAAGTTCTAAAGGCTCAAAATGCTGTAACAAAAGAACAAATCGCTCAAACGGAGCAACTCGTGGAGATTGGAAATTTGCCAGAAGGTGATTTATTAGAGATTAAAGCTACAGACGCTAGTGAACAACAAGGTATTGTCAATGCAGATAATCAAGTAAAAATTTCTTTAATAACATTAGCACAAATATTATTAATTAAAGATTACGAGAACTTTGATATTGAAGAAGAAGGATACGGAATTGTAAACTCAATTGAAGGTAAGCCAGTCGATGAAATTATTGCCAACGCAAAGGAAAATAGAAATGAGATAAGGATTGCAGAAAAGAATGTAGAGTTAGCACAAAAAGATCTTCAGATTGCACGTGGTGCTTATTTACCAACTCTATCGGCCTTTTTTGGGTATAACACAAGATACGCAGATACTCCAAATTTTGCTCAGGTTGTAGATCCAAATAACCCTACCATAACACAACAAATTGGTGTGGTTCAGGCAACTGGACAATCTGTAGTGACTCAATTTCCAAATACAACAACTGTCCAACAATCAGCAGATCCATTTATAGATCAATTATATCAAAATGATGGTATTGGATATGGTTTTAGTCTTAATGTCCCTATCTTTAATGGATTCAATACAAGAGCAAATGTTAAGCGAAACAAGATTAGTTTAGAACGTACTAAGTTTCAATTAGAGCAGGCTGAATTGGATTTGGAATCAAGAGTATATCAAGCCTATGTTGACACGGAAGGACGATTAAAAGCTTATGAAGCTGCTCAGAAAGCGTTAGAATCACAAGAATTAGCGTATGAATACGCAAAAGCGAGATATGACGAAGGATTAACAAATGCCTTCGATTTTAGTCAAGCAAAATTGCGATACGACAACTCAAAAATTAATCTTAATACCGCTAAATATGACTATATATTTAGACTTAAAGTGTTAGAATTATTTTTTGGAATACCAGCCACAGAATTAAAATTTTAAAAATGAGTAAAACATTAAAAATAGCGTTAATCTCAATTGGTGTCTTACTACTGTTATTAGTAGGTGGTAAGTCAGCAGGATTATTCGGTAAGAAAGGTAATTTTAAGCAAGTAACTACTGAAGAAGTTGCACTTAACGAAGTTGTAGAGACTGTATCAGCTACAGGAAAAATACAACCTGAAGTTGAGGTTAACATATCGAGTGAGGTATCTGGAGAGATAATCGAATTACCCTTTAAAGAAGGTCAGCAAGTCAGAAGAGGAGATTTATTAGTTCGTGTTAATCCTGATTTGATACAATCTGCTCTTAACAGTTCTCAAGCACAATATCAGAATGTAAAAGCAAACCTGGAACAAGCCGAGGCAAGTTTAAAACAAGCACAGGCAGATTATAACAGAAGTAAAGCACTTTTTGATAAAGGTGTCATTTCTAGAGCAGACTGGGACAGAGCTATTGCAACTTTTGAGACTGCACAAGCAGGTAAGAGTTCAGCATACTATAGCTTGCAAAGTGCTGGAGCCAATGTGAATCAGGCAAGAGATAATTTGAGCAGAACGACTATCTATGCTCCAATGAGTGGTACAATTTCTCTACTCAATGTAGAATTAGGTGAGCGCGTAGTAGGAACCCAGCAAATGGCAGGAACCGAAATACTTAGAGTGGCAAACCTTAATAATATGGAGGTAGAAGTTGATGTGAATGAAAATGATATTGTTAAAGTAAATATTGGCGACACGACAATAGTAGAAGTAGATGCATACTTAAAGAAAGAATTTAGAGGTATTGTCACTGAAATAGCAAACTCAGCAGCAGGTACATTGGCTGCTGATCAGGTCACAAACTTTAAAGTTAAGGTGAGAATTTTGGAAGAATCTTATGCTGAGTTAACTGAAGGTAAACCGGAAAGCTATTCACCATTTAGACCTGGTATGACAGCAACTGTAGATGTTATTACAGATAAGAGATCAAAAGCAGTAGCTGTACCAATTAGTGCGGTGGTTGTAAAAACAGATACATCTTCTACTAAAAAATCATACGGTAAGACTACGGAAGCAAATCCCAACAATGGAAAAGAAGAAGAAAAGTTCGAATGTGTTTTCGTTAACGAGAATGGCGTTGCTAAACTGAGAGTGGTTAAAACAGGAATACAAGATGACACCAACATCGAAATTATTTCTGGACTGGAAGAAGGTGATAAAATTATAACTGGCCCATACAATATGGTATCAAGAACTTTGAAACCAGGTGACAAAGTAGAAGAGAAATCAAACGCGGACAGTAAAGACGAAAGCTCTGTAATGTAGTTATATGGCTTTAATACTTAATATAGAAACAAGCTCAACGAATTGTTCAGTCTCCTTATCAAACGATGAGGAGATTATGGTTTTAAAAGAATTCAATGATGCTGGTTATTCTCATGCTGAAAAGTTGCACGTTTTTATAAAGAAAGTCATTGATTCTTCTGGAGTACCTAAGAATAATATAGATGCTATTGCAATAAGTAAAGGACCAGGTTCTTATACGGGATTGCGAATCGGAGTTTCTACCGCAAAAGGGTTAACCTTTTCGTTGGATAAACCCTTAATATCTGTATCTACCTTAGAAGCATTGGCGTATCAAGTTAATGCTGAAGAAGGGCTAATAGTGCCTATGTTAGATGCACGTAGAATGGAAGTGTATTCTGCAATTTTTGATGCAAATTATGAAATACTTAGAGAGATAAAAGCAGAAGTTTTAGAAGAAAATAGCTTTAGTGAATACTTAGAATCTAACAAAGTTCAGTTTATTGGTAGTGGTGTCGAAAAAACAGAGAATTTGATTCAGCATTCAAATGCGATATTTATTGAAAATAAGTTTCCTTCAGCTTCAACCATGCATTTTTTATCAAATAAAAAATACAAAAAAGGCGACTTTGAGGATGTCGCCTATTTTGAACCATATTATTTAAAAGATTTTATCGCTATAAAATCAAAAAAGATTTAGTCTTTTTTAATTTCAACAGTATGTGGGTATGGTATTTCGATACCTGCTTTATCCAATGCAATTTTAGTATTTTCTGTGATTTCAAAATACACTGTCCAGTAATCATCAACCTTACACCATGGTCGTACAGCAAAATTTACTGAGCTGTCTGCTAATTCTAATACATCAACTGTTGGTACTGGGTTTTGAAGTACCGCTGGATGTGATTTTAATACCGACATAAAAATCTCTTTAGCCTTCTTAATATCCTCATCATATCCAATTCCAAAAACGAGATCTACACGTCGCGTTCCATTTGTAGTATAATTGATTATTGTACCATTAGAGAGCGTTCCATTAGGTAATATTATCTCTCTATTTGATAGTCCTGTTAGTTTCGTAGTAAAAATTTAAATCTCCTTTACCGAACCAATTTCACCTTGAGCTTCAATGAGGTCTCCAATTTTAAAGGGTTTGAATAGCATAATTAAAACACCACCGGCAAAGTTACTCAATGAACCTTGTAAAGCTAAACCTATAGCCAATCCTACTGAAGCTAATATTGCACCAAACGATGTTGTCGCGACTCCTAAAGTCGTTAAAACTACAACAATCAATATTAATGTTAAGGTCCACCTTGTTAGATTAACCAGGAATTTCTGAAAGCTTTTATCATACTCACGTCTTTCCATAAGACGTTTAAAACCTCTGAGTAAAAGTTTGGAGGCCATACCTCCAATAATCCATATGGCTAATGCTGCCAACACCTTTGGTGCAAACTCTATTAGGACATTATAGCCTTCGTCAATCCATTTTTGTGTATCCATATATTCGTTTTTTTCTACCAAAAAAAAGATGGTTATAAATAACCACCTAATTTATTTTATAGTTTTAAATTTTTAGAGTGTAGCTAAGTAACCAGCTAACTTTACTATATCACCTTCGTTTTTAAGAGATATCTTATTATCCTTGATATACGATTTTAACGCTTTTGCATTTTGTGCATAGGCTTTCAACAAGTCTTTTTTCTTTGTTGGTACTGGTTTAACAACACCACCTTTTTCGAAATAGTAGTTTGGAGCACTTTCAACAAATTTGGCAGGCTTATCTTGTTGATAACTCGTGGCTGCAGGAACTTTATCGTAAAATTTAATGACTTCTTGCTTCAATACCGCATAATCAGTCATTTGTTGTACTACATTTAAAAAGCCACGTTTAGCTATACCTGACGGAGTGATATAATTGTATGTTCTGTAAATCTTATTGTTTTGAGTATACATAACCTCATAGGACATATTATTGTCTAATGCAATAATTTTTGTACCTAAGTTAATTTCCATCTCACCGTTATATGCATTATATCTGCCAGTAAAAAGTTGATCGTCATATCCTTTAACCTTAACAGGTAAGAAATTTTCATTTATATATGGACTTCCATAAGCATCAATTGGTTTACTTACATCTGATGACATGTAGAGCTTCTCTGTAGCTATATCTATACCAACACGTCCTTGTGCATGTATAAAAGAACCTATTGAAAATACAAGTGCAACAGTTAAGATTATTTTTTTCATAGTTGTTAAGTTTTTTATAAAAATTCCTTAATTCAAAGCAACATAATTAAAGTTAGAATACACAATTAAATCAAAATATTTAACAAGAACATAACAAGTATCATGCCATTTTGGCTATTGACATTAACATGTCAGAGCACTACCAATCACCTGCGTTTAAGTATTTTCAGCTTCAAGTTAAATGATCCTTTACCCGCCTATCCGTTAATTGCAGTCACCGAAATATTTTGATCACTCAGCATCTCCTTTAGCATATTTTCGATACCATTTTTCAAGGTAAAGGTTGATGACGGACACCCACTACATGCGCCTTGTAATAGGACTTCAACTTTTTTGGACTTGTCATCATAAGAGATAAATTCAATATTTCCACCGTCACTTTCAACAGCTGGTTTCACATACTCTTCAAGAATATTTACAATATTTTTAGAGGTGTCATCAAGCTTTTCAAATTTATTCTCTGCCTGTTTTTCTTCTACTTCTTTTTGTTGAGATATAGGTTTGGTCAAGATTGGCTTTCCTTCTTCTACATAAGATTTAATAAATTCTCTTAATGAAGTAGTAATCTCTTCCCACTCAGCAACATCGTATTTTGTAATGGAGATGTAATTCTTATCCATAAAAATACTTTTAACGAAAGGGAACTGAAAAAGAGCTGTAGCCATAGGTGCATCCTTAGCATCGTCAATAGACGAAAACTCACACAATTTTCCGACTAGAGCTTTATTGCAAACAAACTTTAAAACGCTTGGGTTAGGTGTGCTCTCAGCATACACAGTTACGGCGTTTTTAGGTTTTGACGCTTCTTCCTTAACAACAGGTGCTCCAGAATTGATGTAATTATTAATTTGTTCTGCAACTTCATCTTGCACATCACTCCACTCTACAATATTATAACGTTCAATTGCAATGAAATTTGAAGCGACATAAACTTTCTTTACAAATGGTAAATAGAAAAGCTGTTGTACTAATTCTGAGTTAGTAGCTTCATCAATATTATTATACTCATAGCTATTGTGTTGTGTCAAAAAATGACTAGCTTCAAACTTAATAATAGTTTCATTTGATGTTGGTACAACGGTAATTGCAGACATAATTTTTTTTTGCAAAAATATGAAATAGGTAAATAGTTCGTTATAGATTTAACTAAAGATTATTGGTGAATATAATCTTGAAGTCGTTATAAAATTTTAATTTTAGTGCCCCACGAAAACCAAGAGTATTAAAGATGAACAAATTCCACACCTACTTACAATCTAAGCATTTATTGCTTACGTTTTTTTTGTTGGTTACATCATTCAGTTTTTCGCAGGATTTAATAATGCAAAATGGTAGTTTTAATCGTTGTGCTCCTGATCGTTTTTTTGATTCTGGTGGTGCAACGGGTAATTACGTATCTAACCAGAATTTCACCATTACAATATGTCCTACTGCTCCAGGAGAAGTATTAATATTACGTTTTACTGAATTCAATACCCAAGCAGGTAGTGATATACTAACCATTTTCGATGGTGATTCTACTGCTTCTCCAGTTATTGGAAATTTTTCTGGGACGGTTAGTCCAGGAAGTGTCAATTCTACTCATCCTTCGGGATGTTTAACCGTATCATTCGCATCGAGTGCATTTGAAAATACGACTGGTTGGGTAGCAGATATTATTTGTGTACAACCTTGCCAAACGATTACTGCTTCAATAGACAGTACAACTCCAGCAATAAATACGGCTACAAACCAAATAGAAATTTTACCAGGACAAACCGTAGATTTTAATGGTAGTGCTACATTTTCAGATTCAAGCGCAAATGCCACATATCTCTGGAATTTTGGCACAGGTGGAACAGCAACTACAACTAGTACGTCGCATCAATTTGATATCCCAGGTACTTATAATGTAACATTCACAG
Source organism: Winogradskyella sp. (assembly GCA_965659975.1). GTDB lineage: Bacteria > Bacteroidota > Bacteroidia > Flavobacteriales > Flavobacteriaceae > Winogradskyella. Next base: position 19,322 of record CBFHYD010000007.1, on the reverse strand, counting down.
CAAGTGATGACAGTCCTTTAGGTTGCTCTGATACACAGACAATAACAGTATTTGTAGCTGACTCTATTGTAAACATCAATAATATAGCGTTTCCTGAGTCGTTTTTACCACCAGATCAATTGATTGAGGAAGTTTTGGTAACAGGTGGTTGTTCTGCAGTTGACAATTTTGCAACTCAAGTTTTTGGTGGTCCTGCGGATACTACAACAAAGAGTTATGGGTATTTTACGCGTGGAGGAGCAATTGGTTTTCCTTTTGAAGAGGGAATTGTTCTAACATCGGGTAATGCCTTTAATGGTGGAAATAATGTAATACCGACTACATTAACAGGACAAAATGGGCTCTTAGGGGATACAGACTTACAGGACAATCTAGGAATAATTAATACACAAGATGCAACATTTATTCAGTTTGACTTTACGCCAACGGCTGATAATATTAGTTTTAGATACCTAATGGCTTCTGAAGAGTATGATGGCGCTACAGAATGTAATTTTGCAGATGGTTTTGCCTTTTTACTAAGAGAGTCAGGTACAACTGGACCCTTTAGAAATTTAGCGGTTTTGCCAGATGATACACCTGTAAATGTCACTAATATTAATAATGCACCACCATGTACTTCTAACCCAGCTTTTTTTGAAGGCTATAATATTGGAGATACTAATTATAATGGAAGAACTGTCGTGCTTACTGCATCAGCAGATGTTATTCCAAATACAACATATGAGATAAAATTAGTCGTTGCAGATCAAGGCGATGACTTATTTGATACTGCAATATTTATTGAGGCTGGGAGTTTTAATTTGGGTGGAGAATTGGGTGACGATATAACTTTAGCTAATGGTAACGCTGTTTGTGGAGGAGGTTTGGAAGATATAACTTTAGATACACAAGCACCTTCAGCTACACATACATGGTTTGTAGATGGTGTTGAAATACCAGGCGAAACAGGTTCTACACTAACAATTCAAAATCCTGGTTTCTACGAGGTAACAGTGAATTTTGGTGGTACTTGTGAGGTCATGGATAGTATTACTGTAGAGTTTAGAAATAGCCCAGAAATAGTAGCACCAGCGATTGATTTAGCAGGTTGTAGTCCGACTGGTATGGCAGAATTTAATCTCGAACAAAACACACCAATAGTTTTTGGCACTCAAAGTGATACAGAGTTTGCTGTGACTTATCATAATTCACTGACGGATGCTCAGACTGGAGATAATCCAATTCCGAATATTAATAATTACAGTGGTTCAGATGGAGAAGTAATTTTTATCCGAATCGATGATATTGCAACAGAAAACTGTGTTGTAACGGACGATTTTGTATTAAGTGTTTTCGCATCAGTGACTGCAGAAGAGGTAGAATTCAATTTATGTGATAATGCAGATGATGGTGATGACGCCAATGGTTTTGTAGAGTTTCAATTAGACACCATAGATGCTGATGTTCTTGGGACTCAAGACCCAACACAATTTTCGGTAAGCTATCATATAAATAGTACAGAAGCTATTAATGGTGATAGTCCATTACCAAATTTATATACCAATACTTCGGCAAATTCACAGATCATATTCGCCCGAGTACAAAACATAAATAATATTGATTGTTTTGAAACTTCAGAAATTACGCTTCAAGTCAATGTGTTACCAATAGCACATACAGTACAAAATCAATTAATTTGTGATGATAATAACGATGGGTTCTGGGACTTTGATTTAGACGCTTTACAACTACAAGTGCTGGGAAGCCAAGTTGCGTCTCAGTATAATGTGACATTCCATTCTTCTTTAATAGATGCACAATCTGATGCAGGAGCTTTAGTGTCATTGTATACCAATCAGGTTGCTTATCAAGAAGAAACGATTTATGTAAGGATTGAAAATGTGGATAATGAGGATTGTTTGGATACAACTGATTTTATAATTGATGTATTTGAACAACCTACTGCTACAACATATCTCTATGAACTTTGTGACGATGATGCAGATGGAAATGACACCAATGGATTTGTTGAGTTTGATTTACCGACAATCTATTTAAACATTTTAGATGGTCAAGACCCAACACAATTTTCTGTGTCTTATCACTTCGATCAGCTTAATGCAGACGCCGGAACCAATCCATTGCCAAGCCTCTACACAAATGCTGTAGCGAATAATGATCAGATAATAGCAAGGGTTCAGAATAATGATAATACAGACTGTTTCGCAACTGTTGTTGTGGACTTAGAAGTTGAAGCATTACCTGTAATTACATCCAATGTAGAATTAAGACAATGCGATACAGATACAGATGGTATCTCAAGTTTCAATTTGACTGAGGCCAATGTACTAATATCACCAAATTCTGCAAATGAAACATTCTCTTACTATTTGAGTCTTACAGATGCAGATGCAGCAAATAATCCAATAGTAAATGAAACTACTTATAATAATACAGATGCTTCTGCAGCGCCAGACCTTCTTTTTGTTCGAGTAGAAAATGCAGATGGTTGTCATAGAGTAGCACAGTTAGAATTATTTGTAGCAACATCTCAGATTCCTCCAGGGTTTGCAATCTCACCTTACGAGGAATGCGATGATACGAGAGTAGATGACAATATTACTGATGGCATCTCAACTTTTGATTTTAGTGATGCAACTGCTCAGATAGTTGGGGTTTTTCCAATTGGACAAAATATATCAGTGACTTACTATGAGTCTACAGCAGATGCATTAGCCGAGCAAAATGCTATTCCAGATATAGTAAATCATATCAATACAGCTTCACCTTTTACCCAAACTATAACGTTTAGGGTAGATAATGATGATGATAATTCTTGTCAGGGTATTGGAGAGTTTGAGTTACGAACTATTAACCCAACACCAAGAACTGATACAGAGACTGTTGATATTGTTTTGTGTGATGATGTTACTATTGGAGACTTGTCTGAAGAATTTAATCTAACTCAAAACGAGATATTTATTTTTGATGGAATACCAAATTTAGATGCTACATACTTTTTAGATTATGATGATGCTTTGAATAACGTTACTGCTAACCAGATATTAAATCCAACTACGTACAATAATACCAATACGAACGAGACTATTTATGTGAGAGTAGTAGATACTAACACAGGATGTTTTGCTATTGTAGATTTTGACATTACGGTGAATCCATTACCAGAGGTAGTTCCAGTTACACCAATCGAAGAATGCGAAAATGGAACAGATGGCGTTTTCACGTTTAATATAGGCGAGAAACGTCCTGAAATTCTAAATGGTCAAGATCCTAATCAATTTATCGTAACCTTTCATCTTAGTCAGGCAGATGCAGATAACTTAACTAATCCACAACCTGATTCTATTGAAAATACAATCAGTAATCCACAAGAAATTTTCTTTGCAATTACAAATATTGTCACAGGTTGTTCTAATAGTACAGGCTCTTTCTTCATTGAAGTTTTTGAAGGAGCACAAGCAAATAGCGATGGTGAACCATTAGATTTTGAATTATGTGATGACAATATAGAAAATGATGGAATTGCACAATTTGATTTAAACACATTGCAAGATGAAGTTCTTGATGGTCAAGACCCTGATGATTACACGATAACTTATCACTTTACTGAAACGGATGCAATTAATGATGAGAATCCACTACCATTCTTATATGAGAACCTTACAAATCCACAAACGATTTGGGTACGAGTAAGTAATAATATTTCACCAGATCTTTGTTTCGAGGTACAACCAGTTCCGTTAATCGTAAATCCAATTCCAGATTTTCAGATTGATGATTTATATGTGCTTTGTACATCTATAAATGGTTCTGAAGTTGTTCCTGTGCCACCTATAATAGATACTGGTTTATCTCCAGCAGATTACAGTTTTACTTGGTCGTTAGATGATGTGATTTTACCTTCAGAAACTGGTCCAAGTTTAATTCCTAATACAGGCGGTGTTTATAAGGTTACAGCAACCGATATATCTACCTCTACAATAACAAATTGTGAGCGAACCGAAGAAACTACAGTATTGGAAAGTCAAGTTCCTAATGTAATTGCTCAAGTTACATCTCAAGCATTTTCTGGAAATCATACAATAGAAGTGACGATAACCAATTCCGGCGACTTTGAATTTAGTTTAGATAATGGTCCATATCAAGACTCTAATATTTTCGAAAATGTAACTGGTGGAACACATACAGTTTATGCCAGAGATATTAACGGATGTGGTGTAGGGTCTGATACTGTTATTGTAATTGACTATCCGCATTTCTTTACTCCAAATGGAGATGGAAGACATGATACATGGAACATCCTTGGAATAGATACACAACCTAGTGCAAAAATTTATATATTTGACCGTTATGGGAAACTCTTAAAACAATTAAGTCCTACTGATCAAGGTTGGGATGGTACCTGTCAAGGTAACAGAATGCCAACGGATGATTACTGGTTTGTTATAGAATACATTGAACCGACAACGGGAGAATCAAAACAACAAAGAGCTCATTTTACACTGAAACGATAAACTTATGAGAATAAAAAAATATGGTTTAATAGCATTGACAGCTTTGATGTCCTTTATCGGATTTTCACAGGAAGGAATGCCTGTATATTCAGATTATTTAACAGATAACTATTACCTCATTCATCCATCAATGGCTGGAGTTGCAAATTGTGCAAAAGTTAGACTTACTGCAAGACAGCAATGGTTTGGAGTAGATGACGCACCAAGTTTACAGACTTTAAGTGCCCATAGTAGAATTGGTGATGGGCCATCAGCTATTGGAGCTATTGTCTATAATGATGAAAACGGATTCCATTCCAACACAGGTGCTTATCTTACTTACGCCTATCATTTGTTGTTATCTCGTAATGAAGTAGACTTAAATATGCTTTCATTTGGATTAAGTGCAGGATTTATTCAGTATAAGTTAGATGAGACTACGTTCTTAGCACCAGGTGATTTTGATCAATTGATTGCTGGTATTGAGCAGAGTGCAACCAATTTTAATATTGATGTGGGAATGTCATATCACTTTTTGGATTTTTATGCACATTTTACTGCTAAGAATATTCTTGCTAATGAAGGTATCAACTTTAATGAGCAAGGATTTGAGTTTGATAACTTGAGAACTTTTCTTTTATCCTCTGGTTACGTATTTCAAAAATATGGCAGTGATTGGAGCTGGGAGCCATCTTTAATGTACATGTATAGAGATGCAACAGAAGAGTCATCCATTGATGTTAACATGAAAGTTTACCGTGAAATGGATTTTGGTAAACTTTGGGGAGGTCTGTCTTACAGAAGGAGTTTCGACGGAGCACAATTCTTAGATGGAAATTCTGTTAGCAGCCAAAAGCTTCAATATATTACACCATTTATTGGAGTTGACTATAAGCAGTTTACTTTTGCCTATACATACTCCTATCAAGCTAATACGATAAACTTTAATACAGGAGGATTTCATCAAATTACACTCGGTTATAACTTTAATTGCCGACGTGAAAAATACGATTGTAATTGTCCTGCAATCAACTAATATAAAAAGCCTCAACAATTTGTTGAGGCTTTTTTATTTCCTTTAATTCAGTTCTTAGAGGACTTATTAAGCATTATAAATGAGTAAATACTACTTCCTGATGAGTATAAATATTTGTTCCGTACTTTTTTAGTAGCATTTTTGTAAAGCCAATTATTTTAATAGATTACATATAATTTTCCATCAATTTTGAAGATTAATTTTAAAATCATAATTCTATCGCTTTCCTTTTGCCTCATTTCATCGGCGATATGGGCTCAAGCAGACGATTCTGGCTATTTTACAGTGAGAGGTATTGTGATGGAGAAAAACTCTAACGAATCTGTTAAGGATGTTACGGTACAAGTTAATGGTAAAACATATGAAGTTACAGGATATGATGGGAGTTTTAAGGTTAAAGTTCGAGTTGGAGATCAGTTGGTCATATCTCATAGAGATTTTCAGACGGTTTATCATACAATAGAGAACGATGATAGGCTTTTGATAGAAGTCTTCCCTCAAGAGCCTGAACCAAGTCAAAAGGAAATTAGAGAACGTGATTTAGAAACGTTTAATCAACTTTTGGACTCTGCGAATACTTACCTTAAAAATGACCCACAACTCAGTGTTCAGTTTATTGCCGATGCTTTAAAAAAGAGTAGATCCCAATCGCAAAATGCGGAGGCATATGAGGTACTTGGAGATTTGTATATGAACCTGAAGCAATATGATTTATCTGTTACAAATTATAGAATATCACTTCAAAATTCCTCAACCAATCAAACCCTACTGAAATTAGGAAGGGCATATTTGGCAAATAAAAACCCTAATGAGTCCATATCTACTTATAAGAAAATAAAGGAGAATGAATTATCGCCATTTCAAAAAACCGAATATTACGAAGGCTTAGGAGATGCTTATTTTGAAAGTAGCAATATAGATTTGGCTATTAGCACTTATTCTAGTGGTCTAAAAGTTGCAGAAAATAATAGTATTAAAACAAAGGTCACCGACTTAAGTTCCAAAATTGCTCAGGCCTATGGAGAAAGCGGTGATAAAGACAAAGCAGAAGAGTATTTTAATAGTTCACTTAATACTGCCAAGAAGGTAAGTAAGGAAAGAGCAGTTAGAGAAAAGGTAAATGTCGCGGAATACAATAGTGATAATAAAAACTATGATGATGAAATTTCAATAAGAAAACAAGTAGTTGAGGAAGTTAAAGCTATGGAAAAGGATACCGTAATTTCTAACGACAGTCCACTAACTCCGCAAAAACAGAATTATAAGATTGGTAATGCATTGTTGCTTAATAAGAATCCAAGAGAAGCAATTAACTATTTGGATGAGAGTATTGCTGAAGCCGAAAGACGGTCGGACTTAGAAGTTAAAAAGGATGCATTGCGTAAAAAGGTAGATGCCTATGTAGATTTAGGCGATTTTGATGAAGCTAAAAAAACTTATGAAGATTTTATGGCTTCAGTGGATGAGCTATATCGTAAGAAACAGCAAGATATATCATTAAATAGTCGACTTGCCAAATCAATATCTCAAAGTCAAGACCGGATAAAGAGTTTAGAGAATGAGCGCGAATTAAGTAAAAGTCGTTACGACCTATCTGTAGCGCGAACTAAAAACCAAGAAATTATTATTTATTCATTGATAGTTGGTTTATCCTTATTACTCGTAGCAGCTTACTTTACCTATCAGTATATTAAGCAGCAACGATTGGCAAATAACTTACTTGCCCTAAAATCATTGAGAAGCCAAATGAATCCTCACTTTATCTTTAATGCACTTAATTCCGTTAACAGTTTTATTGCTTCGAACGATGAGCGTACTGCTAATAAGTACTTATCTGATTTCTCGTTCTTGATGCGTGCTGTATTGGAAAATAGCGAAGAGGATTTTATACCCTTACAAAGAGAGATAGAACTGATTGAGTTGTACACTAAGTTAGAGCACTTTAGGTTCAAAGATAAATTCGATTATTTAATCGATATTGACCAAAATATAGATATTGATGCTTATGAAATTCCGCCAATGTTATTGCAGCCTTACATCGAAAATGCAGTTTGGCATGGGTTGAGATATAAAAGCGAAAAGGGAATCCTGAAAATTCAAATAAGGAACATTACCTCGAACGAAATAATGATATCTATCATTGATGATGGAATAGGAAGAGAACGCTCGAAGTCTTTAAAAACTCAAAATCAAAAGAAGCATAATTCAAGGGGTTTGAGTAATATCAAGAAGAGAATAAAAATTCTTAATGATATGTACAAAGACAAAATTGATGTGACTATTGGTGATTATAATAATCAAAAAGATGATTCAGGAACCAAAGTTGAGGTAACACTTAAGAAAGATTAATATGAATTTGAAGACCATTATTGTCGAGGACGAAAAAACGAGTAGAGACATTCTAAAGAATTATTTATCTAAATACTGCCCAACAATTGAGGTCGTTGGAGAGGCCGAAAATGTCAATGAAGCTATAGTATTAATAAGAAATCAAAAGTTAGACTTAGTTTTCTTAGATGTAGAAATGCCTTATGGAAATGCATTTGATTTATTAGATAAAGTAGGTGATATAGATTTTCAGACCATTTTTGTAACCGCATATAACCATTATGCAATGGATGCATTAAATGCGCATGCATCTTATTATCTTATGAAGCCAATATCTATTGACGAATTGATAAAGGCTGTTGATTATGTTACTGCAATTAGGGTCAAAGAGGAAGCTTTACAGGACCAAATATTAGTAACTAAAACTAATGGTGTAGATGGAAAAATTATCATTCCACAACAAAACGGTTTTGAGGTCTTAGAAACCAAGAACATTTTATATTGCAAAGCAGATGATAATTACACAGAAATATATTTGAAAAATAACCGGAAGCGTTTGGTTAGTAAAACCCTAAAATTTATTGAAACAGCTTTGTCTGAGGCTAATTTTGCCAGAGTGCATAAGAGTTATTTAGTCAATGTAGATGAGATCGTAAAGTACCTCAAAGGAAAAGGCGGAAGCATTGTTTTAAGCAATGGAAAAGAGATCATGGTTTCAGCTTCAAAAAAGGCTGATTTATTAGCTTATTTTAAATAAATAGTATGTCAATTATAAAGCCAGTAAACGGTAAACATCCAGAAATTGCAGACGATTGTTTTATTGCCGAAAACGCGACGATAGTTGGTGAGGTAAAGATTGGTAAGCAATGCAGTGTTTGGTTTAATGCTGTGATTAGAGGCGATGTTCATTTTATAAAAATTGGTGATAAAGTGAATATCCAAGACGGCGCTATTATACACGCTACATATCAAAAGTCACCAACAACTATTGGTAATAATGTTTCAATCGGACATAATGCAATTGTTCATGGCTGCACAATTAAGGATAATGTCCTTATTGGTATGGGTAGTATTGTTATGGATGATTGTGTTGTAGAAAGTAATAGTATTATTGCAGCTGGAGCAGTAGTTACTAAAAACACACATGTAGAATCTGGAAGTATTTATGCGGGCATTCCTGCGAAAAAAGTAAAGGATATAAGCCAAGAACTAATTTCTGGTGAAATAAATCGCATAGCTAATAATTATATTGAATACAGTAGCTGGTTTAAGTGATTCTTAAAAGTCTAAGTAAGCTACTAGAAACTTTTTGTTGAGAATAGCGTTAAGGACATCAATATTTCCATTGCTATAAAATTGTATATCCGGATTTTTTTCTTCCGTATTAAGAAGCATATTCTGTCTTAAAATTGCTTCAGTCTGTTTGGCAACTGCATTTCCACTATCGATGATGGTAACGTTAGCAGGTAGTAATTTTTTTAATTGAGGTAGGAGATATGGGTAATGTGTGCAACCTAAAACCAAATAATCAATTTTTTCGTTGACCATTGGAGTGATAAAAGTATTGAGTAAAGTACGTGTTTCCTCAGAGTCTATTTCACCATTTTCTATAAGTTGAACTAAACCTTCTCCAACACGTTCAATGACTTTTACATCTTTTGCATACAGGTCTGATGTTTTATGAAATAATGCACTGCTCAGAGTACCTTTGGTTGCGAGGATACCAATGACCTTGGATTTACTGTTTAGTGAAGCCGGTTTTATTGCCGGCTCAATGCCAATAAGTGGCACGTTGTAATTTTTGCGTAAGTAGTCAATTGCATTCGTAGTTGCTGTATTGCATGCTACTATTATCAGTTTACAGCCTTTTTTTAAAAGTAACTCTGTGTTTTTAATACTAAGATTAAGGATTTCATCTTGTGACTTATTACCGTAAGGTGCGTTGGCACTATCTGCTAAATAGATGATATTTTCGGAAGGTAGAAGTTTATGAACCTCTTTAAAGATGGAGGTGCCTCCAATTCCCGAATCAAATATACCAATACCTTGAGTGCTCATAGAGTAAAAATAAAAAGCCACTTTTAAAAAGTGGCTAATTAAATCTGTTTTTTGGTTAAATGTTAATTGTAACCAAGTTCTTTTTTCACCTCTGAGGTAATATCCTTTCCTTTTGCGACTATTAATCCTGCTCTATCAAGTACGTAATCGTAACCTAAAGTACCTGCTACTTTTTCTATGGCAGTCCTAATTTTTAATTGAACAGGCTGCAACTTCTCAAATTGTGCTTTTTCGATGTTATATTGCGATCTTGACTGAAACTCAAGAAGGCTATCTTCCATTTCTTTTAATTGTTTTTGACGATTTTTATTTTCGGCAACTGACTGTGTATTAGCTTCATTTTGAAATCGTTTAGCAGTGTTTTGCAAAGTCTTCAACATATCAACGTATTGAAGCGAGTCTGTTTTTTTCATAGAATCACCAAGCGTTTTAGCTGAGGCTTGTGCACTTAAAAATTCAGGGTATGTTTTAAGTAATTCTTGTGTATCCACATGTGCTACTTTAGACTGTGCACTCGCCAAACTAATTCCACCAACAAATAGTGTTAAGGCTAATAGTAACGTTTTCATTCTTTTCATTTTTAATTGTATTTACGTGTTTTATTTAATTTTCTTTGTTTTCTTTTGCTTTCGCTTTTCTGATAGAATCTTTCTTTTTTAACTGCGCCAAACGTTCTTCTCTTGTTTTTTTGCGCTGTTCTAATATTTTTTTCTTTCTATCTTCTAATTCCTTTTTACGTTTTTCTCTTTCTGCTAATGCTTTTTCTCTTTTTTCTTTGGCTATTTCTGCTGGTGTTTTAGCTTTTGTTGAGTCAGACTTTTTAAGTGCTTCTCCTTTTTCTAAATTGGAAGCTGACTTACTTGCGGTAGAATCAGTTTCCGTTGTCTTCGGTGCTTCTTGTTTTTTTCTGGCATCTAAAGCTTTTTGACTTCTTTCTTCACGCTTTTTAAGTTTAGCTTCTCTTGCCTCTTTCTGTTTTTGTCTTCGCTCTTCTAATGCTTTTTCCCTATCTAAACGTCTTTGCTCTAATTCGGCATCACGTTGCGCTTTTCTTTCTTCTAATGCCTTAGCTCGCTCAACTTTTGTGCTTGTATCTGCTGGAACTGCCTCTTCTTCCTCCAATTCCTTACGCTCCTTCTTATTTTTGGCTTGTTCGCGCGTATTTGCGCGTGTAATTATTCTAAGAACAGCGTCACTAATATCAAAACGTTCAGCAGAATACAGCATTAAAAAATCTGAATTCTTATCAAAAACAAAATCGTATTTACGTTTCTCAGCAATTTCTCTAACTGCAGACCAGATTTGATCCTGGACAGGTTGCATAAGCTGGGTTCTTTGAATAACCATATCTCCACCAGGTCCAAAACGCTTTTGTTGATAGTCCAGTATTTCCTTTTCTTCATAAGAAATATCCTCTAAACGTTCTTCATAAAGCTCTTTTGTTAGTAATATTTTTTCATTTTCCAACGACTTTTTTTTGGTCTCAATATCTGCTAACTGTTTTTCAATTTCTGACTTCCATTTAGTCAATTTAGTTTCTAATTGTGCAGTCGCCTGTTGATAATCAGGAACATTTTCAAGAATATACTCTGTATCTATATATCCTATTCGGGCACCTCTAACAGTTTGAGCATGTAAACTCATAAATCCAACTATAGCCAATATGTAAAGAACTCTAAATTTCATAGGTCTAAGTTTTATTTTGTCATTTTTAGTTTAATTATACCGTTATAACATAAATGAGTGTAACTCTTCAAATAAACGAAATATATTCTTAAAAATTTTAACACCAATATGAAATGTTATAAAGTGATTTGAAAATATCGTGCCAAAGTTAAAATTGTTGACCAATAATAAAGTGAGTTTCCCATCCGTTCTTTTGGGTTAGCCCTGGAAGTGGGTCAAAACCATGACCAAAATCAATACCTAATAATCCGAATGCAGGCATAAAAATTCTTACACCAACACCTGCAGAGCGTTGAATATTAAATGGATTAAAATCTCTAAAGTTATTATATGATGCTCCACCTTCGAGGAAAGTTAAAGCATATATTTTTGCACCTTGACCTAAAGTGATAGGATATCTCAACTCTAAGGAAAATTTGTTGTAAATAGAACCACCATCTTGTGCAGAAAGTGACTGGTTTGGATAACCTCTTAATTGTATAATCTCACGACCGTCTAATGCAAAGTTTCCAAGTCCGTCACCACCTAAAAAGAATCGTTCAAAAGGAATGACTCCTCTATTATTATTATAAGCACCTAAAAACCCAAATTCTACGCTTGGTCTTAATACTAAATCTCCGTTCTTACCGAATCGAGCAATGGACGTATACCAATCTCCTTTAAATTTTACTTTATAGAATTCTAACCACTTGAAACGTTCTTGGTCAATTTCACCAATACGATCTGAATCTGCTACTGGGTCTAAGCCTTCACGCTCATTAGCCAAAGCCTCATAATCAACGCCATTCCATAGTGAATACGGTAATGAGAATTTTGCAGATATATTAAAGTTGGAACCACGAGTTGGGTATATAGGATCAGTTGCGGTATTATTTCTTGATAGCGCTATAGTATATGATAGGTTGTTCGCAGATCCATTTCCAAACGTAAATAAACCTGTATTATAATTTTGAAGGTCATATCTCTGAAAACTCAAAGCTTGGGATAATTGAAAATAGTTATCTGGCGACTGTAAGCGTGTAGCTAGTCCAACTGTAAGACCAAGTATATTAAAACGTCTGCTTCGGTCGGCACGTCTTGTCTGAGGATCAAATAAAAACTGTCTCGAATACGATAAAGACGTTGATAATTGATATGGTTTTCGACCACCTAACCAAGGTTCTGCAAATGAAAAACTATAGGTTTGAAAAAATTGACTGGCTTGTAATCGTAATGCTAAACTTTGTCCATCACCTCGAGGTACAGGTTTGTAGGCTTCTCCATTAAATATATTTCGTAATGAAAAGTTGTTAAACGATAATCCAAGTGTACCAATAAATCCGCCACCACCGTAACCACCTTGTAATTCAATTTGGCTGCTACCTTGTTCTTCAACAGTGTACTCAATATCTAAAGTACCATCAACCGGATTTGGATTTTTTATATCTGGAACAATCGCCTGTGCGTTAAAGAAACCAAGTTGTCCAAGCTCACGAATAGTTCTAATAATATTAGATCTACTGTAAAGTTCTCCTGGACGTGTTCTTAATTCCCTGTAAATAACATGATCGTTAGTAACATCATTTCCTTTTACAGTTACATTATTGAAATAAGCAGGTTTCCCTTCTGTTATTCTAATTTCTAAATCAATAACATTACCATCTGCACTAACTTCAACAGGATTTATAGTGGAGAACATGTAACCTGTGTTTTGGTATACATTTGTAATGTCAATACCATCAGGTTTTTCCTCATCTGCAATCCTTTTTCTAAGTTCAACACCGTTATAAGTATCACCTTCTTCAATTCTAAGAATTTGTGATAAAAATTGATCCGTATATACTGTGTTACCGACAAAGTCAATTTTACCAAAAGTGTATTGCTCACCTTCTTCGACATCGATGACTAAGCTTATAGTTTTATCATCATTATATATAATAGAATCACTTAGTACTCGTGCATCTCTGTATCCGTTTTCTTTGTATTTATCAATAAGACTTACTAAATCCTCTTTAAAATCTTTTTCTACGTATTTAGAACGTTTTAAAAGGCGAATAGGATTAATACGCTTAGTATTCTTCATGGCTTTTCTTAGCTTTCCAGCAGAAAGTTGCTCATTGCCATTAAAGGTGATGTTTTTAATTTTTACTTTATTCCCTTTGTCAATATTTATAAGCATATTGACACGTTGTTTCTCCACAGAATCATTTTTAACTTCAAATGTTTTGACGTTGACTTTTGCGTTGAGAAATCCTTTCTTTTTGTATTTGTTTTGTAAATAATTACGCGTTGTAGTTATAAGATTTTCTGTAACCTTGGTGCGTGGCTTTAAATTATTTTCATCGATAATTTCATCCTTTTTACCTTTCTTGACGCCTTCTATTCTTACTTCTGCCAACTCAGGTAAGTCTGATAGATTTATTTCAATATCAACTTTCTTATCGTCAGTGATATTAGTAAAATAAATGTCTATAGAGCTAAAGAGATTTGATTTCCATAATTTCTTTATGGCTTCGCCTATTTTATCGCCACCAAAGGATACTTCTTGTCCTTTCTTAAGTCTTGAGTAGGTGATAATAGTACTTGCATTAAAGGAAGTATTACCAGTTACAATAATATCATTGATAATATATTTTTCGTTTACTTGACCATAAGAAGTCTGTGAAATTCCAATAAAGAGTAACAGTAATAAAGCGTAAAGATATTTCAATGCTATTTTGTTTATGCTTCTAAGTAAGCTGTTCGCTTGTTTTTCCAAATCGTCGTTCTCTATTTTGATAGTTTTTTATGGCCTCTATTAAATGAGACTTTTTAAAGTCTGGCCACAAAACATCTGTAAAATATAATTCAGCATAAGCAATTTGCCACAATAAAAAGTTGCTAATTCTATGCTCTCCACTTGTTCTTATTAATAAATCTACATCTGGTAAATTTCGCGTGTAAAGATGCTTATTAATAATGGATTCATCAATATTTTCTTCTGAAATTATATTATTTTTAACTTTGGTTGCTAAATCCTTAATAACATTAACAATTTCATTGCGAGAACCATAGCTTAAAGCTAAAGTTAACGTCATATGTTCATTGTTTTTTGTTTTTTCTTGAACATAATTCAATTCTTCAAAGGCTTTTTTGGGTAGATCTTCCAAAGAACCAATAGCGCAAAGTTTAATATTGTTGTCCTGAAGTGTTTTAATTTCCTTTTTTAAGGACTTCACTAATAATTTCATCAAGGTTTGCACTTCCAGTTTTGGTCTATTCCAATTTTCTGTAGAAAAAGCATATAGGGTGAGATGCTTTACGCCAATTTCTGCGCAAGCTTCTACAGCTTCTCTTACTGCTTTTGTACCACTTTCATGACCAAGCACGCGCATTAATCCTTGTTTCTTTGCCCATCGACCATTACCATCCATAATTATTGCAACATGGTTGGGAATATTAGTAATATCTATTTGGTCTTTTAAATCCATATTCTATTAAAAACCGCAATAACAAGGTTTTTGCCCAAAGGTATAGGTTAGGGTAAATCCAGAAAAAACATACCAATCATTACTGTTGGTATTTCCAAAACTAAATTGTTGTAAAAAATCTCCATCAGGTACACTGCCATCCAATTCATCAGAAAATGTAAATCGCGCACCGATTTCTGCACCCAAAATAAAATGAGGAGCAATAGAATGTTTGTATCCCAGAGTCATTGGAATACCGAATGCCCAACTATTAGTGTTTTCTGAGGTTAAGGTGCCGAAATTATCAAAGTAAAAATTCTCATGTCTTGCAACGGAAATACCAGTATATAAATAAGGAGTTCCTTTTCGTCTTTCGTCATGAAGGTTAAAATCAAAGAAAGTAAACTCCATACCCAAAGACGCCTCGAACAAACCATTTCTAAATCCATATCCACGTTGCTGACGTCGAGGATCACTGGATTTTGTGTCTACAGCTTCTAAGTTGGTAAATATTACTGATGCTCTAAAAGCATGTCTTGGACTGCGATTCCATTTTACTAAAGCACCGATAGCAGGGTGATTGGGTGAGATGTAACTCGTTGAACCGACATCTCCAATGAAATTACTACCCCCTGTAAATACACCGAACTCATAAATCTGTGCATCAGTGGTTTGTAGGTGAATGAGACCTATAAAAAATATCAGTAAATACCTCATAAATTCTCGAAAGTTTGCAAATATAACAATTAAGATTGCTCCATAACAATTTGAATAAATTGTCTTACTCAAAACAGTATTTATGAGGTTTTATTGTCTAATTGCGTTGGTCTTCTCCCCAAAGCATTTTTTTACGAAGTGTGTCCAGGAAGCTTTCGGTATTTAATTCTACCATTTTTATGCTGAAATCGGCCTTTTTTATATGTACCGTTGCAGTATTGGGTAAGGTGTTAATTCTTGAATCTAACGACAATAGAAACTGGTCTTCGCGACCATCAACGTGCAGTTTTACAGAAGTGTCATCAGGTATAATAAGTGGTCTTGCGTTTAGATTATGAGGAGCAATTGGTGTTAATACTAAACTGTTAGTGGATGGTGAAATTACAGGTCCACCACAACTTAAAGAGTATCCTGTCGATCCAGTTGGTGTGGCAAGAATCAGTCCATCGGCCCAATACGATGTAAGATATTCATCATTTAGATGTGTTTCTACAGTGATCATTGATGTCGTATTTTTTCGGCTTATGGTTACCTCATTCAAAGCAAAGTTGGTCTTGGCTATATTTTCATTTTCTGGCGAAATCTCAACAGCTAATAAAGAACGCTCGGATACCTTATAATTTCCTTCAAATATCTCAGTCAGCGCATTTTTTATTTCACTCGTTTGTATTGTCGCTAAGAAACCTAAACGACCAGTGTTAATACCTACTATTTTTATATCTAAGTCTCTTACGTAGGTAATAGCTCTTAATATAGTACCATCACCACCTATACTAATGAATAAATCAAAGCTATTATCAAGTTGATCAAATTCACCAAACACTAATTTTTCATTTATGCCGGCACTTTGAATTTTTAAAAATTTCGATTCAATCTGTAGTTCGATATTTGGAATTGTGCCTATGAATTCGATTAAAGCTCCAAAAGCTTTTTCGTTATTTTTATTGGGATAATCTTGACCGTAAATTGCTACTTTCATTTGACTTACATGTTAAGATATTTGTCCAAATATTTAGATCTTTCCCTGAGACCTTTCAAATAGGTGTCGTCCTCATGTCCTGCTACAATGTTATAGCTGTATCTTCTAAAGGTTTGCGTTACATCATTTAGACTTGTATTGCCAATCTTTAGGGTTATCTGCGCAACATCATTTTCTATCTTAGAGATAAAAGCGCCCAAGAGTTTTGCGTTGTTCGATTCTACAATCTGGCTAATCTCGCTAAAGGAATAATCCTGAATGCCTTTTTCTACAATAAGAATACCACCAGGTTCTGAAAAGAATGGTGTTTCATTAAACAGACTAATAATATCATTAAGCTCGTAATAGCCTAGATACTTATTAGAAGCGTCTAATACCGGCATGATATTACTGTGGTTTTGAGCAAATGCTTCTAGAATATCTAACCAATTTGTTTTGTCGCGAACAAAAAAACCTTCTGCAACATAACTGCATTCAGAAATTGGCTTTTTAGAATCGAAACAATGAGCATCAGTCTCAGGTATACAACCAAGATATATGTCATCTTTATTAATTGGAATATGAGAATAGGTCAACTGATTAAACAACAATTGTAAATCACCGATTGTGTCATTAACACTCAATGGCTTAATATCATTTATAATGAAATTCTCAAGTTCCATAACCCTTACAGTCTCTGATAAAGAATAAAATTTAACTAAGCTAAATTAATCAAAATAATGCAGAAAAAGCTTGGAGTTGTTTGTATTTTTGTCAAGCAAAAAAAAGTAAGAAAAATGACCAAACTTAGCGTTAATATCAACAAAATCGCTACACTAAGAAATAGTCGTGGAGGCGATGTTCCTAATGTTGTGAAATTTGCCGAAGATGTCCAACGTTTTGGTGCCGAAGGTGTAACTATTCATCCAAGACCAGACGAAAGACATATTCGTTATGCTGATGCAAGAGATTTGAAAAATGTAGTACATACTGAATATAATATTGAGGGTAATCCAATACCAAAGTTCATCGACTTGGTGTTACAAATTAAACCTACACAAGTCACCTTAGTCCCTGATAGTGTAGATGCCATAACTTCTAATGCGGGTTGGGATACGATCAAACATCGCGATTTTTTGAGGGAAGTCACAAGCGAGTTCAAAAGAAATAATATTAGAACCTCAATTTTTGTTGATCCAGATTTACAACAAATAGAAGGTGCAAAGGAAACCGGCACAGATAGAATTGAATTATATACTGAGGCTTTTGCCCATCAATATGGAAAAGTTAATGAAGATGCCATTAAACCTTATTCAGAATGTGCAGCACTTGCCAATAAGATTGGATTAGGTGTAAACGCTGGTCATGACTTATCATTAGATAACATTAAGTTTTTTAAACAAAATATCGAAGGTTTATTAGAGGTGTCCATAGGACATGCTTTAATTTCTGAAAGTCTTTATCTCGGTATAGAGAATGTTATACAAATGTATTTGCACAGACTCAAATAATTAAAAATGACACTTCACGGAAACATTATTGGAGAAGGTAAACCATTTGTAATCCTTCATGGTTTTTTAGGAATGGGTGATAATTGGAAAACCTTATCACGCCAATTTTCAGAATTAGGCTATGAAATTCATTTGGTAGACCAACGTAATCACGGTCGTAGCTTCCATGCAGATGCATTTGATTATGATGTCATGGTAGAAGATTTGGAGCAATATTGTGAAGCCAATGACCTAAAGGATATTGTTTTGTTGGGTCACTCTATGGGCGGAAAAACAGCAATGTTGTTTGCAACAAAACACCCGGAATTGGTGAGTAAACTTATCGTTGCAGACATATCTCCCCGTTATTATCCTGTGCATCATGATACGATTTTAGAAGGACTTTCCAGTTTGGACTTCTCTATTATAAAATCGAGAGGAGAGGCCGATAATTCTTTAGCCAATTTCGTTCCTGAAATGGGCACACGAATGTTTTTATTAAAGAATTTGTATTGGGTCGAGAAAGGACAATTAGGATTACGTATTAATTTGCCTGTTTTAAAGGAGAATGTATCTGAAATAGGTGAAGCTTTGCCAATTCATGCAACATTCAATAAACCAACATTATTTTTAAAAGGTGATAAGTCTGAATATATAGGACCAACGGACGAAGGTATAATTCATCGTCATTTCGGTGATGCAAAAATTGAAAGAGTTTCCAACGCTGGACATTGGTTACACGCTGAAAACCCAAAGGAGTTTTTTGATAAAGTTGTTAGTTTTATTCAATAAATTAGTGTTATGAATTTAATACTTAGACTTTTAATAAATGCTTTCGCCGTTTTTATTTTGGCTCATTTTCTAAGTGGAGTTTCGGTTAGTGGATATGTGGGCGCAATTATAGTTGCTTTGGTTCTTTCCATTTTGAATGTATTAGTAAAACCTGTCCTCATTGTTTTAACCTTACCAGTTACAATCCTAACTTTTGGTTTGTTTCTTCTGGTTATCAACGCACTTATCATTCTTTTAGCGGATAAGATTATTGATGGATTTGCTGTAAATGGTATATGGGCGGCTATTATTTTTAGTGTCCTGTTATCTTTAATGCAATCAATTTTGTATTCT
>CBFHYD010000006.1:0-41205 GCA_965659975.1 Winogradskyella sp. | reverse complement strand
TTAATGGAGGATTAACAAGATTTGGATTAAGTAATCCTGCAGGAAACGGAAACTGGAATTGGGTTGTCCCTTTTGAGCAAGACAACTCTAAATTTAATTCTGTTTACGTAGCTTATAAAGAGGTCTACAAATCTAATGATGGCGGCGCTACTTGGGTCTCTATATCCCCAAATTTTGGAGTGAACATAGACCATTTCAAAATAGCACCAACGGCAGATAATAAAATGTACTTAGCTATCAATGGTGATTTCTGGTATACA
Organism: Winogradskyella sp.; assembly: GCA_965659975.1. Lineage (GTDB taxonomy): Bacteria > Bacteroidota > Bacteroidia > Flavobacteriales > Flavobacteriaceae > Winogradskyella. The sequence continues at coordinate 40,945 of CBFHYD010000006.1, read as the reverse complement.
GATAATGAAGGGCAAACATGGACGCAATCATCGTTGGATATAGGGAATAGCAATATTAATGAGATTGCTGTTCATCCAAATAATCCTGATAAAATTGCAATAGCTACTACTAACAGTCAAAAAGTGTATGTTAGTACCGATGGTGGTCAAAATTGGACTACGATACGATGGGATCTTCCTGACTTTTCAGCACAAGCACTTGCATGGCAGGATAATGGCGAAGATGGATTGTATGTAGGTATGAATTATGGTGTTTACTACACCGATAACTCAGTTGGAAATAATTGGTTGCCTTTTGTTAACGGATTACCAAACGTAAGAATCAGTGAATTGGAAATAAATACTGCCGATAATAAAATATATGCTGCTACTTATGGCAGAGGTATATGGCGTTCTAACCTTTATGAAGAAAGTCTTGGTGCAGATTCATTCGTGTTAAACAACCTCGTTTTATATCCTAATCCTGCGAATAATAGCGTTAACCTAAAATGGACTTCAAATGATGATGTAAATATCAGGATATACAATACCAATGGTAAACTCTTATTGTATCGAAAAAATGAAAGATTAACTCAAGGACTTAGTTTGGATTTAACGACCTTTGAGCCAGGTGTGTATTTTGTCAAAATTAATACGTTGAAGGGCCAAATCACTAAAAAACTGATCTTGTATTAGTGTTTATAAAGAATTACAAATAATTCAATATGGAATTCTCTTCAAAGCTCTTAGAAAATGCGGTCAATGAAATGGCGCAATTACCAGGAATTGGTAAACGAACGGCACTTCGTTTGGTCTTACATTTATTGCGCCAACCTAAGGAGCAATCTTTTCTGTTAGCCAATGCGCTTCATAAAGTTAGAGAAGAAATTAAGTTTTGTAAAAGTTGCCATAATATAAGTGACAGCGATATTTGTGAAATCTGTGCAAATCCTATGCGCGATAAAACTGTTATTTGCGTTGTAGAAGATATTCGCGATGTTATGGCTATAGAAAGCACAGGATCTTTTCGTGGTAACTATCATGTATTAGGCGGAAAAATATCACCAATTGATGGTGTTGGTCCTCAAGATTTGCAAATCGATTCTTTAATAGAGAAAGTAAAATCTGGTGATGTGTCAGAGCTTATTTTTGCGATGAGTCCAACCATGGAAGGCGATACGACTAACTTCTACATCTTCAAGCAATTGCAAGACTATGATGTAAAAACCTCTACCATTGCACGCGGAATTGCAGCAGGTAATGAGTTAGAATACGCAGATGAGGTAACACTTGGACGCAGTATTATAGATCGTATTCCATTTGAGTCGTCTTTAAAATTATAAACCAGTTTGAAGGTTATTACATTACATAAACCTGATTTTGAAAACCATTGTCAAGCTTTATTTTCTATGATAGATTTTAAGCCCGATTTAGTAGTTGGTATCAAGAACGGTGGATCTTATGTACTTGATGAATATAAGAAAATTGCAGATGTAAATGTTGCATATAGAGAAGTGGAGTTGCAAAGACCTTCTACACTAAAATTTAAGAGCCAAAAGTTGAAAGCTATATTAAAGTATATACCGTATTCAATTTTAAATGGTCTAAGACGTCAAGAGTATAAAAAACTCATAGGTTATAAACCTATAGTCGAAAAAGTAGAAATTTCTGAATACTTCAGTGACTTAAGTGCTTCAAGCATATTAGTATTAGACGATGCCTTGGACACTGGGAGCACAATGATAAGTGTTATTAATGCACTAAAGAAAAAATTCCCAGAAACTACAATTAAGAGTGCTGTTATTGTTTGGACAAATTTAGCAACCGATTTTAGTCCAGATTACTATTATTTGACTAATGTTTTGGTAAGATTTCCATGGTCATTAGATTATAAAACGACTCATAATGGATAAGAAGGTTTTAGTCGTTGATTTGGATGGGGCATTGTACAATACAAATACGTTTCATAGGTTTCTTAAATATCTTTTGAACTATTATTTCAAACACTTTAAACTTCTTAAATTTAAATATTTGGTGGTCCTTTTGAAGTTGAGATTTCTTCGGTTTATATCCCATGCTCGACTTAAATTTGAAGTCCTGAAAATGATTGAAAATGACGAGATTGATTATCAAGCATTTGTTTCAATACTTTCAAATTATAAGAATGTTATACCCGAAATTATAGAAGCAGATTACTCCATTAAAGTATTAGCAACTGCAGCACCAAAATATTATGCGGATCTTATTGCGAATGAGAATGGTTTTGAGTTTTGCTTGGCTACCGAATTACCTAAAAATGGCTTTAATCCTGAATTTGAAAATATAAAAATTCAAAAACGACATAGTATTCAGGATTTTTTAGAAAATAAAGGCTTATCCAAAGTAGATCTTTTTATCACGGATCACATAGACGATTTGCCAACAATCGAAATTTCAGAAAAAACTATTATTATTAATCCTACTGCTGAATTTTCTAACATCTTAAAAAAGAATTTAATTAATTTTGAGGTACGTTATTTAGATTAAAATCGGCATTATTGACAATTCTAAATACTTGGTTAAATTTGAAATATTTTCAGTAATCATTGCGATTTTTTATTAATTTTGCACTCGATTTATCGATAACGACTACCAATTTATAGATATGGCAAAGTTTGAACTAAAATTACCGAAGATGGGAGAGTCTGTTGCAGAAGCAACATTGACCTGTTGGATTAAAGAAGTTGGTGACACTATTGAGATGGATGAAGCAGTCTTAGAAATTGCAACAGACAAGGTCGATAGTGAAGTGCCGAGTGAAGTCGATGGTGTTTTGGTAGAAAAGTTATTCGATGTCGATGATGTGGTACAAGTAGGTCAAACTATCGCAATTATAGAAACTGAAGGTGAAGCTTCTGTTGAAGCTACTGCACCTCAAGTGGAAGAAAAACCAGCAGAACCAGTAAAAGAAGTTGCAGAAGTTGCACAAACCGTAACTGCAGCTAAAGAAGCAGTTGCGCCAATTGAGTCAACTGGTGATCGTTTCTACTCACCATTGGTAAAGAATATTGCCAAAGCAGAAGGTATCGCACAATCGGAGTTAGATACCATTCCAGGAACAGGCAAAGATGGTCGTGTAACCAAAAATGATATTAAGTCGTATTTAGAGAGTAGAAGTTCTGCTCCAAAAGTTAAAAAAGATGTCACCTTGAGCACAGTCGTAAGGTCTTCTGCTATATCCAAAGAATCTCAAAAACCAAAGCAAGAAGCTGCTCCTGCAGTTGTTAGTGGAGGCGATGAAATTATAGAAATGAGCCGTATGGGTAAACTCATTGCCAAGCATATGGTTGACTCTGTACAAACATCGGCGCATGTACAGTCGTTTATCGAGGCAGATGTGACTAACATTTGGAACTGGAGAAATAAGCACAAAAACAACTTTAAATCTCGCGAAGGCGAAAACCTAACCTTTACACCAATCTTTATGGAAGCTGTGGCAAAGGCATTACGAGATTATCCGATGATGAATATCTCTGTGCAAGGCGATAGCATCATGAAGAAAAAGCATATCAATTTAGGTATGGCTGCAGCTTTACCAGATGGTAACTTAATTGTACCTGTTATAAAAGATGCGGACCAACTTAACCTTTTAGGTATGGCCAAAAAGGTAAATGATTTGGCAGGTCGTGCACGTCACGGACAATTAAAGCCAGACGAAATACAAGATGGTACATATACTGTAACTAATGTAGGTACATTTGGTAGTATCATGGGTACACCAATAATTAACCAACCACAAGTAGGTATTTTGGCTTTAGGTGCAATTCGTAAAGTGCCTGCAGTGATTGAGACACCAGAAGGTGATTTTATAGGTATCCGTTACCGTATGTTTATGTCGCATTCTTATGATCACCGTGTGGTTAATGGTGCACTTGGTGGCCAATTTGTAAAAGCCGTAAAAGATTATCTGGAAGCTTGGGATATGGATCGAGAAATATAACTGTTATAATGAACTTGTTTCAGTATCTTATACAAAGCAAAAAGCACAGTTTTCACTGTGCTTTTTTTTAATTCATTTCTCGATACGACTTATCGCTAATATTTGGGCTATATTTTTCAAATTCGTCAATCAACTCTTTGAAAAGTTCGATAATGGGCTCGACCGGTTCCGTCCAGTTGTCAAACTCCAAATGATATTTTGCTTCTAATTTCCATAGATCTCCACTTTTACATGAAATTATTGGACTAAAATTGTCTTTTGCAGCAATTTCATTCAAAGTTTTTAAAGAATTATTTTTTCTCAAAAAGTGTTTAATGTTTGAATTGTCTGACTTTAATTTTAGACGGTTTTTTCTACGCAAAAACAAATTCGCGATATGGGATGTATTGTTGATTTCAAATTCTAATGGCTTAAGAGTTCTATCAAGTTCACAACTTATTAAACCCACATAAGCCGTTCCGGTTCGGTTAATGATGGCAAATGGATTTTTCTTATAATCAAATATGACCCTATAAGATACATTTGGACTGCGAATACCCATACCTACAGAAATATCATTATCATGATATAAGAATTTTCCATTCTCTTTTTCGGCTAATTTTTTGAAAAAGTCTTTATACATCAGATACAATTATATCATAAGAATTCATAGGATAGTTATCTAACCTTCAACCCAAGTTAATTCTTAAAATGTATAAAGTCAAACCACAATACATCTAATCTCATTATCTTTGCATTTCAAATAAAAATCAATGCAACTCAATCTCAAAAAACCTATTTGCTTTTTCGATTTAGAAACTACTGGAGTCAATATTTCTAAGGACAGAATTGTAGAAATATCTGTGCTCAAAGTACATCCTAATGGAAAAGAAGAAACTTATACCAAACGTGTAAATCCTACGATTCCAATTCCGGCAGAAGTTACTGCGGTACACGGTATCTCAGATGCAGATGTAGCGGATGCACCAACTTTTAAGGAACTAGCAAAGGAAATCCATAATTTGATTAAAGATTCAGATTTGGGTGGGTTTAATTCTAACCGTTTTGATATTCCGCTTTTAGCAGAAGAAATGCTTAGAGCTGAGGTCGATTTTGATATGAAGAACAGACAATCCATAGATGTACAAACCATATTCCATAAAATGGAGCAGCGTACCTTAAGTGCGGCTTATAAATTTTACTGTGACAAAAACTTAGACGATGCGCATAGTGCAGAAGCAGATACCAAAGCAACTTACGAGGTGCTAAAAGTACAATTGGATCGTTACGACGAATTGGAAAATGATTCTAACTTCTTAGCAGAGTTTAGCTCACGTAAAAAGTTTGCAGACTTTGCAGGATTCATCATATACAATAAAGAAGGTGAAGAATGTTTTTCATTTGGTAAGCACAAAGGCAAAAAAGTACTGGATGTTTTAGAGCAAGAGCCAGGATATTTTGGATGGATTCTTAATGCAGATTTTCCGTTGTACACCAAAAAGGTATTAACCGCAATTAAGCTCAGTCAGTTTAATAATAAACTTGGATAATTCTCTGCTATGAAACTAATTTGCATCGGCCGAAATTATACGGCACACATTGAGGAATTAGAAAACGAAAAACCAAGAGATCCTGTTGTTTTTCTAAAACCAGATACAGCTATATTATTAAAGAAACAACCGTTTTTTATTCCAGATTTTTCAGATGATGTACACCACGAAGTAGAGTTATTGGTAAAAATTAAAAGGGTTGGTAAACATATCGATAAGAAATTTGCACACAAATATTACGATGAGATTGGCTTGGGTATAGACTTTACAGCACGCGATCTTCAAGCTGAGCTAAAGTCCAAAGGATTGCCTTGGGAAAAAGCAAAAGCCTTTGATGGTGCCGCAGTTGTGGGTAACTGGTTACCAAAGTCAAAATTCAAAGATATTAATGATATAAATTTCAGTCTTAAAAAGAATGATGAAATCGTACAATCGGGTAATACACAATTAATGCTTTGGAAGGTAGATGAGATCATCGAATATGTGTCGAAATATTTTACTTTAAAGATTGGAGATATTATATTTACGGGAACACCAGCTGGAGTTGGCAAAGTATTTGCTGAAGACAGACTGCAAGGATTTTTAGAACACGAAGAAGTTTTTTCTATCAGGGTGAAATAAATAATAGCTATCCTTGCAACTCTAATTACTACAATACATGGGGAAATATTATAAGTTAGACCGCGTAAGAGAATTGGCGGATAATGACGAAGATTTCGTATCGGCATTGGCAGGTGCCTTCTTAGAAGAAGTACCAGAAGACGCAGAGCGTCTAAGAGTTGCTGTGCCTACAAATGACTACTATGATGCCTACCAAGCTGCACATAAGGTGAAACCTACTATAGATTTGTTCGAACTTGGTGTTTACGATGAGCTTATTGAAGTTCAAGATTGGGGTAAGTTTGAGCAAACAGAAAAAGATATCACGCCACAACTCGAAATAGTTTTGACTGCAATTGACAATGCAGTGGCAGAAATGAAGGAAGAATTCGGGCTTTAATCCATGAATGCAGAAATAATTACCATAGGCGATGAGATTCTCATAGGCCAGATTATAGATACAAACTCAGCCTTTTTAGGCAAGGAATTCAATAAAATTGGAGTTTCCGTCTATCAAATTACTTCGGTACAAGACGAAAAAGAACACATTCTTAAGGCTTTAAAAGAAGCCGAAGACAATGCAGATATTATCATTGTAACTGGTGGCTTAGGACCAACAAAGGATGATATTACTAAACACACTTTTTGTGAGTATTTTAATGACAGCTTGGTTTTAAATGAAGAAGTCTTAGCACACGTTGAGTATTTATTCGAAAAATATATCAATACACCAATTTCAGATCTTAATAGAAACCAGGCAATGGTGCCATCAAAATGTACTGTACTTAAAAACGAATTTGGTACGGCTCCAGGTATGTGGATGGAACGTAACCGTAAGGTTTTTGTGTCTTTACCTGGTGTGACTTATGAAATGAAAGCCTTAATCCGTAATGAAGTTTTACCAAAATTAAGAGCGCGTTTTAAGTTTCCTTATATTCAGCATAAAACCTTATTGACATACGGTTTAGGTGAAAGTACCATCGCGAATCGTATCGAAGATTTTGAAGATAATTTACCTGATTTCATAAAGTTGGCCTATTTGCCAAGTTTAGGTCGTGTACGGCTGAGACTTTCGGGTAAGCATATAGACAAGGAACTACTTCAAAATGAAATAGAAAAACAAGTCAATCTCCTAAAACCTCAGGTCGAAGATATTTTTGTTGGTTTCGAAGAAGATCTTTCACTCGAAGCTTTAATCGGTAAACAGTTAACAGAAAAAGGAAAGACCTTGGCAATAGCTGAGAGTTGCACAGGAGGAACTATTGTACAAGCATTTACTGCTAATGCAGGCGCATCAAAGTATTTAAAAGGTAGTGTTGTAACGTATGCTACTGAATCTAAGATTGAAGTTTTAGGCGTTTCCAAAGATATTATAGAGGAACATTCTGTAGTCAGTGCGCCGGTCGCTGAAGCTATGGCAAAGCAGGTCTTAGAGCTTTACAAATCGGATTATGCAATTAGTACAACTGGTAATGCTGGGCCATCAAAAGTAGATGCCGATGCAGAAGTCGGAACCGTTTACATTGGTATCGCTACAAAAGATAGCGTTTACTCTGAGAAATTTAAGTTTAGCAATCATCGCTAAAAGACCATAAAAAAAGCGACGAATAAGGCGTTTGAAATGCTGCAAAAAGAAATTTTGAAAAAGTAGAGATTTCCTTTGTAGAACTTATAAGTTTTACTAAATTTGCACCCTGTTAAAAAATTACGAATACCTAAAGCAACAATACAATGTCAAGAGTTTGTGAACTTACTGGGAAAAAAGCGATGGTTGGAAACAACGTATCGCACGCGATGAACAAGACTAAGCGCAAGTTCGATGCTAACCTTGTGAAGAAGCGTTTCTACATTCCAGAAGAGGATAAGTGGGTAACATTAAAAGTTTCTACATCTGCATTAAAGACTATCAATAAAATTGGTATCTCTGCAGCGATTAAAGAAGCAAGAGCAAAAGGATTTTACAAATAATAGCTTACGCTAAAGTCAATTTACAATGGCAAAGAAAGGAAATAGAATACAAGTTATCTTAGAGTGCACAGAGCACAAAGATTCTGGTATGCCAGGAACTTCAAGATATATTACAACAAAAAACAAAAAGAATACGCCGGATCGTATGGAGATTAAGAAATTTAATCCAATCCTTAAGCGTATGACTGTTCATAAAGAGATAAAATAAGAAACCATGGCAAAGAAATCAGTAGCATCTTTACAGACAGGAAGTAAGCGTTTGACAAAAGCTATAAAAATGGTTAAGTCACCAAAAACTGGTGCTTACACATTTGTAGAGTCAGTAATGGCACCAGAATTTGTCAATGACTTTCTTGCAAAAAAATAAGTCTGTATCGTAACGATCTTACTAAACTGCTTTCATTTGAAAGCAGTTTTTTTATGGCTATATTTGAACAAAGCCTGACAACTTAGCAGTAAATCCTTCAAGGCAAGGTTGTTGCGCTACCTAAAGAAAATTAAGATAAATGAGTTTTTTTAAAAATATATTTTCTTCCGAAAAGAAGGAAACTCTTGATAAAGGATTAGAAAAATCTAAATCCTCCTTTTTCAATAAATTAAACAAAGCCGTTGCCGGTAAATCTAAAGTAGATGATGATGTTTTAGATAACCTCGAAGAAGTTTTGGTAACCAGTGATGTAGGTGTCAATACAACCTTAAAAGTGATAGAACGTATTGAAGAACGTGTTGCTCGTGATAAATACTTAGGCACAGCCGAGCTTAATAAAATCCTCAGGGAAGAGATTGCAGGTCTATTGTCAGAAACCAATTCTGGTGAGGACACCGAATATTCAATTCCGCAATTACCGGCTCAGGAGAATGGCCAAAAGACACCTTATGTTCTTATGGTTGTTGGCGTTAATGGAGTTGGTAAGACCACAACAATTGGTAAGTTGGCTTATCAATTAAAGAAAAAAGGATTGAAAGTAGTATTAGGTGCAGCAGATACTTTTAGAGCAGCGGCTATTGATCAATTACAAGTTTGGGCAGATCGTGTAGATGTCCCGATTGTAAAACAATCTATGGGTAGTGATCCTGCTTCAGTAGCCTTTGACACCTTGCAAAGTGCCACAAACCAAGATGCAGATGTTGTGATTATCGATACTGCTGGACGATTACACAATAAGGTGAATCTTATGAATGAGTTGACTAAAGTAAAACGCGTAATGCAGAAGGTGGTTGGTGATGCACCACATGACGTTTTATTGGTTTTAGATGGTTCCACAGGTCAAAACGCATTTGAACAAGCCAAGCAATTTACAGCAGCAACAGAAGTAACCTCCTTAGCAGTGACAAAGCTTGATGGTACGGCAAAAGGTGGTGTTGTGATAGGAATTAGTGATCAGTTTCAGATTCCTGTAAAATATATTGGTGTTGGTGAAGGCATCGAAGACCTACAAGTATTTAATAAATACGAGTTTGTAGATTCGTTTTTTAAGTGACAAGCTTGCTTGTCATCCTGAACTTGTTTCAGGATCTCTCAATGTTACACATAAAATCACACTGAGTGTCACACTGAGCTTGTCGAAGTGTTGTTTCAGGATTTCGATAATTGTAAATAAGATATTGACCTCATTGGTATTTAATCCTTTGAGGTCTTTTTTATTACCTTTATAAAAAAACTACTAACCATGCATAAGTACTTACCATTCCTACTATTACTATTCATTTTTTCCTGTAAATCCGACAAAAACTCAGAGGATGCACGCTTACCAATAAGTGAATCTGAAACAGTTGTTGATAATACTAAAACTGATGATCTAAGTGATATCTCTACAAAGGATTTCAGAGAGTTTAAAGTTTTAGATTCTAAACTTATTACCATATCTCAAATATGGTCAGAACTCGGTCCTCAGATGGAAGATTTCTCGGAAGATGACTATAATGAATTAAAGCCAATAATCCTTGAGCAAGGTATTGAAACGCTTCAAAAGCACATTGCTGAAGATAAGTTGACTTATGAAGAACTCACCAAGTTTTATCTATATCGTATAAGAAAATTTGACAGAGAAAATGATTTGTCGTTGAATTCGGTGATATCTCTTAATCCAAATGTGATTAAGGAAGCAAAACGTTTAGACTCCAATATCCCATATGTAAAGCATCCTATTTACGGTATGCCAATTTTACTTAAGGATAATATTAATGCTGCAAATATGGTGACAACAGCTGGTGCAGCTGCATTAATGGATAATAAAACCGATGATGCGTTTTTAACTAATCAGTTAAAATCAAAAGGTGCGTTGATATTAGGTAAAGCAAATCTAAGTGAATGGGCGTATTTCTTTTGTGGCGATTGTCCAAGTGGTTATTCTGCAGTTGGTGGACAAACGCTTAATCCTTATGGCAGACGAATTATTGACACTGGTGGTTCCAGTTCAGGTAGTGGTGTTTCGGTATCAGCAAACTTTTGTGTTGCTGCCATAGGTAGTGAAACTTCAGGTTCTATACTATCGCCTGCAAGTAGTAACTCTGTTGTTGGTCTTAAGCCTACAATTGGTTTGGTTAGTCGTTCCGGTGTTGTACCGATTTCTTCAACTTTAGATACGGCAGGACCAATGAGCAAGTCAGTAATGGATAATGCCATTTTATTAGATGCTATATTCGGTACTGATCCGTCTGATAGTAAGACAATAGATCCTTTGCTTGATAATGGTTTCTATTTCGAAGAGCTAAAAAATGCAAGCCTTGATGGAAAGCGTTTCGGTGCTCCACAACGTGTTTTAAAAGATACTTTGTTTGCTGAAGCCATTGAGGTACTAAAAGCTCAAGGCGCAGAAATCGTTGAAATTGAAGAAGAAGAATTAGGCTTACCTAATTTTTTACGCTTACTAAACATCGATATGAAAAACGATTTACCAAAGTATATGGATGGTTATGCAAATAAGGCTATCAAGATGCGTACGATAGAAAACTTCATGGGCTTCAACGAAAAAGATTCTTTGACCTATATGCCTTATGGTCAGCGTTTATTCGAAGGAATATCTAACGATCAAGGTGATGCTGAGTTCTTAGCTAAAATTAGAGATACCTTGAAAACCAATGGACAAAAGTTTTTCGATACTCCAATGCGTACTCATAATTTGGACGGCTTTTTATCGATAAACAATTACCACGCTGGCTTTGCTGCCGTCGCAGAATATCCTGCATTAACTGTACCAATGGGTTATAAAGCTAATGGACAGCCTATGGGATTGACGTTTATCTCTGGGCGATTACGTGAAAAGCAATTATTAGAATGGGCATATGTTTATGAGCAAGCTTCTAAAAAGCGAGTTGCTCCTAAGAATTATAACTAATCTATCATAGCTCTAATTTTTCCCCAAAGCTCATTATCGTAGCTCGAAGGACCTAGTTGGTCATTACCTGCGCTTCCACCTAAGCGTACAATGACTAAGTTTTCACTTGGTACAACATATAACTTTTTGTCATTTGCTCCTAATGCAGATAGTGTATCATCTGGAGCATTTGGAATTAAGTCTCCAGTAAAAGACATTGGAGAACCTGGAACGATATAAGAACTTTTTCCATTGAGCCACCACAAATATCCGTAGGAAGGATTAAGATTTTGGGATGTTGAAGTCATCGCATTAAAATAGGTTTCATTCAACAACTCTTCATCTTGCCATTTTCCAGAATTGAAACAGAGCAACCCAAAACGTGCCATACTTCTTGCGTTACTAAAGTAGAACTTATTAAATCCTGATGGAATCCAAGCGCCATTCATGCCTATTTTAGATTTAAGTTTTTCGTCAAAATAGTCATTGAAATTAGAATTAACCGCACCACTAATAATCGATTGAGTAAGTGTGTAAGGTGCATTATGATAATACCAAAAGCTATTTGGTGCATCTCTATAGGTGAGACATTCCGGATCTGTACAAAACAAATCGCCGCTGTATTCCAATCCGGTAGTCATCGTTATATGATTGATCACTTTTATATCTGCTTCTTGTCCTGGAGTTAAATCGCTCCAGCCACTCCCTAAATAATCAGACGATGAATCATTTAAGTCAAGAAACCCTTCTTGTTGCGAAACACCAACCATAAAAGCAGTCAACGTTTTTCCAGCAGAAAACCATGGACTATTGGTGAATTGTGTGGTGCCACCAAAATAGTTTTCCATTGCTATTTTTCCGTTATGAAGTATTATAAAACTATCAGTATTTGTGCTGTTTAAGTAGGTTATAAGTTCTTGTTTTGCTGTTTCGTTCCAACCTAATTCACTTGTAGAAACAGATTCCCAAGTATCAGAATTTATAGGTGGAAAGTAAATCGTAGAATCAGGAGGTGTAGGATCTTGAGTTATGGATTCAGTAGAGCTACAAGACACTAAACAAGCTAAAAGTAACAATCGTAAAAACCTCATGAGATTTAAGTTTGGGTTGATTTTAATTTGACTCCGATTCGCAAGAATGGTTTAATTTCTTTGCAAGAATTGTAAAGATATTCAATTATAAATTGTCATATCTTTGCATGCTGATTTACATATGTATGCGTACCAAAACTCTGAAGAAAAATAGAATCAATGTTGTGACCTTAGGTTGTAGTAAAAATGTCTACGATAGTGAGGTGTTAATGGGACAATTAAAAGCCAGTGGAAAAGACGTTGTGCATGAGCAAGAAGGCAACGTTGTTGTTATAAATACTTGCGGATTTATCAATAATGCCAAGGAGGAAAGTGTGAACACCATTTTGCATTACATGCAAAAAAAGGAAGCTGGTGAGGTTGATAAAGTATTTGTAACAGGATGTTTGAGTGAGCGTTACAAACCAGATTTGGAAAAGGAGATTCCTAATGTAGATCAGTATTTTGGAACTACAGAATTACCACATTTACTTAAAGCACTTGGTGCCGATTACAAGCACGAACTAATCGGTGAGCGTTTAACGACTACACCAAAAAGCTATGCGTATTTAAAGATTGCCGAAGGTTGCGATAGACCTTGTAGCTTTTGTGCAATTCCCTTAATGCGTGGTAAGCATAAAAGCACACCAATAGAAGATTTGGTAACTGAAGCAGAGAAGTTGGCTGCTAATGGTGTTAAGGAATTAATTCTTATTGCCCAAGATTTAACCTATTACGGATTGGACCTGTATAAAAAGAGAAATCTTGCAGAGTTATTGGAGCATTTGGTAAAGGTTGATGGTATCGAATGGATTCGATTACACTATGCGTTCCCAACTGGATTTCCAATGGATGTTTTAGATATAATGAAACGTGAACCGAAAATTTGCAATTATTTAGATATTCCATTGCAACACATTTCAGATAGTATTCTTAAAAGTATGCGTCGCGGAACAACGAAGGAAAAAACGACTAAACTCATCAAAGAATTTAGAGCTAAAGTTCCTGAGATGACAATCCGTACGACTTTGATTGTTGGTTATCCAGGAGAAACTGAGGCCGACTTTCAAACTTTAAAGGAATGGGTTAAAGACATGCGTTTTGAACGATTGGGTTGTTTCACCTATTCTCATGAAGAAAATACACATGCTTATAATCTTGAAGATGACGTGCCTGAAGAAGTAAAAATTCAGCGTGCCAACGAAATCATGGAGATACAATCTCAGATTTCTTGGGAATTAAATCAACAGAAAATAGGGCAGGAGTTTAAAGTTGTAATTGACCGAAAAGAAGGCAATTATTTTGTTGGACGTACCGAATTCGATTCTCCAGATATTGACAACGAAGTTTTAATTGACGCATCAAAGGCATATTTAAAAACCGGAGAATATATTACTGTAAAGATTATAGAAGCTGAAGACTTTGACCTATACGGCGAAGTGATTTAACTACTTGGCAATACCGTTGACATAATTCGTAATAATATCCAGTTCTTCTGCAAATTCAGAACCACTAAATCCTGAAATGTTTTTATAGGTGACATTTTCGTTGTAGTACTTCAGATAAGTTTTTGCAAGTGGAAAATAGGACCAATGCCAACGTTCTAAATTATAACCAGTTCTGCCATCGGATTTATCTGTATAGACTTGGTGAAATCCAAATTTATTCGCATTCTCAGTCAGCCAATCATATATTTTTTTACCAGTTCCGGAGTTAAAATAGTTGTTATTAAGGCTATTTAGATCTATATCTGTACCCCAATGATGTCTTGATGTCGAAGGCATGGAACTGTATTCCATAATTTTATTAATCCGCGCTTTAGGTTCAAGATTGTTGTAAAGATCCCATTTGCGCTCCCAAATGGCTTTTTGTTCATTAAAATTACGAGTACCTGAAAGTATGATGAGGTTAATGCCTTCATTTGCAGCTTCAGAACGCAAGTCTAAAAATGCCTGATATACCTCTTTTTGAATGAAAATGGTTTTGCTGGAATATCTGGAATCAACCTTTACAAAGTCCGTGTGTGACTTATAGTCAAATTTACCTAATAAGAAGTCTTTGGCTATTGTGTCTTTTTCTATATCAGTATCAGTTTCTGTAACTTCGTGAGTTTCAATAATAGCAGTTCTGTTTTCCTTTTGACCATTGCAGCTAAAAAGCACAACAATTAATATGAAGTATATAATAAACTTTGCCATTTTATGTAATGTTGAAGTCTATCATATTACCTCTAATTTCAAAAGGATGAAATCTTGAAAACAACTCTTCAGAGTACCAACCCAACTCACGCGTTTTCTTAACCATGTCCGCATGTTTTTCATTGCTGTAAGCATAAGCCATCATATCATCTGCCTTTTGCCACATGGAGAAGGTCGCTTGCATTAAAATAGGCCATTCGCCGATACCTTTTGTAAAGACCAAACCGTCATAGCCATCCATAGATTTTGATACCGATGGTACATACCTCCAAAACTTATAAGCCAGTTTAGGTTTAATAGTTGCTCTGGTTATTACGGCAATAGGTTTTTCCTTGTCGAAAGTAGTATCCGATGCAAATGGTTCTTGTTTACTCCATTTCCCATGTGCTTTTACAGAATGCATCAAAATATGACTGTGAGACTCAGAAGTAGTTTCATATTCAGTAATGACCTCTGAATCTAAAAAGTTTTGAGCATGATTAATAGATTCAAAAACAGTTAGGAGACCGAAAGTGCTCCAATCTGGCCAGATAGAAAATCCATTGCCACTACCAACACCAAGCGGTTTCCAGAAGGTTAATCCTTGAATGGATGTATTTACTAATGGCGATCGACCCATACGGCCTAAAGCTTGCCATTTATTTTTAAATCCTTGGTATTTGAAAAATGAAATTACTGTGACTTGTGACATTATCACAAAGATAATGCTTACCGTTGTAAATTTTTTATCCTTTGGTAAAGTGTTGGGTGTGAATAGTGCATAAAAACATAGGACGGATGCGGTGTGAGGTTGCTCAAACTATTTTTTGACAGCTTCTTAAGTGAACCAATTAGTGGCTCGGCTTTGTAGGTTTTTTTTGCGTAATCATCAGCTTCATATTCAAATTTTCTTGAGAAATAATTCATAACTAATCCTGTAATCTCAGAAATTGGTGCATACAGCATTCCAAAGGCTACAAGTCCAACATGAAAACTCTGTTTTTCCACACCAATGGCATTTGATAGTAAAGGATTAGAGATGAATATGGATAAAATATAAAGTGTTAGTCCAGTAAGTAAAATAGAGGCGAATAGGTTAAAAATAATATGGTGACGTTTATAATGTCCAACCTCGTGTGCTAAAATCGAAACAATTTCGTCGTCATCTAAGTCATTAATGAGTGTATCGAATAATGTCACACGTTTTTCGCTACCAAAACCCGAAAAATAAGCATTGGCTTTAGTACTGCGTTTCGATCCGTCAATCACGAATATCTTTTTAAGACTAAAACCGACAGAATTGGCATAGTCGGAGATTTTACTTCGCAGTTCGCCTTCTTCTAATGGTGTTTGTTTATTAAATAATGGCACAATAAGTCGTGCATAAAACATATTCATAAATATTGTAAACCCTGATATCAAAGCCCACGCATATAACCAAAAGTACTTTCCAGTGATTTCATAAAACCATATGATTAAGGCTAACAATCCACCACCAATTAAAGCCATCATTACTAAACCTTTTATTTTATCTAAGAAGAATGTTGTCTTTGTGGTCTTATTAAACCCAAATTTTTCTTCGATAACAAAGGTTTTGTAATACGAAAAAGGAGTAGAGATGATATCACTGGCAATCATAATAATACCAAAGAAAATCAATGCTATAATTATAGGGTTATCAGAGTAGCTGCGTGCTAAATTATCCACATATTCAAAACCATCCAATAGAAGAAAACCTAATGTGAGTACCAATGAAAACAAGGATGACCAAATACCGAATCGGTAATTTACTGCCTTATATTTCTGTGATTTATTATACGCTTCGTCATCAAAAACATCTGCTAATTCTTCAGGTATAGGATCATTAAAGTGCTTCGCATTTAAGGCATCTAATATTTTGTCCTTTATAAAGTTGATTATTATGATGCCAATAATGATATAAAAAAGTAGTTCTGCGGTCATGTTAATTATTCTAATTCTTTTTCTTCAAATGTCACACTGAGTGTCACACTGAGCTTGTCGAAGTGCATTTGAAAAAATGATTTTTAAGCTTAAAGTTTTTATTGAAAATCTCTCTGTCTTTTGGCTTCAAAAATAAGAATTCCAGCAGCAACTGACACGTTCATAGAATCGATAACACCTTGCATTGGGATACTAATGTTTTTGGTAGCTGCATTCCGCCAGTCTTGGCTCAATCCTGTCGCTTCTGTACCAACAACAATTGCTGTCGGTAAGGTATAATCTTGAGTGTGGTAAGGTTCAGATTCCTGAAGTATTCCTGAGAAAATATTGAAGTTATAACGTTTCAAATAAGCGATGGTTTCTTCAGTC
Source organism: Winogradskyella sp. (assembly GCA_965659975.1). Lineage (GTDB taxonomy): Bacteria > Bacteroidota > Bacteroidia > Flavobacteriales > Flavobacteriaceae > Winogradskyella. The sequence continues at coordinate 23,995 of CBFHYD010000006.1, read as the reverse complement.
GTCGCTGTAGCGATTTCTGAAGTAAACACACAGCCAACACTTGAGCGAATGATATTTGGGTTATAGATATCCGATTTGGGATTGGCGATAATAACAGCATCGACATTGGCGGCATCTGCTGTACGTAATAAAGCACCAACATTTCCCGGTTTTTCAGGAGCCTCAGCAACAAGAATTAATGGATTTTTATTTTTAAGCTGAAGTGAATCCAAATCATGTGTCTTGGTCTTACCAACTGCAATTATGCCTTCGGTTGTTCCACGATGTGCCAATTTCTGAAATACATCTTTGGAGATTTCTATAATCTCTAAATTATATCGAGACATTGCTTTTGCTTCACTCTCTGAAAATAAGCCTGGATAAAATAGTAAGGTTTCTATAGTGTAGCCACCTCGTATAGCCAATGACAATTCGCGTTTGCCTTCTAACAAAAATTGACCTGTTTTTTTTCTGAGGCGAGACTTATCCTTGAGCTGAATAAGGCCTTTAACAAATGGATTTTGAGTGCTAACTATAGTTTTGTGCATACCTTTACAAAAGTAGTGTAATTTTATAGTAATTATTGCGTCTACTTTGTTTTAACTTAAACCAATACAATGCGAAAAATTTCAATAGTATTTATGTCTGCAATCCTTTTTACAGGTTGTAAGAATGACAAACAAACGGTAACTGAAACCCAAATTGAAGAAATCACAAAAGCGGATATTACTACCAGTATTTATCCTGAAAATATCACCAAGGTTTTCGATGCGCATGGCGGCATAGACAATTGGAACAAAATGAAAACCTTGTCTTTTACCATGGAAAATCCAAATGGTGCTGAAGTGGTAACTACAAATCTTAAAACACGAGTCGAACTTAGAGATACACCGACATATTCTGCCGGCTTTGATGGACGAACCTTATGGGTAAATGAAAAGGATGGTCAAGAATACAAACGTAATGCAAAATTCTATAAAGGCTTGATGATGTATTTCTACGCCATGCCATTTATTGTTGGTGATGATGGTATAATATACGAAGATGCAGAGCCATTAACGTTTGAAGGAAAAACATATCCTGGCGTGCTTATTTCTTATGAGGCTGGCGTAGGTTTGTCACCAAATGATCAGTATATCGTGTATTATGATGACGAAACTGGACAAATGGAGTGGTTGGCATATACGGTTACTTTTGGTCAAGATGAAAAAAGTAAAAAATTCAGTTATATAAGATATGACGATTGGCAAACGCTGAATGGTTTGGTCTTACCTAACAGTATAAGTTGGTATAAGGTAGAAGAAGGGAAGCCAACAGAGATGGCACGAAAAAGAGAATTTAAGAATGTTGTTGTTGATGAAAAAGCACCTGAAAACTCCCAATTTGGAATGCCAGAAGGTGCTAAGATTATAGAATAAGTTTTTAGGATTAATTAATTAAAAAAGGGAACCCTATTGGTTCCCTTTTTTTGATACCATAGTATCTGAAAATTATTATGTTTTTTGATTATCAAAGCCTAAAAGTTTCATGCCATATTTGATGGAAAAAAAACCAATGATTGGCAGAGCAATAATAGTCATTGCCAAAATAAGCCCTTCAGTAATATCGATATTATATAGTGGGCTTTTATTTCTCATTCACATGGTTCCACCTCCAGTTGCTAATAAAAAACACAAAGCACCAAAAACGATTAAAACATATGCAATAATTTTTTTAAGCACTACAAATTATAATGTCTTAGTAATCAATGACCGTATTTTTCAGAATAACGTTTCCAAAGTTTAGTTTGGTGCGTTTCTAGGCTTACATTTCTACCATCGATAAAGGCATGGGTTACATTATTTGATCGCATGTCTAAAGCATCACCTTCACTTATGAATAGGGTAGCACTCTTACCCGTTTCTAAAGTTCCATAAGCACTATCAATACCCATTATCTTCGCTGGATTTTGAGTGATTAATTGCAATGCTTGTTCTTTTGTTAATCCATAGGCAACTGTTGTTCCGGCATAGAAAGGTAGATTACGAGAATTCATACGTTCCATTTGACCACTAGGTTCTAATGCAACTAATACACCTGCATCTACTAATTTTTTAGCTTGTTTAAAGGTGTAATCATAATCATGATCTTCTAAGTCTGGTCGTGTGTGAACACGTTGTAAGAAAACAGAGACCTTGTTAGACTTTAAAAAGTTCGCCACTTCACTCGCTTGATATCCACCAACAATTGTAATGGCATCTATATTTTGAGATTTGGCAAAATTAACGGCGTCTGTGATGCCTTTGGCATCATCTACGTGTATGTATAGACGTTTTGAGCCATCAAATAAACCGTTCATAGCTTCGAAAGGTAAGTGTCTTTCTGCGCCGCTACCGGCGTTATAAGTTTTGGCTTCTACAAAATATTGTTTTACCTCGTTGACTTGTTTACCGTAGTTTTTGTTTGGTCTTAATCCTGGATCTTCGCCTAACCACCAGCGACCACTTGTAAAGCTTGATGGCCAATTCATATGAATCCCATCATCTGTTTTTATAGCAGCATCTTCCCAATTCCATGCATCGTATTGTACAACAGATGAGGTTCCAGAAATTCGACCACCACGAGGCACAACTTGACCCAAAAGTACACCATTAGGACGCATAGATTCCACAATCTTTGATTCTGAATTATATGCGATAATACTTCTGATGTGAGGATTAAAAGTTCCTAATTCAGATAAATCGTTAGAAGCCTTAACGGCATCGACTTCTACGAGTCCTAAGGTACCGTTGGCAACAATAAAACCAGGATACACATGTTTTCCTGTGGCATCAATGACCTCCATTTCTTCGGCATTAATTCTTACTGTCGATGCATCTGCAACAGCAGTAATTTTTCCTTCGGAAAAGGTAATTACACTATTTTCTATTACATCTCCATTACCAATATGTGCTGTAGCACCCATAATTGCAATCGGCTTGGATTGCTTGTTAGCTGGTGTTTGTTGCGCAAATCCTATACTAATTGAAAGAAAGAGGATTGCTATATTTAATATATTCTTCATATCTATAAATTTTTATAATCCAGAATCCATAGAGTCGCAATGCAACAATACTTTTTCTTTCTTTTTAACTGGTTGTGTTTTTAATCCTTTGTTTTTATCAGACAACATCATATTAATGAGTTCGCTTCTTTCCTTTGCTAAAGCTTCTCGCATTTGCTTATCTCTTTCAATGTCAAAATAAGTAACACCTTCTATAATGGTCTTTTCAGCCTTGGCATAAACGGATAAAGGATGGTCACTCCAAAGAACAACGTCTGCATCTTTACCAACCTTAAGACTTCCAACGCGGTTGTCTATATGTAATAATTTAGCAGGGTTAAGAGTTACAAACTTTAGTGCGTCCTCTTCACTAGCACCGCCATATTTTACAGATTTGGCAGCCTCTTGGTTAAGACGTCGAGACATCTCTGCATCGTCACTGTTAATTGCTGTGACAACACCTTCGTTATGCATAATTGCTGCGTTATAAGGGATGGCATCATTTACCTCGTATTTGTAAGCCCACCAGTCACTGAAAGTAGATCCACCAACACCATGTGCTTTCATTTTATCGGCAATTTTATAACCTTCAAGAATATGAGTGAATGTGTTGATATTAAAATCGAATTGCTCGGCAACTTTCATGAGCATATTTATCTCACTTTGCACGTAAGAGTGGCAAGAAATAAAACGTTCGCCATTTAAGATCTCAGCTAAGACTTCCAACTCCGTGTCTTTTCTGAACGGCTTCCCACTTTTCTTCGCTTCATCGTAAGCTTTTGCTCTACTGAAATAATCAATGAAAACTTGCTCAACGCCCATTCTTGATTGTGGGAAACGAGAATTTACGCGACTACGTGATTGTTTAACATTTTCACCCAAAGCAAATTTTATGAATTTTGGCGTGTCTTCATAAATGTAACCGTCAGCGCCTTCGCCCCATTTTAGCTTTATAATTGCAGATCGACCACCAATAGGATTGGCAGAACCGTGCAGTATTTGTATGGACGTAACACCACCAGCAAGGTTGCGATAGATATCGATGTCTTCATCGTCAATAACATCTTCTATAGTCACCTCTGCAGATGAGTTATGACCACCTTCGTTAATTGATACCGCGCCAATATGAGAATGTTCATCAATGATACCTGCAGTAATGTGTTTTCCTGTAGCATCTATAACTGTTGCGCCGCCAGAAGCCAGGTCTTTCCCAATTTTAGATATTTTGCCGTCTTTAATTAATACATCTGTATTTTCCAAAACACCTTGGGATTCGTTCGTCCAAACCGTAGCATTTTTAAATAATAATGTTTCAGATTTTGGCTTTTCAGTAAATCCGTATGCTAAATTTGGATAGGTAATCGGACTCATAAAAGGAGTGTCCTCTTTTTTGTCCTTTTTCTCCTTATCCTCTTTTTTGCTTTCCTCATCTGTAGATTTTGTAGCATAAAAAGCGTAAGATGAACCATTTGGCATGGTTGCATTTCCTGTGAGGTTGTTACCAGCAGCATTATTTGCTGCGATACGAACATATTCAGTTTTAGTACTATCTGCAGTCTTAAAAGTCAGAGTTACCCAATCGCCTGTGTAACTCACTTTTGTGCCTAAACTCTTATCACCAGATTCAATTTTTGCTTTGGCCTTACTGGTACTTCCTGAAATATTCAGCTTATAATCGTTTCCAGCAAGTTTGAATGTATAATCACCATCAATATCTTTTATGTTCATATCAGACACAATGTGTTGCATGCCTTGAACCCAATTTTCGTGAAGTTTTGTACCTTTTTCAAAAATATCACCAGAAGTAATCAGGAAATTCGCGTAGCTTCCAGATTTAAGAGTTCCTAACTCATTCGATTTTCCTAATAATTTTGCTGGAACCGTTGTTAGCGCCTCCAAGGCTTTTTCTTTTGAGAGACCATGATTAATAGCCTTCATTAAGTTTGCTTTAAAACTACTCTTTTGCTTTAAACCGTGCGTCGTAAGTGCGAATTCAATTCCATTTTCCGCTAATAGTCTTGGGTTATGAGGTTCCTGATTCCAAGCACGCATATCACTTAATGATAATTTAGAAGCCAAGAATGGATCTTCCACATCATAGGCCTTTCTAAAATCTATTGGTAGGATTAATGAAGCATTGGTTGATTTTACTTCATTGATTCTTTCGTACTCGTCACCACCAGCAACCATAGTGTATTGAATGCCGTGTAAATCTCCAACTTTATCTGCTCTCATTATGTTTGCACGACTACCAGCTTCAAAAATTTGAGGTAAATTTTTGTTAGTGTTCAAAGCTTCAAGTGATAAATCTCGTGTATTTACATTACCGGCTGCATACCACTTGGCATCATCATACATTTGTCTTAATAAGGCCATACTACCCATTATTGATGATGGATAAGATTGCCTTGAAGTCACACTTTTACTAAATGAAAGATGTTGTGTAGTTTCACCATCGACAACTCTTAGGGAATTATCTGCATCGTTATTTAAAGTAATTAAAGCGCCAGTACCTCTTACAATTCCATCTGGCATATGTGTGTTTACTACACCGAAACCAAGCTTATGCAATTCCGAAGCCGACTTAGCATCATATTCAAAGCTAGCCATTACATCTTGTTCTGGCATGATATGATCGTTCCAATAAAAACCACTACGGCTTGCAGCGTATTGTGGACCATTTCCGCCACGTTTAGGTTTTTTAACCCCAAATGTGGTATACATATCTATAAACGATGGATAAATGTATTTTCCGGTTAGATCAACTTTAGTTGTATTTTTTGGAAGGTTTACCGATTTACCAACATTTACAACTTTACCATCTTTAATAAGTAGGGTTCCATTGTCTATAATCTCTGTTGGAGAAATATAGATTTTAGCATTTGTAAATGCCATATAATTGGAATTATTGCTGGATTTTACTCCTGAATTATCTGGGAAATAATCCTGTGCAAATAACGAGAAACTGCACATGAATATGAGCAGTTGTAGAAAGGTTTTATTCATAAATTGAGAGTGTTATTTAGTGTGTTAAAGATAAGACTTCGACACAAAATGATTGTGGATATCAAAATTTTTAACGTTTCTATAGCGTTCTGTTATCGTAGTAATTGACCATTAGAGCAACCACATAGTTGTAACTCTTTATTCCAGCAGATTGATGATTAGCCTTTAGAAACGTGTCGAATGTTTTTTCAAAAAAGGGTTCTATTGGGTTTTGATAGTTATTCCAAAAATCACGTATCTCTTGGTAGTTCAGTAATACACCGTAATTAATAGATGGTAATAACTGATCATAAACGGTTTTATCTCTTCTGTATAGATCACCTAAACAATAGCGAAGCACAAAGGAGTAACCTGAATATTGAAAATATAAATCTTCATTATTAATAGCCGCCAATGCACCCACAAAATTAGCTTCGTTCTCAGCAGCATATCCAATTTGATGTGCTACTTCATGACATGATGTGGTTGGGAATTTATAAATAGGGATTAGTCTATCGACTTGTGCTTCAATGGTGAATGGATTCATATATCCTGAAAAGCCCATGTAGGTTAATGGTAAACTATAAATCGATTTTTTTAGGCTTGTTGGATGATAGTCCAAATGAGGATAGGTCATTGCTAACACATCATAACCGTCTTTTACTTTTTTAAAGACTTCGGACTTTGAATATGGAATATCAATTTTAGTACTATCGGATTCACTAAGTAGAGCATGGGCTTGGTTGGTTTTCTCAATGAGTCGTTTAGTAAAACTGATTAATTCCTCATTTGTATAATCTGCTTTGATATTCAGAGATTCATGCAATGGCAATCTGTAATAATTAAATCCCCAAAGCACATGAAAAGCGAAATGCACTAAGGAGATGGTTGCACCAAGATCCAAAAACCAATTCAATGTATCTCTATAAATTCGTTTGAAGTTCTTGTAAAACCATCGTATGATATATATACCAGCAATAGTATAAAACAAATCACCTACAGAAAACGGTAGCCAACCAAAGCTATAGCGCATAGCTTTTGAAATAAAGATATATATCCCATTAGAGTAGTAAGATTCTACAAATTCGGGATAATGCCTCAATATTTTAAGACAGACAATTTGTAAAAATAAAAATAGGACTAAAGCTCCTTTTTTGGTCATTCGCATGTATCAAAAATATGAAAAGTGATTGTTATTGGTGCTCAACATTTTGCCAACTAATCCTTAAATTTGCAATCCAACAGAATTAATTTAAAAGACACCCACTTTCGTGGGTAATGAATATGAGTAAAGAGATAAGAAAATTAGAGCCTAAAGCACTTTGGAACAAGTTTGCAGATTTAAGTGCCGTGCCGAGACCTTCTAAAAAAGAAGAGCACGTCATTAAATTCATGAAAGATTTTGGAAACAATTTAGGTTTAGAAACCATTGAGGACGAGGTAGGTAATGTCATCATAAGAAAGCCTGCAACTCCAGGAATGGAAAACCGTAAAGCTATTGTGATGCAAAGTCACCTTGATATGGTACATCAAAAAAATAATGATACCGTTTTCGATTTCGATACACAAGGTATAGACATGTATGTAGATGGTGATTGGGTAAAGGCAAAAGGAACGACGCTTGGTGCTGATAATGGACTTGGCGTAGCAACGATCATGGCAATTTTAGAGAGTGATTCAATTGCACATCCAGAATTGGAAGCATTATTCACTATAGATGAAGAAACTGGAATGACTGGTGCAATGGGACTTAAAGGTGGTTTACTTAAAGGTGAAATCCTTCTTAATCTTGATACAGAAGAAGATGATGAAATAGGCGTAGGCTGCGCTGGAGGAATTGATGTAACCGCAACCAGATCCTATAATGAAGAAGAAACTCCTGAATTTAAAATAGGATTTGAAATAAATGTCAAAGGATTACAAGGTGGACATTCTGGAATGCAAATTCATGAAGGATTTGGCAATGCCAATAAGATTATGAACCGTCTACTTTTTGATGGTTTTGAAAATTACGGCTTGCGTATTTCTGAAATCGATGGCGGAAGTTTGCGCAATGCTATACCTCGTGAGAGTAAGGCTATTGTAGCGATAGATGCAGTTCATGAACAGACGTTCATAAATGAAATGCAAGATTTGGCGGCCATTATAAAAAAGGAATATAAAACAATGGAGCCAGAATTGGAAATTGTAGTTTCCAAAACTGAGACTCCAAAATCCATCATGGAATTAGGTGTTCAAGAAGGCTTAACAAGAGCGTTATATGCTGCACTAAATGGTGTTTATCGTATGAGTGCAGATATTCCAGATTTGGTAGAAACATCGAATAATATTGCTCGTGTTATTGTAAAAGATGGTGAAATCAAAATCGGATGTTTAACAAGAAGTTCTGTAGAAACATCTAAGTACGATTTAGCAAACACGCTAAGAGCAACTTTTGAACTTACAGGTTGTGAGGTTGAATTTTCAGGGAATTATCCAGGCTGGCAACCAAATATGGACTCAGATATTCTCAAAGTTATGGTGCCTATTTATGAACGCTTAAATAATGGAGAAAAGCCTCATGTGGCAGCTTGCCATGCGGGTCTGGAATGTGGTATTTTAGGACAGAATTATCCAAATATGGATATGATTAGTTTTGGACCGAATATCAAAGGCGCACACTCTCCAGACGAACGCGCACAGATATCATCTGCGCAAAAATATTGGGACTTAGTTTTAGAAATTCTAAAACATATTCCTGAGAAGAAATAAATTTGTCATGCTGAACTTGTTTCAGCATCTCATAAAATAAAAAAGCAGCTACTCATTTTACGATAGCTGCTTTTTTAATCAGTTTCTTCAGAACTTTTATTACTCTTGAATACCAGTCATTTCTATGATAAATGCCAAATCTGTATTTGGTTGTACTACTGGTGGACGTCCACTTTCTCCATATGCTAAATGTGATGGGAAATAGAAAAATGCTTTATCTCCAACACGCATCATCGCTAACGCTTCTTTAAATCCTGCAAATAGTGGCGCATCTGGACTTACTTTCATTGGACTTGGTGCATACATCCCACGTTGTATTTTCATAGGATTCACCATGCCATATTTTTCTTCCAATTCCTTGATATTACTATCTAATAATTTACCATCGGTAAAATAACCTTGATAATTTACCAAAGCCATATCACCGGTTTTCGGTTTTGCACCGTCACCTTTAGTAAGATAATGCACCTTTAATCCAGAAGGTAATTCTTTAGACATTGCAGAATAAGAATCCATAGTTGGTTTAAATTCTGCCGCGGCAGTAGCTTTCTTTTCCTCAGCTACTCGTTTTTCTTCCTCTGCTTTTAAACGAGCTTCCTCTTCTGCCTTTGCTTTCTTTTCTTTTAGACTTTCTAATCCTTCTGTAAAGGTCTTTGCAGCATCAAATTTTTTGGCTTCACCACCAATACGGATGATGTTTAGTTCTTTAATAACTACATCTTCAACAGGTTTATGATTACGCTTAGATGGATCGATAACTTCTACGTTTGATATGGAATCTAACACATCAAACCCAAGGACTAATTCTCCAAATACAGCGTGACAACCACCACCTGGAAAGGGACCGCATTTTTTCATCGTTCCGTCTGCTTGGTAAGCATCTAAGAATGATGTTTCTTTTTCTGTAATAAAGAATTGCGAACCATTAGTGTCAGGTCCAGAGTTTGCCATAGACAATATTCCTGGTTTCGTATGCTTTAATTCGTTACTAAATTCATCTTCGAATTTGTATCCAGGATCACCAGAACCAGTTGCCGTTGGATCTCCACCTTGAATCATAAAATCATTGATAACACGGTGAAAGGTTGTACCGTTATAATACTTTTTATTTTTGAATTCTTCCTTCGCTAATGGATGCTTTCCTTCGGCTAATGCTACAAAATTAGCCACAGTAACTGGTACTTTATCATAATAAAGCTTTGCGACCATAGTATCCATATTTGTAACAAATTCTGCATACAATCCATCTTCTAAATCATATTTTGGTTCCTTGCAACTTGCAGTTAATAAAAGTAGTAAAGCCGCTAAAGGCATAAATAATTTCTTAATCATTGTTTTGGGTTATTGTTTTTAAATTTACGTTTACTATCAATGGTACATTTGTACCTATTTTGTTATCATCACCATAATATCCAAAAGCTTTCTGTGATGGGAATATAAAGGTGACTTCTTCTCCAGCTTTCATAAGCTTTAAACCTTCACGTAGACCTTGAAAAAGTTCTTCCTTGTCCATGTAATAGGTCTGCAATCCTAATTGTTCTTCGGTGTAGATATTATTGTTTTTTAGATCTGAGACAGAATATTCAAACTCCAATTTGTCGCCAAATTCGGCTGTGGGAGAATCATCTTCAATTTTGGTCGTATAGGAATACCAAAAACCATTTTCTGAGGTTTGGAATTCTTTATCAGGAGCTGAAGCAATTAAGGATTGAATACGTTCACTTTCAGCCTGATTTAATTTTTTATTGCGTTCTACAGATTCTTTGATGAATGAACCTGATTTTGTAACTAAGGGTTTCCTTGGTTCTGGGGACTTACAGCCGACGAGAAAAAAACTCAGAACAAATATGAATAGTAGGCGCTTCATTTATTGGGTGAGTTGCGATTTATATTCAGGTAATATAGTGATAAATTTCTCAACAGTTGCTTCAAGAGTGTCTTCGCTTCGACCTCCAGCAGCATTGGTATGACCGCCACCATTAAAGTGTGCACGGCTAAATTCATTGACAGAAAAATCACCTTTACTTCTCAATGAAATTTTAATGATACCTTCCTGAGTATTTTCAATAAAAATAGCGGCCAAAACAGTATTGGTAATCGAGAGTGCATAATTAACCACACCTTCTGTATCACCTTTTTTGTAGTGGTAGGTATCAAGCTCTTCTTGCGACAAGGTAATATAAGCACTGTTCAGTTCTGGTATCACCTTTAGATTTTGTAAAGCACAACCAAGAAGTTGCAACCTATTATAACTATTGGTGTCGTAGACCTGATTGTGAATAGATGTATTATCTGCACCTTTTTCAATTAGGCTTGCGATAACTTCGTGTGTTCTGCTTGTTGTAGAGCGAAAGCGAAATGAACCTGTATCTGTCATTATTCCCAAATAAATACACGTCGCGATATCGGCATTTATTTTATCCAGGTCACCAAACATCTCAATAAAATTATACACCATTTCACAAGTCGAAGACATACTTACATCTGAGTACATGTACTTAGGATAAGAATCTGGCGTTTGATGATGGTCTATCATGATTTTAATAGCTTCCGAGGCATCTAATATTTTAGCCATGTCATCACCAGTTCTGTGCAAAGCATTAAAGTCTAATGTAAATAAGATATCTGCTTCTGAAATAAGTCTTGAACTGATTTCGGTTTCCGTATCAAATTTTAGAATGGAAGATTCTCCAGGAGCCCATTTTAAAAATTCTGGATAATCGTTAGGCGCAATAACAGTAACTTGGTGTTGGTAGAACTCCAAATAATTCTTTAAAGCCAATGTAGATCCAATGGCATCTCCATCTGGATTTCTGTGCGGCACCACAACAACCTTCTTTGGTTCGCTTAGTAGTGATTTTATTGCTTTTAACTCATCTTCATTCATAGCAGGCGAAGATAATAATAAATGCCAAAAAAGCGCAATCTTATAATTGTCTATTCTACAAATTACTGTATTTTTGCACGCGAATTCACCAAGCGATTTTGGTGGCAATTAAAAAACGAAAAAATGGCAACAAACAGAACGTTTACAATGTTAAAGCCAGATGCTGTTGAAAATGGACACATCGGTGCTATATTAGAAAAAATTAATGCTGCAGGTTTTAGAATTGTAGCAATGAAATTAACACAAATGACTAAAGCAGATGCTGAGGAGTTTTATGCAATCCACAAGGAGCGTCCGTTTTTTGCAGAATTGGTAGCATTTATGACACGTGGACCAATTGTCGCTGCAATTTTAGAGAAAGATAATGCTGTTGAAGATTTTAGAGCTTTAATCGGAGCTACCAATCCTGCTGAAGCTGCAGAAGGTACAATCCGTAAATTATATGCAGCCTCTGTTGGTGAGAATGCAGTACACGGAAGTGATAGTGACGAAAACGCAGCTATCGAAGGTGCTTTCCATTTCTCAGGAAGAGATATGTTCTAAGACTTTAGATGTTATAGAAATTAAAAAGCCAATGCAATCGCATTGGCTTTTTTAGTTATGCTCTCATTTGTTTTAAGAGCACATTGATTTGTCCCAAATGGTAATGTGTGTGCTCAATAATACCATGAAGGTTTCTATAGTATGTACCATATTTTTCGTCAACGAAAGTCTGAAAAAGCATATCATCTTCTAAAGACGAAATATCTTGAATTAGTGATTTTGCATTTTCTAAAACTTTAGTTTTAAAAGCTTCCCAATCCGTTTCGGTTTTAATTTCTGGTGCATCAAAACTGTATTTATCTTTGATGTCTAAGGTACCGCCATTAAGCACAGGAATCGTACCCTCAACATAATAATTAATGTGAAATAACAATACAGCTATAGTATTACAATCTCCAATTTTAGTATTGGCTTCCTCAAGTGTAATTGAAGCAATAGAATCTTTGAGATTAGTACCAGTCCAATTACCTCCGAAAAAGAGGTCATGTAGAAGTTTGGAGATGTGATTTGTAGTTTTCATATTCTTCTTTTATCGAATTAATCGATCGGAATTATTCCCCTTTCCTCATATTCAATTGACCATTGTACTTGCCATGTTCTTCCATCAACTTTGTCTAAAAGGATGAAAGTCCACATATTTTCAGTTTTAAAAAGCCTGAAGTTCCCAATATTTTCTGTGCTTTTAATATTTTCTCTTTGATCAATTTCTGAGATTGATTGAGAAAAGACAGAATTGGAAAAAAAATAGTAGAAAGAAGAAAATTAAAGTATTTTTCATATTCATGAGTTAAAGTCTACTGATCCAATGCTTTATATGTTGGATTTAATAATACTGGTTTTCCAAATCCTAATTGTTCTAACTTATCTAATTGTGTTGCAGCATCACCGACGACCAAATAGATCATTTGATTAGGATTAATATATTTTTCTGCCAAGGCTTTCATGTCTTCTACGGTTAACGCTTTGACAATTTCTTCTCTTTGTTTAGCATAATTATCATCATAGCCATATTCTGTAATATTACTCAGCATATTAAGCTTAGCGCCAAGCGTTTCAAAAGAACGTGCACCACTTTTAAGCATGTATCCTTTTGTAATCTCTAAGTCTAAACTATCAAACTCTTTTCCGTAGTTATCTAAAATTTCTTTAACTAAAGCAGAGGATTCGTAAGTTACATTAGAGCGTACACCACTTGATATTTGAAAACTTCCTGTTTTATCATCACCACTAAAACGTGAGCGTATTCCGTAGGTGTAGCCTTTTCCTTCACGCAATTGTTGGGTCAATTGGGATGCAAAACCACCGCCACCAAGGCGATAGTTCATTACTGTTGCTTTGTAATAATCTTCGTCTGTTGCTTTTGGTCCTGGATACCCAAAACGTATTTGTGATTGTTTAGCATTTGGTACATCATAAAAATATACGACTGAAGATTCTGGTAACTCAGGTTGTTCTATTTCTGGCAAACTAACGTCTTTGGTTTCCCATTTGCTACTGAGCGTTTCTAAGTTTTTCAGAACGTCGCTTTGAGAAATATCACCAACAATATTTAGCGTTGCTAATGAAGGCGTTAAGTTTGCGTTGTAGTAAGCTTTTAAATCTTCAACAGTAATCGCATCTACAGATGATTCTGTCCCTTGATTATTTTGCGCCAGTATATGATCCTTACCATAAAGTAATTTTGCATTTTCATTTGCTGCAATGGCATTAGGATTTGCTTTTTGACGCTGTATGCTACTTTTAGTACTTTGCTTTAAAAGATCAAATTCTTTGACGTCCCAACGCGGCTCTAACAGCATTTCTGTCATAAGACTCATGACCGTATCGAAATGTTTGGATAAGCAAGTTCCTGAAAACACAACAGCATCATCAGCGGCATAAGCACTAATATTTGCACCTAAACTTTCTATAGCATTTTCTAATTCTTCTGGTGTTTTATTTGCAGTACCATAGTTCATTAAAGACGCCATTAAATTAGAAACACCAATCTTTTTGATGTCTTCAAGTAACATTCCACCATTAATTCGTAATTTAAATTGTACTAATGGTACTTCATCGTTTTGGATGCCTGCAACCTTTAGGCCAGAACTCAAATTCTCTTTCCATACTGTTGGTACATTTATATCAGGGCTTTCGCCATATGGCGGTTCTATACTTCTATCAAAGCTCGAAGGTGTTTTTTCGTAAGTTGCAGCGATGGATGCATCGAATGTTTCTTCTGCACCTTCAATAATCTTTTCTTCAACAACTTCTGCCAATATAGAGTCGTCCAAAATGAGATTCGATTGCCCTTTAGGTACAAAACTCGTTGCGATGTAGTTTTTGTCTTTGATATAAGTATTGTAGACACGCATAACATCTTCCGGAGTTACCGCTAAAATGTTTTCTACATCCTTTGTAATGTAGCCAGCATCACCAGCAAACATTTCGTATTGTGTTAATGAAGCACCTTTGCCTAAAACACTTGATAAGCCTTGATAAAATCGTGTTTCTTGACCTGCTTTAATTCGGTTTAAGTCTTCTTCTGAAATTCCATTTTTCTCAAAATCTTCAAAACCATTGTAGATGGCTTTAGCAACATCATTGAGTTCTACTTGAGTAAAGGCTGTAACACTCAGTTGAATTTGTCCAGCGATTTCAGAATTATATTCACCCATTCCTACATAACTTGTTAGTTGTTCGTTTTCAACTAATTCTTTGTATAAAGGTGCTTTTTTGCCTTGGGATAGATATTGAGTTAAAACACCTAATGCATAACTATCTTCATGATATCTATGAACACCTGGCCAAACCAGAGTTAAACGCGGTGCACGGGCAAAATTGTCTTCGTAATATAGATGCTTAGGCGCATCTAATACAGCAGGTTGTTTTGCTAAATCAGGTACATCTTCGCCTCGTGGAATTTCTTCAAAATATTTTTTTACCCAAGTTTTTGCCTGTTCCTTATCAAAGTCGCCAGCGATAGTTAAGATGACATTATTCGGGACATACCATCTATTAAAGAAATCTTTGACATCTTGCAAGGTTGCATTTTGCAAATCCTCTAATGATCCAATCACTTGCCAGCTGTAAGGATGTCCTTGTGGATATAAGTTTTTATCAATTACATACTGTGTGTGACCATAAGGTCTATTGTCTACGGATTGTCGTTTTTCGTTTTTCACGACTTGTTTTTCTTTTGCAAGAACTGGATCAGTAACCGTATTTATAAAATACCCCAACTTATCTGCTTCTGCCCAAATCATCTTTTCTAATGCATCTTTTGGTACTGTTTGTAAATAGTTAGTGCGATCGCGATTGGTTGATCCGTTTGCACCAGAACCTCCAATACGCGCACTCATTTTATCTAATCCACCTTTACCCAAATTTTCGGACTCTAAAAAGAGTAAATGCTCAAACAAATGTGCAAAGCCAGTACGACCTTCTATCTCTCTTGCTGAACCTACATGAGCTGTTAATGACACAGCTACAACGGGATCTGAACGATCGATATGAAATAATACTTTAAGTCCATTGTCAAGTTCAAACGTATCGTAATCGACGTTTAAGTCTGCTGAGTTTTCATTATTAGAATTATTGTCTTTACACCCTAAAAAGAATATTGCTACAAGCAAATAGATGAATAGTTGTTTTGATGATTTCATTTTAAAATTTTTATAATTCAAATGCATTATTGTTTACAAAAAATATGGAGTTCACTAAAAATAGTTTACCGTTTTCCCAGAAACTGCGGAATAATGGGTTGTCCACCATATAAATAAAGCTACCGCTTCCCATACGTTCTTCACCAAACACAAGTGTGTTATCAATATTTTTTAGTGCGTTTTGTCCAGCAAAGCCAGAGAATACTTTAGTGTCGTTTATATGTCCCACATTATAACCTCTACTTAATAGGTTATAGCTTGAGCTACCAATTTTAAGTGTGAAGTATTCTTTGTCATAGCCGAAAGCCATAGGATGAGTATTGTCTATTTCACTTTTGAAAATGGCACCAGTAATTAGGTTATTAGCATACTCACGTTCGCGATCGGCATAAGGTGTTAAATTTTCTGAAGCTTGAGATGCTTCACCTTGTTTAGTTTTTAAAGCAAAACCATCCTTGTTCGCAAAACTTCGAAGTGCCACGTCAATAGCAATAACTTTTCCACCAGAACGCACCCAGTCTTTGAGTTTTGCCATATTATCTTTATTTAGTACACTTCCGTAATAACCACTTGGCATTATAAGCACATTGTATTTATCGAGGTTGGTTCTTCCGAAATTATCTGTATTAATTGAAGTTAAAGGATAATGTAATTGTTGCTCGAAAAAGTGCCAAAGTGCACCGTAACTCAATGAAGATGTTCCTTCACCAGAAAGGATGGCCACTTTTTGTTTATTTATCAATTTAATATCTGGAGAACCTATATCTGGTGTGCTTTGTGAAAAACCAGAATTTATAGTGTCTAACGCCTTGTCATGATCTTTTGCAATGCTATTTAGAGTACTTAACCAATTGTCTAAATTATTATTATCTCCGGCAGTAATTATGAGCGAACCTCTTTTGAAATTTTTTCCGTTTGAATTGAATAGCTTTTCAGTAAAACGAACTCTAAAATTAGCTTTAAGTAATGCAGCTAAAAATTTAGCGTCTTTTATGGAGTTCCAATCGCTAACATAACCGTAAGCCTTTTTCAATATTTGATATTCTGAAGATGAATTCGGAGAATTACTTGAGATTTTTGAGGTACTTGCAATGGCGTCTAATCCATAAGCATAAGGCATGCTCCAAGCTGTAATATCATAAGTTAGTGAATCTGTTAATTTGGCATTCGGTTCAAACAACACCTTCACCATTTTACCTTTTGGTTGGTTTGTATGCACAATCAGCGAGTTTACTGATGTATTTATACTACCAGATTCACCTGTTTTAAAATGATAACCTTTTGCGGTTCCATTGACGCCACTTTCGTATTCAATGTCGTGTTTGTCTAACAGGGTTTTTAAACTTTCTATGCGATCTTTATTTCCATTGAGTGCATAGCTCTTATATTTTAAACTGCTGTTATCAAAGAATTTAGCAAACTCGTCATTTAGGCGTTTAGCATTATTGGATGCCATCTCCACAGTAGATAATCCAGTGGTTGTATGATGTGTTAGACGTTCAACTAAGGTTAGGACATGACCTTCGTCATTAAGGATTCCTAATCCAGCACGTCCGTGTCCACCTTGTTCGTAAGTCATACCAATAGCTCCCATGTATGTTGGGTAGGTATCTCCATAACTTGGGTAAAATAAATCAAAGCGTTCTCGTGTAAAGAATAACCAACCTTCTTTGTCGAAATACTTGGCGTGATTAATTCCGATTTCAGTTTGAAAATCACGTTGAAAATCAGAAATAATTTCATGAAATGGTTCTGCGGCTGGTGCAAAGTAATACGGTTCATTTATGCCTTGCTCATGAAAATCGACATGAACATGTGGCATCCATTTGTTATACACTTTTAATCGTTCTGAAGATTCTATTTGCGTCGCCCAAGCCCAATCTCTGTTAAGATCAAATAAGTAATGGTTTGGACGTCCACCTGGCCAAGGCTCGCTGTGTTCACTTGCTTGTTGGTCGATATCGTAAGGCTGACTTGCAGTTTCATTATACCAATTGACATAACGATCTCTTCCATCTGGATTAACACATGGATCGATTATTACGACCGTGTTTTCTAACCAATTTTGCTTTTCTGTCAATAATTTATGCAATGTAAGCATTGCTGCTTCTGTACTTGAAGCTTCATTACCATGAACATTATAACTTAACCATACTATTGCAACTTCGGGATTATTTGTCTGCCCTTGCACTAAACCTGTATTGGCGAGATTATTTTGTCTTATGCTTTCAAGATTTTTAATGTTTTCCTCACTTGAAACATAAGTCACATATAAAGGTCTACGTTCATAAGTTTCGCCATATTTTTCCATCTTCACTTGATTTGGAGCTGCTTTTGCTACAGCTTCGAAATAATCAAGGACTTGATGATGTCTGCTAAATTGTGTTCCAATCGGGTATCCGAAAACATCCTCTGGACTTGGTACATTTTGAGCAATTACGGAAAATGATATTGTAAATACACATACAACTGAAAAGAAAAATTTCTGCATAGTTTGTTGGTTTAGTAAGTAAATATAGTTACTGAGAATTATAATATATTTACGTATATCCATATTAACTAAAAATTAGCAGTTGACATAGTCACTTGCCGTATATTTAAACTCAAATTTATACAACGTATGCCAACCGACTGTATAGCGTATAGAGATACAAACTATTTTTCGAATTTTATTTGCGATTATTTAGAGGAAAAGCCAGAGCTGGAATCTCTTTATAACCGTTTTCCAAATATTGAGAATTTTAAATCTCAAATCGAAGAAAAAAGTCTGTCGGTTCAAGCGGAGTCGAGAGCGATTTTGGTAGATGTATTATCAAATCAATATCAAAATGTAAGGGCTTCAGAACTCACGCTTCAAAATATTGAAAGCCTTAAATCGGCTAATACGTTTACAATCACTACAGGGCATCAGCTTAATTTATTTACAGGACCACTTTATTTCTTGCATAAGATTATATCAACAGTCAATCTTTCTAACGAGCTGAAAGAAGCTTATCCAGATTATAATTTTGTTCCTGTGTATTGGATGGCATCTGAAGATCATGATTTTGATGAGATCAACTATTTCAATTTCAAAGGGAAGAAAATCCAGTGGAACCGAAAAGATGGTGGTGCAGTAGGTAGATTCAATACTCATGGTTTAGATGCGGTTTTAGAAATTATTTCAACCGAGTTTGGTGAAGGTAAATTTGCGAGGCAATTGAAAAGTTGGTTTGAGGATGCCTATATCAATCATAATAACTTATCGGATGCCACGAGATATATTGCCAATGCTTTATTTGCCGAATATGGATTAGTCATTGTAGATGCGGACGATAGAAGTCTTAAGCAGCTCTTTGTACCTCATATGCAAAAGGAGCTTCTTGAAAATGTCGGTTTTAATTCGGTTAAAAAAACTAATAGTAAACTTGAACAATTAGGATATAAAGTCCAAGTTAATCCTCGTGAAATCAACCTATTTTATGTGCAAGATAATTTGCGAGAGCGCATTGTTTTTGAAGACGATGTTTTCAAAGTAAATAATACGAGTATTAATTGGACAAAAGAGGAATTATTAAATCATCTTCACGAGATGCCAGAATGCTTCTCGCCAAACGTAATAATGCGTCCACTGTATCAAGAAGTCATTCTGCCAAACCTCTGTTATATTGGTGGTGGTGGTGAAATGGCGTATTGGTTTCAGCTCAAAGAAAATTTTGATGCTCAAGATGTTGTTTTTCCTATTTTACTGTTAAGAAATTCAGTTTTGATACGTTCTGAAAAACAACTGAAAAAACAACAGAAACTAAATGTATCAAACACTGAATTATTTCTAAATCGAGAACGTTTTATCAATAAACGTGTACGTCAGATTTCAAACATTGATATCGATTTTTCCGAACAAATTCAGCATTTAGAAAATCAATTCAAAGATTTGTATGACTTAGCCAATAAAACGGACAAGTCATTCTTAGGTGCGGTTTCCGCTCAGGATAAAAAGCAGATTAACGGTCTCAAACATCTTGAAAAAAGGTTACTAAAAGCACAGAAGAAAAAACTCGCCGATGAGGTTCAACGGGCAACTGATCTACTTGCGCAATTATTTCCTAATAACAGTCTGCAAGAAAGAACAACTAATTTTTCCGAACTATACTTGGAGTTTGGTGATCGACTCATTCCAGAATTGATAAAATCTCTGAAGCCACTTCAGCTGGAATTTACCATTTTGACCATCTAATTTTACAGTTGAAATACTGTTAAAAAAACACATCAAAATTCTAATTATACCGTCATGCAATCTAAAATGTATTGCTATTTTTGTGCATGCAACACAACAAAGTCCTAATTTTAGATTTCGGATCGCAATATACACAGCTTATTGCGCGCCGTGTGAGAGAATTGAACATCTATTGTGAGATTCATCCATTCAACAATTTTCCAGAAGATTCAGATAGTTTTAAAGCCGTAATTCTTTCCGGAAGTCCTAATTCTGTTCGCGGAGAAGCTGTACTTCATCCAGATTTGTCAAACATCAGAGCTAAGAAGCCAATGCTTGCCGTTTGCTATGGCGCTCAGTATTTGGCACATTTTTCAGGTGGTGAAGTTGCCGAAAGTAACACGCGTGAATATGGTAGAGCTAATTTGGCATATGTTAAGGAAGGTGAAGCCTTTTTTGAAAATATTAGTGAAGGCAGCCAAGTATGGATGAGTCATAGTGATACCATAAAAATATTGCCAACTGGTGGTGTTTTATTAGCGAGTACGAGTGATGTGGAGAATGCAGCCTACAAAATTGAAGGAGAACAAACGTATGCGATTCAATTTCACCCAGAAGTTTACCATTCAACAGACGGAAAGACCTTACTTCAAAATTTCTTGGTGAACATCGCGAACTTAGAGCAAGACTGGACACCAAATGCTTTTGTTGAAGATACTGTAGAAGAGCTCAAAGAAAAATTAGGTAATGATAAAGTTGTTCTTGGACTTTCTGGTGGCGTAGATTCTTCAGTTGCCGCAATGCTACTAAATAAAGCCATAGGCGATAATCTATATTGCATTTTTGTAAATAATGGATTGTTACGTAAAAATGAATTCAGTAGTGTATTGCAACAATATGAAGGAATGGGACTCAATGTAAAAGGTGTAGATGCTTCGGCACGCTTTTTGGATGCCTTAGCAGGAAAGAGCGATCCGGAAGAAAAACGTAAGATAATCGGTCGTGTGTTCATTGAGGTTTTTGATGATGAAGCTCATGCTATAAAGGATGTAAAATGGTTGGCGCAAGGTACAATCTATCCAGATGTAATTGAGAGTGTATCTGCAACTGGTGGTCCAAGTGCAACTATAAAAAGTCACCACAATGTTGGTGGTTTACCAGACTTTATGAAGTTAAAAGTAGTGGAGCCACTGAAAGCATTATTTAAAGATGAAGTAAGACGAGTTGGTGCATCTATGAATATGGATCCACAGTTATTAGGACGTCATCCATTTCCGGGTCCAGGATTGGCCATAAGAATTTTAGGAAGTCTGGACGCAGAGAAAGTTCGTATATTACAAGAAGTTGATGCAATATTTATTGATAATTTACGATCATGGAATTTGTACGATAAGGTTTGGCAAGCTGGTGCAATGCTTTTGCCAGTCAACAGCGTAGGTGTAATGGGAGATGAGCGTACTTACGAAAAATGTGTGGCATTACGTGCTGTTGAGAGTACAGATGGAATGACAGCAGATTGGGTAAATTTACCTTATGAGTTTTTGCAAAAAACCTCGAACGAAATAATAAATAAAGTCAAAGGTGTAAACCGCGTAGTTTACGATATAAGCTCTAAGCCACCTGCGACGATTGAATGGGAATAATAAAATAGAATGAAGAATTTTTTAGTTGTATCGTTATTGTTTTTTGCGCTTAGTATTAGTGCCCAAAACTATAAAACGCACAAAATCCAAGAAGGTGAAACAATTGAAAGCATAGCAAAGCATTACCTGGTGACACCATTTGATTTGTATGCCCTCAATCCCGATGCAAAAGAAAAATTTACTGTTGGTACAACTCTGATAATTCCAACATCTAAAGTAAAAAATGCTGCTATTGTAGAAGATGCTCGTGAGGTCATCGATTACAAAAAGCACAAGGTAAAACGAAAGGAAACGCTTTACAGTTTGTCGAAACAGTATAAAGTCACTGAAGATGACATCAAGAAAGCCAATCCGAGATTGTATTCTGAAGTTCTCAGAAAAGGCGATCGTATTCGTATTCCGAGATTTAAAACTATTGTTTCAAAGCAAACACTTTCAAATACCACAAAGAAATACACGGTTTTACCAAAAGAAGGTAAGTGGCGTGTTGCCTATAAATTTGGGATTACCATACCGGAATTAGAAGCGTTGAATCCTCAAATGAATAAAGTACTCCAACCTGGTGATGAGCTTAATGTTCCTAATATCGCAAATAACGAAGAGAAATCTACTGAAGTAGAATATAACTATTACGAAGTATTACCGAAAGAAGGTTTTTACAGATTAGAAAAGAAAATGGGTCTTACTGAAGCACAGTTGAAAGAACTAAATCCTGAACTCAATGATGGTGGTTTAAAAATGGGTATGATTCTTAAAATACCAAAAGAGATCGATGTTGCTGATTCTAAGAACGAAGACGTAGCTACAACAGATTTAAGTTTACAAATCACCAATACTAATACTAAAAAACTTGCGGTTTTATTACCATTTCGACTTAATCGTTTGGATTTAGATTCAATAGCCGAGGTTAAAGACATTATGAAATCCGATAGGATTTTAAGTACAGCGTTAGATTTTCATTCTGGTGTACTTATGGCATTAGAAGATGCAAAGAAAAAAGGAATTTCTTCAAACGTAGCTGTTTTTGATACGCAGAGTAGAACCTCTAAAGTGAGCGAAATAGCAAATTCAACAAACTTTTCTGAGTACGATGCCGTAATCGGTCCAATGATGACCAAAACTTTTGACCGCTTCGCTTCAGAAGTTAGTGGTGTTCCTGTATTTGCACCATTGTCAATGCCAAGTAAAGTTTCTTCGAATGTGTATCAGACCATTCCAGAGAAAAAACTGTTAGCACAGAAAATGATTGATTTTGTAAAAGCCGATAGTACTAAAACTAAGGTCATCATTTTAGCAGACCAGAAACATAAGGCACTGAGTAATCAACTCAAGGCAGAATTTCCTGGAGCTTCTCAATTATTCACAGATGTAAGCAAAAAGACTGGAAAGGACAATTATTTTATCTATCCAGCCCATTTTGAAAACCTATTCGTCAATGGAAGAAATATTGTCTTTTTAGAAACTAATAATGTAGGATTTGGTACAAGTGTAATTAGTTTACTAAATGGCCAACAAGATGAAGCGAAGGAGATCATACTAGTAACTACTGATAGAACAAAGGCGTTTACAAGTGATGGTCCAGATAATAATTATCATTTGTCTAATCTCAAATTTCACTATCCAACAGTAAACAAACAAGTGAATGAATATTCTGATGGATTTGTTAGTGACTATAAAGAACGTTATGGATTAACTCCAAGTAAATATGCTGTACGAGGTTATGACCTAACTATAGATATTCTGCTAAGACTTTCTTTAGAAGAAAATGGATTGAAGGATACCGAACTTGAAACAGAATATATCGAGAATAAATTTCGATACATGAAAAAGACCTTCGGTGGTTATGTCAATCAATCGACTTACATTGTTAAGTTTGAGGATTTAAATCTGGTTGAGGTCAAAAATTAAGTGCTCACCTATTTTTCTATAATACTAACAATCAACTCTAACCGTTACTAAATAAACGATTTGTCAATGATTAGAGTTTTTTTGATACTTGTATTTCTTTCAAATATTTCATTCTCCCAAAATGATAGAGATCCAATCCTTTGGAATGAGAATTATCCTTTGTCGTGGTCTGATTTTAAAGCAAAACCCGATCAAAATACAAGTGCTGCTGCACTTACCGCTTCAGGTATTTCTTTTGGTTTTTCTATTGGTAAAACTGGGAATCGAATCACCAAATTTACCACTGAAGTAGAGTGTTTTTTCTATCCTTACGAATCTTGGTTTAAACCTCAAACTGGAGATGATTATATTTTAAAGCATGAACAAGTTCACTTTGATATTACCGAGCTCCATGCACGTAAGTTTAGACAACAGATAAGTCAGTTAAAACCGTCACAA
>CBFHYD010000005.1:0-42407 GCA_965659975.1 Winogradskyella sp. | reverse complement strand
TTTTTTCGACTTGGCATATTCAATTTTATCTTGTCATCATTGTCATAAACAATAAAGCTCAATTTATTATTTCCTTCATGCATTCTGAATAGGCTTTGTAATTCATCTACAGTATTTGATTCAAGATCATTAATGTTGAGTTGTATTGATAATTTCTTAGCATAGGTCTCCATAACATCATGCAATAGCTGAAAATTATTGAATTGAATTCTCGGTTCTATGCGTTTACCTGTTTCGCGATTTACCCAACCTTCTTTTACAAATGCTTGTACATGCACAAAA
The DNA here is from genome assembly GCA_965659975.1 of Winogradskyella sp. Taxonomy (GTDB): domain Bacteria; phylum Bacteroidota; class Bacteroidia; order Flavobacteriales; family Flavobacteriaceae; genus Winogradskyella. The sequence goes on along the minus strand of CBFHYD010000005.1, from coordinate 42,125 downwards.
CTATTTTGAACTAAGAAATGTCGAAACTTTAAATAGTCTTCCCCAAATATGCGGAACTCAAAACTATCTGTATAATCTTCTATTGTGAACATAGCCCAACCTTTACCTTGTTTACTTACGCGATGCTGAATATCGGTAACAACACCTCCAAACTTCACATTCTGATTAACCATTTTTTCAAGATTTTCAAAATCACCAACTACAGCGTTGCAGAAATTCTTCATTTCGATCTTAAAATCATCCAACGGATGACCTGAAATATAAATACCAACAACTTCTTTTTCCCTTGATAGTTTTTCCATGGTACCCCAATCTTCGCATGGAGGAACTTGTGGCTCTGCAATTTCAACACCACTTGCTTCACCAAACAAACTAACTTGTGCCGAATTTTCGTTTTCTTGATGCTTTGCACCGTACTTCGTCGCTTTTTCAAGGAAAGTTATACCATCGCCATCGTGAGCAAAATACTGTGCGCGATGCGTGTCTTCGAAACAGTCAAATCCACCAGCATTGGCGAGACCTTCAAAAGACTTTTTATTTGCTGCACGTAAATCAATACGCTTCGCTAAATCAAAAATAGACTTGTAATTCCCATCCTTTTTGCGATGTTCTATAATAGTTTTTACTGCGCCATGACCAACACCTTTTATTGCTCCCATACCAAATCGTACGGCATTATCTTTATTTACCGAAAATTTGTAATAACTCTCGTTGACACTTGGTCCTAAAACCGGAAGTCGCATGCGCTTACATTCTTCCATAAAAAATGTAACCGACTTAATATCATTCATGTTATTTGAAAGTACGGCCGCCATATATTCAGCGGGATAATGTGCCTTTAAATATGCCGTTTGATAAGCAATCCAAGCATAGCAAGTCGAGTGCGATTTATTAAAGGCGTAACTCGCAAAAGCTTCCCAGTCTTTCCAGATTTTCTCCAATTTATCTTCATCCATGCCTTTTGCCGCCGCTTGTGATATGAATTTTGGCTTCATTTTATCCAAGACGACTTTCTGCTTTTTACCCATTGCCTTCCTCAAAACATCGGCTTCACCCTTAGTGAAATCTGCCAGTTTCTGAGAGAGTAACATAACTTGCTCCTGATAAACGGTAATACCATAAGTTTCCTTAAGATATTCTTCCATTTCTGGTAGGTCATAGATTATTTCTTCCTTGCCGTGTTTTCGATTAATAAAACTCGGTATATATTCCATTGGACCTGGACGATAGAGCGCATTCATTGCAATCAAGTCATCAAAAACGGTAGGTTTTAAATGCTTCATATGCTTTTGCATACCAGGAGATTCATATTGGAAAATCCCAACTGTTTCACCTCGTTGGAATAATTCGTATGTTTTTTCGTCATCCAATGGGAAGTTCTCAGGATCGAGCTCAATACCATGTTTGGCTTTTACAATTTTTACTGTGTCCTTTATTAAGGTCAAAGTCTTAAGGCCAAGGAAATCCATCTTTAGTAAGCCCGCACTTTCTACGACGGAGTTATCAAATTGGGTAACATATAAGTCTGAATCTTTAGCCACAGAAACAGGAACATAATTGGTAATATCTCCAGGTGTTATTATTATACCGCATGCATGAATTCCTGTATTTCGAACAGAACCTTCCAAAACACGAGCTTGATTTACAGTCTCTGCTTGCAAATCTGAACCATCAGAAATATTTAATAATTCATTGACCTTATCTAATTCCTCTGCTCTAAATTTTGAAGCCAATTCCTTTTCACTCTTCCCAAAAATCTTCCCAAGTTTGGACATGTTGGGTATAAGTTTGGCAATATGATCCGCTTCATTAAGTGGCAAATCCAATACGCGTGCTGTATCTCTAATTGAAGATTTAGCTGCCATTGTACCATAGGTTATAATTTGCGCCACTTGATTGGCACCATACTTATCAATTACATATTGCATAACACGTCCACGACCTTCATCATCAAAATCGATATCAATATCTGGCATACTCACACGATCTGGATTTAAGAAACGCTCAAAAAGTAAGTCGTATTTTATAGGATCGATATTAGTAATCCAAAGACAATAGGCGACTACAGATCCAGCGGCCGAACCACGACCAGGGCCAACAGAAACATCCATATTCCTCGCCTCTCTAATGAAGTCCTCTACAATTAGAAAGTAACCTGGATAACCAGTATTCTCAATTACCGATAATTCAAAATCAATGCGTTCCTTGATTTCAGGAGTTATGTCACCATAGCGTTTCTTCGCACCTTCATAAGTCAAATGCTTTAGGTAAGAATTCTCACCGCGCTTTCCTCCATCATTTTTGTCTTCTTCAAACTTAAATTCATTAGGGATATCAAATGCTGGTAACAAAACATCTCGAGCTAACTCATATGGCTCTACCTTATCAATGACCTCTTTAATATTCACTATAGCTTCAGGAACATCTCTAAACAAAGCCTTCATCTCTTCTGAAGACTTAAAATAATATTCTTGATTAGGTAATCCATAGCGATAACCACGACCTCGACCTATTGGCGTTGCTTGTTTTTCACCATCTTTAACACATAATAGAATGTCGTGCGCATTGGCATTTTCTTGTTCTACATAATAGGTGTTGTTGGTGGCGATTAATTTTATTTTGTGAGTATTCGAAAACTGAATTAACACCTGATTTACACGATTTTCATCTTCTTGATTATGACGCATCATTTCAATGTACAAATCCTCACCGAATACATCTTGCCAATATATTAAAGCGTCTTCTGCCTGTTTTTCACCAACATTGAGAACCTTACTTGGCACCTCACCATAAAGATTACCTGTAAGACAAATTAAGTCTTCCTTATACTGTTCTATTAGCTTTCTATCAATTCGTGGCACGTAGTAAAAACCATCTGTAAATGAAACTGAAGACAACTTCGCCAAATTATGATACCCATTTTTGTTTTTGGCCAATAAGACTATTTGGTAGCCATTATCTTTTCTTGTTTTGTCTTGGTAATCTTCACATACAAAAAATTCACAACCAATTATTGGTTTAATTAAAGTGCCTTTTTTCTCATCGCCATTTTCTTCTGCTTCAGCATTTTGCGCTTGTACAGTTTTGTTATGGTTGGAAACTGCACTCACAAAATGAAAAGCACCCATCATATTACCATGATCCGTTAATGCAACGGCAGGCATATTTTCTTTTGCAGCCGCGGCAACTAAATCTTTAATACTGATTGTTGATTGCAGAATAGAAAACTGCGAATGGTTATGCAAATGGACAAACGGCGCGTCTGATAATTGCGATGCTACCTCTGCATTGGTCTCAATCGTAGCACTGTCAGACTGTTCTTTTTGAAGACGCTGATTTATCTTAGCACTTTCACGCTTAAGATTGACATGTTTTAGCTTTATGCCTTCAACTTTTGCAGGATTTGCTTGAGTAAACTCTTCAAAATAATCCGACTGAACACCAAGCTGTTTGATGGTGTATTCTCTGCGACGTAGCAGTTCTAAAAAACATCGTGTTGTTGCCTCAACATCCGCTGTAGCATTATGGGCTTCGGCAAAAGGTTTATTAAATAAAAACTCATGAAGCTCTGTTAGTGTTGGGAGCTTGTACTTACCACCACGACCACCTGGAATCTGACATAAGGTTGCGGTATGCTCTGTACACGTATCTAAAACAGGTAATTCTTGTAACGGATTTGCTATGTCTTCTCGAACAAATTCTGCACCCATTATATTCACATCAAAACCAACATTTTGTCCTACAATAAACTTTGCCTTAGACATCGCTATGTTGAACTTTTCTAAAACCTCAACCAAGGCTATACCTTGTTCTTGTGCCAATTCCGTAGAAATGCCATGAATCTTTTCAGCATCGTATGGAATATTAAACTCATCAGGTTTTATTAGATAGTCTTGATGCTCAATACAATTACCCATTGCATCATGCAACTGCCAAGCAATTTGAACCGCTCGAGGCCAGTTATCTGTATCGGTAATTGGTGCGTCCCAACGTTTTGGTAATCCTGTGGTTTCAGTATCAAATATTAAATACATAAATATTTATGAGAGCTTTTGTTCTAAAAAATTTCTGAAAAAGTTGACACTAAAGATAAATAGAAATCTTACCCTTAAAAAGTGAAGTTATAAATAGATGTAAACAAAAAATCCTGACACTAAAGTCAGGATTTTTTTATTGATTTATTTCATTAAGCTTGCAGATAATCAGGTGTCCCATCCATATCAGAATCCAATGCATCATTAGGATTTCCATCACCATTAGGATCAGGACTTTCGTCAATTGTAAGAGCACCATCGCCATCATCGTCATTATCTAAGTAATCAGGTATCCCATCTCCATCTGAATTTTGTCCTCCAGCAGCATCCTCGAAGATGCTTAAGATAGAATCGCCATCGTCGTCGTCATCTAAATAGTTTGGAATCGTATCGCCATCAGTGTCTCCTGTTTCAGCATTAGTTGGCACACCATCACCATCATCGTCAGCATCTAAATAATTTGGAAGGCCATCCATATCAGTATCATCGTTAGTTAAGTCACCATCCATATCTAAATCCTCAAACGAATTTGGAATTCCATCCATATCATCATCGTCACAATCGATATTGTCTAATGTGGCTTGTAAAGTACCTTCAGTATCATCACAAGCTAATAACTGAAGTGCTAATGCTGCTTGAAGTTCTACACACTTTTCAGGAGTCATCATTCCACTTGCTATCTCTGTTTGTATTGTTGCCGTGGCTGCAGTAGCTAAATCGCAAGTTGTTCCATTGGTAACTTCAGTGATATTATTTAAGAGTGGTACTTGAAAAAACACACCTTGAATAAAGTTTACTGCTCCCAAACCGTCAGCTGTGAAGGCATTGAATCTATATGTTCCTGTAACTGTATTTGTAACCGTATTAAACTCTTCAATTTCAACTAAACCATCAGACGGATATAATGTAAAACTTGGATCCGGAGCATTAAGTGTAGAATATATAGTACCATCAGCAGCTCTAAATCTAATTTCACTTACGTTGTTATCACCTAACGGGTATTGTCCCACATCTGTTCGAGTTGTAAAAATCAGAAGCACTTCGCTTCCACGCTGTCCTCTAACAACCAATCCACCATCTTGCGTTGCCGCTGAAAAGAAATCAGCACGCCAAGCTTGACCTTCAAAATTTCCTTGTAAAGCTGGATTATTAAATTCTACCGTATCAGAACATCCAAAAAATAAAGTAATGGTTAATAAAAGTAGTAGGCTTCTTTTCATTTTTAAGTTTTGTAATTAGTATTAGTATATAACGAAAAAGAGACCCTAAAAGTATATTATTTTTTCCAATAATCATTAGGGATTGTAAATGGCTGAAAATTAAAAAAATATTCTATCTTTGCACGCTCATTAATAACTGAGGTCGAGAACTTCAAATAATTAATTATTATGCCTGTAAAAATCAGATTACAAAGACACGGTAAAAAAGGAAAGCCTTTTTACTGGATCGTAGCGGCTGATAGCCGTGCAAAAAGAGATGGTAAATACTTAGAAAAATTAGGTATCTATAATCCAAACACTAACCCAGCTACAATAGAATTGGATGTTGACGGTTCTGTACAGTGGTTACAAAATGGTGCACAACCAACAGATACAGCGAGAGCTATTTTATCTTACAAAGGTGCATTCTTAAAGAAGCACCTTAAAGGTGGTGTTGCTAAAGGCGCTTTAACTGAAGAGCAAGCTGAAGAAAAATTTAATGCTTGGTTAGAAGAAAAAGCTAATAAAGTTCAAGCAAAAGCTGATGGTTTATCAAAAGCGCAAGCAGATGCTAAAGCAAAAGCACTTGAAGCTGAAAAAGCAGTAAACGAAGCTCGTATTGCAGCAGCAGCTCCAGTAGTGGAAGAAGAAGTTGCAGAAGAGGTTGAGGCTTCTAACGAAGAAGAATAAAAAATTAATTTTTATACTTTTAAAACTCCGATAGGTCACTGTCGGAGTTTTTTATTTTTTGATTTTGAAAAAAGATAATTGTTTTTATTTAGGAAAGATTGTAAAAAAGTACAGTTTTAAAGGTGAGTTATTAGCCAAGTTAGATACTGATGAGCCAAATTTATATGAAAATTTGGACGCCATATTTATAGATTTACGCGGTAATTTAGTTCCCTTTTTTATTGAATCTTCACAACTGCATAAATCAGACCTTTTAAGAGTAAAATTTGAAGATGTCGATACCGAAGCAGATGCAGAAGCGCTTATAAAAGCTGAGTTATATCTTCCTCTTGAATTACTGCCAAAGCTCGAAGGCAATAAGTTCTATTTCCATGAAGTTATTGGATTTATAATAAAAGACTCAAACTTTGGTGAGGTTGGTACTATCATAGCAATAAACGATTCTACTGCCCAAGCTTTATTTGAAATTGATAGAAATGGTACTGAAATTCTAATTCCGATGAATGACGAATTCATAGTTAATGTAGATAGAAAAGCAAAGGTGATTGAAGTAGAAACTCCAGAAGGTTTAATAGACTTATATTTAGCCTAAATGTCTAAACCATTTAAATTCAAACATTTTAGTGTAGACCAAGACCGATGTGCTATGAAAATTGGCACTGATGCTGTGTTATTAGGTGCCTGGTCTACTGTAAACCATAATCCTTTTTTGATTTTGGACATTGGCGCTGGCACTGGAGTTTTATCCTTGATGTTAGCACAGCGAAGTAATGCTGAAATGATTGAAGCCATCGAAATAGATGGTGATACCTACGAGCAGTGTGTAACTAATTTTGAAAACTCCGATTGGAGCGATAGACTCTTTTGCTATCACGCATCACTCTTAGAATTTACTGAAGAAATTGATGATACGTACAATCTCATTATTTGTAATCCTCCATTCTACTCTGCTGAGTATAAAACAAATGACAAGGCACGTGATTTAGCCAGATTTCAAGACGCTATGCCTTTTGAGCACCTTTTATTTTCAGTATCAAAATTACTTTCTGATCAAGGTATGTTTTCAGTAATTCTTCCCTATAACGAGACGGATCCCTTTACAAACTTAGCTTCGGAATTCAAGTTATTTCCCAACCGCATTTGCAATGTCAAAGGAAATCCAAAATCTAGAAGAACAAGATCATTATTAGAATTTTCTTTTCATAAATCTGAAGTTTCAGAATCAGAATTGATAATTGAGAACAGCAGACATGACTATACTGAAGATTACATCAATCTTACCAAAGATTTTTATTTGAAAATGTAGAATTAGGATTGGGCAATGCAAACGTTTTCGTTACATTTGTTTCAACAAAATTTGACCTATTATGAAGCCGGATTTATTTGAAGCTCCTGATTATTACAATATTGACGATTTACTTTCAGAAGAACATAAATTAGTACGTGAAGCTGCCCGTGATTGGGTAAAACGTGATGTCTCACCAATAATTGAAGATGCTGCACAAAAAGCAGAATTCCCAAAATCTATAATTGGTGGTTTAGCAGAAATTGGCGCTTTCGGCCCATACATTCCAGAAGAATATGGCGGTGCAGGTTTAGATCAAATTTCATATGGTCTAATTATGCAAGAAATTGAACGCGGTGATTCTGGAGTTAGAAGTACTGCTTCTGTACAATCATCTTTGGTGATGTACCCAATATGGAAGTATGGTACTGAAGAGCAACGAAAAAAGTATCTTCCTAAGTTGGCTTCTGGTGAATGGATGGGAAGTTTTGGACTTACAGAGCCAGATCATGGTAGTAATCCAGGTGGTATGACTACCAACTATAAAGATATGGGTGACCACTATTTGCTTAACGGTGCCAAAATGTGGATTTCCAATTCACCATTTTGTCAAGTTGCTGTAGTTTGGGCAAAAAATGAAGAAGGACGCATTCATGGGCTTATTGTAGAACGTGGAATGGAAGGTTTTTCTACACCAGAAACGCATAACAAATGGTCTTTGCGAGCCTCTGCGACAGGTGAGTTAATCTTCGATAATGTTAAGGTTCCTAAAGAAAATTTATTACCAAATAAAACAGGTTTAGGAGCGCCACTTGGCTGCTTAGATTCTGCTCGCTATGGAATTTCTTGGGGTGCAATTGGTGCAGCTATGGACTGCTATGATACGGCCCTACGTTATAGCAAAGAACGTATTCAATTCGGTAAACCTATTGGTGGTTTTCAATTACAACAAAAGAAACTCGCTGAGATGATTACCGAAATCACAAAGGCGCAATTATTAGCATTTCGATTGGGTCAATTAAAAAATGAAAACAGAGCAACTTCAGCACAGATTTCAATGGCAAAGCGAAACAACGTAGAAATGGCAATAAAAATCGCCCGAGAAGCAAGGCAGATGTTAGGTGGAATGGGTATCACTGGCGAGTACTCTATAATGCGCCATATGATGAACTTAGAAAGTGTTATCACTTACGAAGGAACTCATGACATACACTTGTTAATCACTGGTCTTGATGTTACTGGGCTAAACGCGTTTAAATAATATTATAGAATAACGTCATTCATAAAAACAATTTTCAATAGGCTTTACCATTGGTAAGGTCTATTATTTTTGGAAAAAAACAATATGATTGCAACAATTGAAAACGCTATAAAACCCTATCAAAAAGAATTAATAAATCATACACTCTACACAAAAATTAAAACACCTCAAGACTTAATTTTGTTTATGAGATATCATGTGTATGCCGTTTGGGATTTTATGTCCTTATTAAAAGCATTACAAAACAAACTTACATGTACTAATACACCTTGGAAACCGGTAGGTAAACCAAATGCGCGATATCTGATAAACGAAATAGTATTGGCCGAAGAAACCGATATTAATATCTACGGGCAAAGACAAAGTCACTACGAAATGTACTTGGATGCTATGGAAAATGCAGGAGCACCTACATCTGATATTTTAAATTTTGTAAATAGTGTTCAGTTTACATCAATTAAAGATGCTATTGTAAGCAGTAACCTACCTAATGAGATATCGGACTTTCTTAGGTTTACTTTTCAAACCATAGAAGAAGGTAAGCCTCATTGCATAGCTGCCGCATTTACTTTTGGTAGAGAAGATTTAATTCCACAAATGTTTACCGAAATCATAAATAATATTCAGCAGCACTTCCCTGAAAAAGATTTAACACTTTTTAAATATTATTTTGATAGACATATAGAATTAGATGGTGATGAGCACGGACCAATGGCGTTAGAAATGGTATCTGAATTATGCGGAAATAATCCACAGTATTGGGAAGAATCTGCTCAAACCTCTATAAAGGCACTAAAGGTAAGAAAACAATTATGGGACGGTATTGAAAAAGCTATAGACTGGGAAGTCCTTGTCTAAGTCGATAGGGTTTTATAACTTGAGAAAAACCTTCTCAGTTTATGTTTTCTGCAAGAAAAAGATTAGATAAGGCTTATAACGAGGCTAAGTGCGTGCCTTTTGACGATAATTCTAAATTTATTTTGTTTAGCGATTGCCATCGTGGTGACAATAGCTTTGCAGACGACTTTGCCAACAATAGAAATATTTATTTCCATGCCTTAAATCACTATTATAATGAAGGTTATAGTTATTTAGAATTAGGTGATGGTGATGAATTGTGGGAAAATCTAAGCTTCCAGTCCATTTTTTATGCACATAAAAATGTGTACATGCTCATGAAGCAATTTCATGACCAAGGTCGACTTTATATGATTTGGGGAAACCATGATATGGTCTACCGAAATAAAAACTACATCAAAAAACACCTCAATAGCTATTTCGATCCTAAAACTGGAAATGATGAAGATTTATTTTGTGACATACAATATCATGAAGGCATTGTCTTAAAGCATACGGAAACAAATCAGGAGTTGTTTTTATGCCATGGACACCAAGCAGATTGGTGGAATTATAATTTTTGGAAATTCAGTCGATTTTTAGTCCGCATACTTTGGAAACCTCTAAATGTAATGGGTATTGCAGACCCTACGAGTCCTGCAAAAAACTACACTGAGCTTATTAAGGTAGAACGTAGAACTAAAAAATGGATTACAGAAAATAAAAACAGAATTACAATTGCAGGACACACACATCGCCCACGATTCCCTAAACCTGGCAACATTGCCTTTTTTAACGATGGTAGTTGTGTTCACCCAAGAAGTATTACTGGCCTTGAAATTGAAAATGGAGCCATCTCACTAATAAAGTGGCAGATTGTCACTACTGAAAACGGCACCTTAAAAATTGATAGATTTTTATTGGAAGGTCCTCAAAAACTCATTGATTATAAAACAGATTAACTCTCCGGAGCTAACTCAACTTCTAAGCCTTCTAAATCTGGAGTAATATGTATTTGACAACCCAATCGGGAATTGTCTTTTACATAGAATGCTTCGGACAACATTGCTTCTTCATCATCTTGCATTTCTGGTAAACTATGTTCTGAGTTTACATAACATTGACAAGAAGCACACATTGCCATACCACCACAAACACCTATTGTACCTTCTGGAGCTAACTCATAGGAACGAACGACTTCCATAAGATTCATAGCCATATCTGTAGGTGCCTCTATATTGTGAGTAACACCATCACGGTCTATAATTGTTATGCTTATATCTTGTTGATCCAACCTCTATTCAATTGCTTTTACAACAGCTTTTGGTGCTTCCTTACGAGTTCCATCAAAACCATCTACTCCTGCTACAGTAGTATATTTTAAGACATAACGCTTACCAGGATTTATAATTTTATAAGCCGCTTGGCACATTAAGGTCGCTTCATGAAAACCGCAAAGAATTAACTTAAGTTTACCTGGATAGATATTACCATCACCAATGGCGAAGATTCCTGGAATATTGGTTTGATAATCTAACGCATTATTAACCTTTATAGCATTTTTTTCAATCTCCAATCCCCAATTGGCTATTGGACCTAACTTTGGAGATAAACCAAATAAGGGAATAAAATTATCGCATTCTATCTCAAATTCTTTTTCGATAGGTGCTGCTTGCTTCACTACAACACCTGTGAGCTTATCGTCACCAAGTAGTCCAGTAATTTCAGCTGGTGTTATTAAGTTTATCTTTCCTAAATTCTTTAATTCTTGAACTTTATCCACAGAATCTAAATGCCCTCGAAATTCATTGCGTCGGTGAATTAATGTCACTTCCTTAGCGACATCGGCTAAAAATATACTCCAATCTAAAGCAGAATCTCCTCCACCTGCAATAACAACTCTTTTGTCTCGATAGATTTCAGGATCTTTTATGATGTAGGCTACTCCTTTATCTTCAAAATCTTCGATATTATCTATAAGAGGTTTACGCGGCTCGAAACTACCTAAACCACTTGCAATAGCAACTACAGGTGCCTTGTGCTGAGTCCCTTTGTTTGTAGTAACAATAAACGAACCGTCATCTTGTTTTTCGATAGTATCAGCACGTTCTCCTAATGTAAATCCAGGTTCGAATTGCTTACACTGTTCCATTAATTTATCCGTTAAATCTCCAGCTAAAATTTCTGGGTATGCTGGTATATCGTATATAGGTTTCTTTGGGTAAATTTCTGAACATTGGCCACCTGGTTGAGGTAAGGCATCAATTACATGACATTTCAACTTTAATAACCCAGCTTCAAAAACCGCAAAAAGTCCAGTAGGACCTGCTCCAATAATTATAATATCTGTTGTAATCATTGATTATAAGATTCTAAAAACAAAACTACTTTTTATACTTGTTTTTAAAAATGATAAAAATCACTTTACTATTCTACGTTAATGACTTTTTCTATTTGTGGTGCGTACTTTTTTATGGTCATTTCCACACCAGATTTAAGTGTCATCTGGTTGACACTACAGGAAATACATGCACCTTGAAGTTGTACTTTGACCAACTTATCATCCTCAATAGATAATAATGAAATATCTCCGCCATCACTTTGAAGAAAAGGACGGATTTCGTCCAACGCTTTCTCTACATTTATCTTTAATTGCTCAGTAGTCATGGTCATATTCTATTTATGATATCTATTATTTCTTTTTAACAGCAGAACAACCCGCCATTGTTGTAATCTTTATAGCTTCGGTTTCAGGTAAATTGTCGTTTCTATAAACAACTTGCTCTACCACATTCTTCGTAATTTCTTCAAAAGCACCTTCTATTTGTGTTGCTGTTTGCAATGCAGCTGGTCTACCTATATCTCCAGCCTCACGAATACTTTGCACCAATGGCACTTCTCCTAAAAATGGTACTCCTAAATCTTCAGCTAAAAATTTTGCGCCTTCTTTTCCGAAGATGTAATACTTATTACCAGGTAACTCTTCAGGTGTAAAATACGCCATATTTTCTATTATACCCAAAACTGGCACATTAATGGTTTCTTGCTGAAACATCGCCACACCTTTCTTCGCGTCTGCCAAAGCTACATTCTGTGGAGTACTCACAACAACCGAACCAGTTATTGGTAATGCTTGCATAATACTTAAGTGAATATCACCTGTTCCAGGCGGAAGGTCAATCAATAGGAAGTCTAATTCGCCCCAAGCTGCATCAAAAATCATTTGATTTAAGGCTTTGCTTGCCATTGGACCTCGCCATATTACCGCTTGATCAGGTTTTGTGAAAAACCCGATTGATAAAACCTTTACACCATAATTTTCAATCGGTTTCATTTTGGACTTACCTTCTATTTTTACAGAAAGTGGTCTCTCGTTTGGTACATCGAACATTATTGGAATGGATGGACCATAAATATCAGAATCTAAAACACCAACCTTAAAACCCATTTTTGCTAAAGTAACAGCAAGATTCGCTGTAACCGTAGATTTACCAACACCACCTTTACCAGAGGCTACGGCTATGATATTTGAAATTCCTGGAATAGGTTTCCCTTTTATTTCATTAGTCGGTTTTGGTGTCGCTGGTGCTTCAACCTTTACATTAACCTTTATTTTCGCTTTTTCATAAACCTCGCGGTGAATGGTTTGCAAAATTTCAACCTCAGTTTTCTTTCGAGCTTGAAGACTTGGATTCTTAATTGTAATATCGACTATAACCTCATCGGCAAAGGTAACTACATTTGTTACCGCACCACTATCTACCATATTCTGACCTTCACCAAGTACAGTAATTGTTTTTAAGGCCTCTAAAATATCTTTTTTATTAAGCTTCACTTATTTACAGCATTTTTAAGAAATGCAAAGATACTGCGAAATGTTTAGAAAATTGTTAATGAAAATGAAATGAAATATTGCTTTTTAACCTAATAATTCAGAAGGATTCCAAAACACCTCATCAAAATTTTGAATTTGATTATCAACTACAATAATTCCTTCATTTTCTAATAGTTGTTGCATAAGATTAGTGCCTTCAAAATGGTGCTTACCGGTAAGTAAGCCTACCCGATTTACAACACGATGCGCAGGCACATCTCGCCCATGAGAAGCGTTCATCGCATAACCAACTAATCTTGAACTTCGAGCTGCACCTAAGTATTTGGCTATAGCACCATAACTGGTCACACGTCCATAAGGAATTAAACGAACCACGTCATAAACACGTTCAAAAAAACTTAAGGTTTCAGGTTTCATTTAGAGTTCTCTTAAAATATTGATGAATGTTATCAACGCTACTAATCCTGTAACGCTACCGATAATGTAATTCATGTTTTTTTGAGAGGTAAAAGCTTTATCCTTTATTTTATCGAAGAAGAATATGTAGATGTATAACATCACAAAAGTACCCATTGCAGCACCTGTTACATAGGTGATTATGCTTAATCTCTCAAAATTCATAATTCCAAAAGAAGCTAATGTAATCGTCATATAAGCCTGATATGGTATTGGGAAAACATTTAGTGCAGACAAGAACATACCATGAAAAAAGCGGCTTTTCTTACTCTTTATATCTGCTTCTTCAATCTGCTTTTTTTCATTGGTATACTTTCTAGCCAACACCAAAAAGTACACCGTAATCAATACAAAGATTACAAATGCAACACGTTGAAGTATCTCTACAACATCTGACCGATTATTTAAATATCTTGAGAAAATTGCGGCAATATAAGTTTGAATAAAAACCACTAAACAAACACCTGTAGAAAACATAACACCTCGGCCTGCACCTTCTTTAAGACTAATTTTAGCAGCCGTCATATTGAGCAAACCTGGTGGAATAACACCAACTAAGGCAACAAAAAGCCCTAAAAAAAAGATGATTGTAATACTCAAGATTTAGTTAGATTTTAAATCTAATATACGTAATTGGTTTGTCTTGCTGTAAATATTGGTTTTCGTAGAAGGTTTGTATCTCTGTAACTTCTTCTGGACTTCCTTCTAATTTATAGATGTTATGGTTTGCATATAGCACCTCGTAACCAGCACCATGTAAAAGGCCGAGTGTATAACCATGCATAAATTCACTATCTGTTTTTAGGTGCATTATACCATCTTTTTTGAGCACCTTTCTGTAGCGTTCTATAAACTGAAGATTGGTCATTCGGTGCTTGGTACGCTTGTATTTTATTTGAGGATCTGGAAATGTTATCCAAATCTCATCGACTTCATTTTCGGCAAATGCTAAGTCTAAAAGTTCAATTTGAGTTCGTAAGAATTTTGCATTACTAATATTCTCTTCTATGGCCGTTTTTGCACCTCTCCAAAAACGTGCACCTTTAATATCTATGCCTATAAAATTCTTATCTGGATATCGCTTTGCCAAATCTACTGTATATTCGCCTTTACCGCAGCCAAGCTCTAAAACAATAGGGTTATTGTTCTTAAAAACCTTCTTGTTCCAGTTACCTTTAAGATGGTATACGCTTTCCGTGAGATCTTCGCGAGATGGTTGAAACACATTTTCAAATGTTTCATTTTCCTTAAAGCGTTTTAGCTTGTTTTTACTACCCAAAATTAAGTACTCGGCAAACGAGATTTTATTTAATTATTTAAATCGTTCGTTGATAATTACATGTTCCTATCAACTAACAATTATTTAATTTTAAAGCAAAATTAAGGAAACATTTTAAGTTTATCTTTGATAGATAGTAGACATTATAAGAAACTAAAATTTGGATGTCAGAAGGGATTCATAAGAACAAACAAGAAGTACCAAAGAAACGTATTTTAGTTGCGCCTCTTAATTGGGGTTTGGGACATGCAACTAGGTGTATTCCTATTATCAACGCTCTTATTAATCAAGGTTTTGAGCCTGTAATAGCTTCTGATGGTGGTGCTCTAGAATTATTAAAAAAAGAGTTTCCAAAACTAAAAGCTTTTGAATTGCCTTCTTACAACATAACGTATCCTAAAAACAGGTATGGTTTTAAATGGAAATTCTTAAAATCTTCGCCTCATATTCTTAAAACTATAAAACGTGAAAGCGTAATTATTAACCAACTTGTTAAAACTGAGGATATTGATGGTATTATTTCAGATAATCGCTTTGGTGTAAGACATGATAATATTCCATCCATTTATATTACGCATCAGCTCAATGTACTCAGTGGAAAAACCACTTGGTTTAGTAGCAAATGGCATCAAAAAATCATAAAAAAGTTTGACGAATGTTGGGTGCCAGATTTTGAATACGAGCCCAATCTCAGCGGCCAACTCGGACATCTTAAGCAAAAGTTTGACAATTTAAAATATATAGGTCCTTTAAGTCGTTTTAAAAAGGAAGCCATTGAAAAAACAATTGACATACTAGTTATTCTATCTGGTCCAGAACCACAGCGCACCAAACTTGAAAAAAAATTACTTGTACTTCTTGAAGACCGAAAAAAAAAGGTGCTATTTATTAGAGGACTTGTTGAACCAAATCAAAGAGTTACAACTATAGATAATATTGAGTTATATAATTATATGACAAGTGATGAACTTGAAGATGCCATAAACTCTAGTCGTTTAATCATATCGCGTTCAGGTTATACCACGATTATGGATTTAGCAAAGCTTGAAAAGAAAGCTGTTTTTATACCTACACCTGGTCAGTTTGAGCAGATTTATCTTGCCAAAGAATTATCAAAAAATCTTGTAATTCCGCATGTGTCTCAAGAGAAAATGACCCAACACAACTTAAAATTTGACAACTTATATTCTGGCTTTAAGGCATTTAATTACGAAACCAATTACAAAAAGTTATTTAGCCTTTTCGAGAGTAAATGAAAATTCACTACCAACACCTGGTTCACTTTCTACATAAATCTTTTCATTGTGCGCCTCAATGATGTGTTTTACAATTGATAGTCCCAAACCTGAGCCACCTTCATTTCTTGAACCACTTTTATCAACTCTGTAAAAACGTTCAAAAAGACGTGGTAGATGTTCTTGTTCTATTCCTTCACCGTTATCAGTCACACGTACAATAACCCTATTCTTTATTAAGTTCTCGATACTTATTTCGGTAGTTCCTAGCTCTAATCCATATTTAATGGAGTTAACAACTAAATTGGCCAATATTTGCTGAATTCTCTCCTTATCTGCTCTAACCAAAACTGGATTTGGATAATCAGTATCGAAGGTGAGTGTAATTTTCTTTTTCGATGCTTTCATTTCGAATAAATCGAAAACATTCTGAACTAATTCTACAATATCAAAGGCTTCATAATTAAGACTTAAATCTCCGACTTCTAAACGGGTAATCATATCTAAATCTTTGAGAATGTATGTCAATCTCTCTACACCTTTACTCGCACGACTGAGATACTTCTTTCGTATTTTTGGGTCTTCAACACCACCATCTAGTAGCGTTTCTATATAACCCTGAACTGTAAAAAGAGGTGTTTTTAGTTCATGTGAAACATTACCTAAAAACTCTTTTCTGTACTCTTCCCTAACCTTTAAAGTTTCAATTTCTATCTTTTTACCTTTAGCGTATTTATCTATTTCTTCCGTCAAGGTGCGCATATCTGTTGTAATAGGTTGCTGACGTAGGTCTGTAGACTCTAATAATGTGAGGTCATCATAAATTTGCTTGACACGCCTGTATATAAAGTGCTCTACACGATATTGAATCATCACAAAGCAGACAGCATAACAAGCAAATGGAAAAATGATGAACTCCCAATCTATATTATGAAACATATATAGAAATAGAGCCATTAGAACAGATGCTACAGCTGTAACATACAACGCAGTTCTAAAAGCAAATCGATAAGACTTTTTAAGATTACTTTGCATTAGTCAACAAACTTGTAACCAACGCCTTTTACAGTTTTAAAGGATTTATCACCTATTTTTTCGCGGAGTTTACGGATATGTACGTCTATGGTACGACCACCAACTACAACCTCATTACCCCAAACTTTATCCAGAATTTCTTCTCTTTTAAAAACTTTATTAGGCTTAGTTGCTAATAAAGATAGTAATTCAAACTCTTTACGAGGCAATATCAGTACTTCACCTTTATTAATTACTTTGTATTCTTCACGGTTTATAGTTAGGTTGCCCACTTTAGTGATGGATTCAGCTGAAGTTTCGTCGTCTCTGAGTCTACGTAAAAGTGCTTTTACTTTACTTACTAAAACCTTTGGCTTAATTGGTTTTGTAATATAATCATCTGCACCAGCATCAAAACCAGCTACCTGACTATAGTCCTCGCCTCTTGCGGTCAAAAACGTAATTATGGTATTACTTAAATATGGAATCTCACGCAACTTTTCACAAGCCTCGATACCATCCATTTCTGGCATCATAACATCCAGAATAATTAAATGAGGTCGGTGCTTTTTGGCTTTTTCAATGCCTTCAATTCCATTTTTTGCAGTAGTTACATGATAACCTTCTGATGACAAATTATAACCTAAAATTTCCAAAATGTCCGGCTCGTCATCAACTAAGAGAATTTTTATGTCTTTTTTCTTCAAAACACTAAATAATTATTATGTGTATGTAAATATAAATGATAAATGTTAAATTTTGATTTTACTTAAAAATTGATAACAATTCCCTAACATAGCAGCCTATTTCCTACAAGAATGTACACTTTATCGAAACTTATATTATCAAATTGTAAAAAGTTATTATTTGGCCTATTTGGAAACCTCTAATATTCGCAAACTCTGTATATTTGCATGCTTATAAAGTACAATTAATATGAAAAAACTTTACTTTTTACTTTTTACAGTTTTAATTTCAGCTGTTTCTTTTGGACAACAGCCGATTCTAACAATTATATCAGATGGAGATTGTTCAGGTGGTAATCCAAAGATGGTTGAAATCTACGCTGATGGAATGGTGGATTTCTCTCTATATTCTATTGAAAGACAATCTAACGGAGGTTCATGGGGAACGACAACAAATTTAGCGAGTTTTGGTGTCGTAACAGATGATTTTATTTACGTTTACACTGATTCGTTATCAAGTGAAGTATTTGCTACTGAATATCCTTCTGCGACACCAAATATTGAAAACGGAGTGGTAAATGTTAATGGTGATGATGGGATTAGAATTGTTTTAGATGCTGACGGATCTGTAGTAGACCAATTTGGTGCAACCGGTGTAGATGGAACAGGAGAAGCATGGGAATATACGGATGGTTTTGCAAAAAGAGTAGACGGAACAGGTCCTGATGGTGGTTTTAGTGTTGGAAATTGGACTTACAACAGATTAGGCTTAAATGGTGAAGGTGACTGTCAAGGCGGAACAATCTTTGAAACAGTTATGGGTGGCGTAGGAGTTTACTCAACAACTGGTTCGTCAACTCCTATGGTTAATCTTAGTGGTTCTGTAAATCTATTTTATTTTGAAACTAATGGACCTTCTAGCGAAGGTTCGATTACTGTATCAGGAAATAACTTAGGAGATGATGTTACGGTAACGGCTCCTACTAATTTCGAAATTTCAGAAACATCTGGCGGAACTTTTGGTGCTTCTTTAAGCTACAGTCCAACATCTGGGACTACTTTAGACCCTACTACTCTTTATATTCGATTAGCCGCTGGATTAACAGAGAATACTTATTCTGGTGATGTCACTGCAACTACTGCTGGAGCCACTGATGCAACTTTAACTGTTAATGGTGAAGTAGGTCCTGATGACCCTATTATATTTACGGCTGGTAGTATATTTGGAATAGAATACACTGTTGGAACCATGCCTTCATCGGCTGATAGCTTTGGAGTATCTGCATTATTTTTAGTCGATGACTTAGTTATTGATGCACCAACAAATTTTGAGGTTGCATTAGTCGAGTTAGGACCTTACTCAGCTCAAGTTTCGATTACTCCTGACGGAAATGGCGAAGTAATGAGCACTGATATTTGGGTAAGATTAGTATCTGGATTAGCTGTAGGAAACTACACCGGTGATGTAAATATTTCTTCAACTGGGGCTACTTCAAGAACAGAAGCTGCAAGTGGTGATGTTAATCCAGCGGCTACTTGCCCTAATCCAGGTGATATTTTTGTTACAGAAATTATGCAAAATCCTGATTTCGTTGGCGATAATAGTGGTGAGTATTTTGAGGTGTATAACAATACAGCAAGTCCAATTGACATGGTTGGATTTGTAATTAGCGATAATGGATCGAACTCACACACAATTGGTTCTTCCTTAATCGTACCAGCCAATGGTTATGCTGTTCTGGGAATAAATTCTGATCCAGGTACAAATGGAGGAATTACTATCGACTATGAATATTCTGATTTTTCGTTAGGAAATAGTGATGACGAGGTTATAATTACATGTAGTGGTACTGTTATTGATAAGGTAGAATATGATGGTGGTCCTAATTTCCCAGACCCAACAGGAGCGTCTATGGAGCTTTCAAGTACGCTTTTTGATTTAAGATTAGACAATTTAGATAATAACGTTGGTACTAACTGGGGACCTGCTACTATAGCTATAAGTGGTACAAACACAGATTTAGGTACTCCTGGGGGCGCAAATAGTTTTGCTTTATCGACTGATAATTTTGATAGAAACTCGTTCTCTATCTATCCTAACCCAACTAACACTGGTGAAGTAACTATTTCAACATTAAATAGTACGCCGATTAATGTTGTAGTTTATGATATTTTAGGAAAGCAAGTACAGTCAGAAACTATTTCTAATAACACATTAAATGTTTCTAACTTAAGATCTGGTATTTACCTATTAAGATTAGAACAAAACGGTGCAACTACAACTAAGAAATTAGTGATTGAATAAGCATCCTTTTTAATGCTACTTTAAAAGCGCTACCCATTGGTAGCGCTTTTTGTTTTATGTAGTTTTGTGATGTGATAAACGCGCAAGACATATTCGCTATTTCTAATGAAGAGCAATTCAATTCGTTAGCTCTAAAAGTTTTCTCGCATCAGTTTGATAATAATAGTGTTTATAGATCTTTTTGCGATTTACTCTACAAACATCCTTCAGAAATCGATTCATTTAGAGATATACCATTTTTACCCATTCAGTTTTTTAAATCTCATAAAGTCCTTAGCTCCAAAAATAAAGTTGAGCAGATTTTTACAAGCTCAGGTACAACAGGTAGCACTACAAGTAAGCACTATATTACCGATACAAATCTTTATGAGAGTAGTTATATAAGAGGGTTTCAAAATATTTATGGAAATATCGAAGACTATGCTATTCTGGCCTTATTACCATCGTATTTGGAGCGTGATGGTTCGTCATTAATCTACATGGTGGCAGATATGATAAAGCGTTCTAAATGCGTAGAAAGTGGTTTCTACCTGAATAATTTTAGTGAATTAGCTTCGACGATTAAAACTTTAGAAGAGAGCAAACAAAAAACACTTCTTATTGGTGTATCCTTTGCACTTTTAGATTTAGTAGAGCAGTTTCAGTTTAGTTTAAATCATACCATAGTTATGGAAACTGGTGGCATGAAAGGTCGTAGAAAGGAAATTATCCGTTCCGAACTTCATAATTTACTAAAAAAAGGATTTGGTATCGATCATATTCATAGTGAGTATGGCATGACAGAATTATTAAGCCAGGCTTATTCTACACGTAATGGTATTTTTCAGTGTCCACCTTGGATGAGAATTTTGACACGAGATACTGAAGATCCACTACAGATTATTAAAACAGGTAAATCTGGCGGACTTAATATTATAGATTTGGCTAATATTAATTCCTGTTCCTTTATTGCTACACAAGATCTTGGTAGAGTGTATGATGACAATTCATTCGAAGTCATCGGCCGATTTGACAATTCTGATATCCGCGGCTGTAATCTAATGGCGATGTAAGGTTTATAGAAAAAGGCCGACTATAATTGGGAGGCTATCAATAATTAATTTTTTATGGAAAAGAAAAATTAATATTAGTTGAAAGTTGATTGATTGGTTGGAAAGTGCCCAGAGGAATCTGAGCGCTTTTTTTGACTTCGACAGGCTCAGCCACCAGATTAAACTACTTTTAGAATGTAGGTATTGCGTTTCCCTTTATTTAGTACAACGTATTTGTTATTAATAACATCCTTAGAGGTTATAATATAATCTTCCTTCACCTTTTCTTTATTTACTGATACAGAATTTTCTTTAAGTGCTCGGCGTGCTTCGCCATTGGATTTTAAAAAATCTGTTTTAGCTGCTAAGGCAGCTATCATGTCAAGTCCGTTATCAATATCAGATCTTAGAATCTCGGCCTGAGGCACTCCTTCAAATACATCCAGGAACGTATCTTCATCAATAGTCGCAATGTCGGACTTAAACGATTTACTAAATAATACATTAGACGCTCGCTCTGCATTTTCAAAATCTGTTCTACTATGAACCATTGACGTAATTTCTTGAGCCAATTTTTTCTGTAAACCTCTTAAATGCGGTGCTTCTTTGTGTGCAGCAACTATAGTTTCGATCTCATCTTTTTCTAAAAATGTAAAGATCTTGATGTACTTTTCTGCGTCTTCGTCACTACTATTCAACCAATATTGATAGAATTTATATGGTGAAGTTCTTTTGGCATCTAACCAAACATTACCACCTTCTGATTTACCGAATTTTGAACCATCACTTTTGGTGATTAACGGACATGTAATAGCAAAACCCTTCCCGTTTCCGATACGTCTTATAAGCTCTGTTCCAGTAGTAATATTTCCCCATTGGTCACTTCCGCCCATTTGGATAGTACAATTCTCTGCTTTATACAAATGCAAAAAGTCATAGCCTTGAACCAATTGGTATGTAAACTCAGTAAAGCTCATCCCATCGTCAGAAGATTCCCCAGAAATCCTATTCTTAACAGAATCTTTGGCCATCATATAATTTACAGTAATATGCTTCCCGACATCACGAATAAACTCCAAGAATGAGAATTCTTTCATCCAATCGTAATTGTTTACCAATAATGCAGCGTTTGGAGCGTCACTTTCAAAATCCAAAAAATGACCAAGCTGCTTTTTAATAGCCTCTTGATTATGACGCAAAGTAGCTTCGTCTAATAAGTTACGTTCACTTGATTTCCCTGAGGGATCACCAATCATTCCTGTTGCACCACCAACCAATGCCAAAGGTTTGTGACCACAACGCTGATAATGTGCCAATAACATTATTGGAACCAGATTACCAATATGTAAAGAATCTGCCGTAGGATCAAAACCTACGTAAGCACTGCGCATAGATTCATTTAAATGATCTTCTACACCAGGCATACTATCATGAAGCATTCCTCGCCATTTTAACTCTTCAACATAATTCTTTTGCATGTTTATAGACTATTTAAAAATATGATTTGACAAAGATATGTTTCCAGCAGTAAACTCAAAAGGCAAACATGAAAAAGAGTATTTTTGTTATAACAGAATAGCTATTACGCTTAGAGAATCTTAGCGTCGAAAATTAGGCTTAGCAAATAATATGATTTTAGTTATAGGTAGTACAGGTTTAGTTGGCTCGCATTTGCTACTTAAATTAGTGCAAAACAATGATAAAGTTAGAGCTATTTATCGCAGAGCGCATAAAAAAGAAACCGTAAAACATGTATTCTCCTACTACATCAACAATTACGAAGCTCTTTTTGAAAAGATTGAATGGTTAGAAGCCGATATCACAGATATCCCAGAACTACAAGAAGCATTTGAAAATGTGACACATGTCTATCACTGTGCAGCATTCGTATCTTTTGAGCCAGACAAATACAGAACATTACGTAAAATAAATATTGAAGGCACGGCCAATATTGTAAATATTTGTTTGTCTAAAAATGTAAAGAAGCTATGTTACGTCAGTTCTATTGCGGCTATTGGTAAAAATAATAATCCTGAAAATCTTATTACCGAAGAGACCAAATGGAATTCTGAAGAAGATAATAGCGTTTATGCTATTACTAAATATGGTGCCGAAATAGAGGTTTGGCGAGGAACACAAGAAGGCTTAGATGCTGTGATTGTAAACCCAGGAATTATTCTCGGGCCAGGTTATTGGAGAAGTGGCGGAAGTGGCAGCCTGTTTTACAAAATCTATAAGGGATTAAATTACTATACTTCAGGCAGTTCTGGCTATGTAGATATTTTGGATGTAACTTCTGCAATGCACCAACTCATGGAAAGTTCAATTGTAAATGAGAATTTTATTCTTGTTGGCGATAACTTATCATTTAGAGATTTTAATATAAAAACCGCCGAAGCTCTTGGAATATCAAAACCTCAAAAACTTATAAAACCTTGGCAGTTAAATTTGTTTTGGAGATTTGATTGGTTAAGTCACAAATTATTGGGTAAACGCAGAAAACTGTCAAAACAATTGGCTAAGTCATTAACAATGATATCTAAATATGACAACAGTAAAATTATAGAGGCTCTAAACTTTGAATTTACACCTATAGAAGCTTCAATTAAAAGGACTTCGGAATTTCTACTTCGAGATTTAAAAAAATGATAGAATTATTCAGGTGTTTTAACGCGATTTTTTGATGTTATTTTACCTTTATCTGCTAATTCTTGTTTTGCTTTTCTCAAGGAATCACGCTGACGTCTTTTTTCTTCTTGCTCTTTTTTATCGATATCCACGTAAATCTGTTTTTGTTCTGTAAGTTTTGCTTTTACCTCCTCAATAATCTCCTTGTAACTTTCAATATCGTGAGCATAATAATTATTACTCAAGGCAAATTGTAAACTGTCGATATCGTATTTATCTAATATGAATTGCTCTGGATTTATACCTGCCTTATCAAATTTAATACGCACTGTACCTTTAGCGGTAGAAACCACAAACATATCCGAAAGTACATCTGCCATCTTATTCTTTGGAATGAGATTATCAGGCTTTTTTACATCAAGTTTTGGCTGACAATTCAGGAAAAAGGCACTTAATACTATGAAGATTCTATATTTCAATATTATCTGTTGAAAGTTAATCGCTTCGAAGCTTTAACGTCTAATACCTTGAAATTGTTGTAAACCAATTGTCCATTTAATATGGTATGTGTTATCCTGCTTTTAAATGTGCTTCCTTCAAATGGAGACCATCCACACTTGTACAAAATATTGTCTTTATTTACTGTCCATGGACTATTTAAATCTACAATAACTAAATCTGCATAATACCCTTCTTTTATATAGCCTCTTTTTTCTACATCAAATAAAATTGCAGGGTTATGAGACGCTTTCTCTACTATCTTCTCTAAGGATATTTTTCCGTTATGATAACACTCTAGTAATGCAACTAAAGCATGTTGCACTAACGGTCCACCAGAAGGCGCACTAGTGTATGGATTACTTTTTTCTTCTATTGTATGTGGTGCGTGATCGGTAGCAATAACATCAATCCTATCATCTAAAAGCGCTTTCCATAAACCATCTCTATCTGCTGCAGTTTTAACAGCCGGATTCCACTTTATATGACTGCCTTTTGTTTTATAATTTTCATCTGAAAACCATAAATGGTGAATACAAACCTCGGAAGTAATCTTCTTGTCCTTTAATGGAATTTTATTGGTAAATAGTTGGGTTTCCTTAGCGGTAGATAAATGAAATACATGTAATCGCGCTCCAGTTTTCTTAGCCAATTCAATTGCTTTGGATGAAGATAAATAACATGCTTCTTCACTTCTTATAATAGGATGCATTTCCATAGGAATATCATCTCCATACTCAGCCTTAGCTTTTGCAAGGTTTTCTCTAATGGTGGTTTCATCTTCACAATGAACGGAGATCACCATATCTGTACTTGAGAAAATCTTTTCTATGATTTCAGGGTCATCTACCAACATATTCCCAGTTGATGATCCTAAAAATAATTTTAGTCCAGCTACCGTTTTGGTATCAACCTTTAAAATTTCATCAAGATTATCATTGGTACCACCGAACATAAACGAATAGTTAGCATATGCCGATTTTCTCGCCATTTCGAACTTCTCCTCTAATTTTTCTACGGTGGTTGTTTGTGGGTTAGTATTTGGCATCTCGATAAATGAAGTAATACCACCTGCAATAGCAGCTTTTGACTCTGTCTCAATGTTTGCCTTGTGGGTTAGTCCTGGTTCTCTAAAATGGACTTGATCGTCAATCATTCCAGGAAGCACATAACTTCCTTCCGCATCAATCACTTTAAGGTCTGCAGATTTTGCACCAATTGATTCATTAATTTCCTTAATGATATCGTTTTCTATTAATATATCACCTTCAAAGATTGTCCCTTCATTTACAATCTTTGCGTTTTTTATAAGTGTCTGTTTGATCATAGATGTTATTTAAAAAAAACTATTCCACTTCATACTAATAACACCAAAAATAGCTTCAGAAATAATACCGCTACTCATTTTTGATTTCCCCCGAATTCGGTCGGTAAAGATAATAGGTGTCTCAGTTATTTTAAAACCTTTTTTATAGGCTTTAAACTTCATTTCAATTTGAAAGGCATATCCAATAAATTTGACTTCATCTAAATCAATTGCCTCCAATACTTCTCTTTTATAACAGACAAATCCTGCCGTCGGATCCATGACTCTCATACCTGTGATAAGTCTGACATAAAGTGAAGCTCCATAAGAAAGTAAAATTCTGGTCAAAGGCCAATTCACTACATTAACACCTTTCTTATATCTTGAACCTACAACAACATCTGAATCTGTATTCTCTGCGGCTGCATATAACTTTGGTAAATCTTTTGGATTGTGTGAGAAATCGGCATCCATTTCAAAAATATAATTGTAATGTCTGTCTAAACTCCATTTGAAACCTGCGATGTATGCAGTACCCAATCCTTCCTTTTTTGTCCTTTTGAGCAGGTGAAGTCTGTCTTGAAAGGCTGACTTTAGCTTCTCTACTATTGCATGGGTTCCATCCGGAGAATTATCATCTACTATAAGAATATCAAAAGACTGTTCTAAATTGAAAACAGCTTTGATTATCTCCTCAATGTTTTCTTTTTCATTATATGTAGGTATGATGACTATTGCATCACTCATGGAACCAAATATTTTGACAAATGTAATTCTTTTGCATCAAGATAACGGATATTAATTTTGAGTTTTCTTATTACTTTAGCGTTATGCTTAGAGAGTTAATTACTCAAGACCTATACTTGGGCTTTTTATTACTATCACTTTTTCTTGTCACCTTGGTAAGATTCTCTTTTAATGCTAAATTTTCTGATTTCTTCAATGTTGTATGGAATGATCGGTATCTAAAAATTTATTCAAGAGATAGAAAACAGATAGATGTATTTGGGATCCTTCTTTCGGTAAACTATGTTTTAATTACGGCTATTTTTATTTGCATTAGTTTACCGTTATTGGGTGTCGATATTAATGGAGATTGGAGTGTTCTAACCATAATTTTTGGGCTTTTATTAGGCTACTTCTTAATAAGAATTTTGATTGATAGATTTATTGCCTTTTCATTTGATAGTTTGGACTTTGGTAAATTCTATGAGTTCCAAAAAACTACCTATAAAAACTATACTGGTTTGTTGTTAATTCCTGCTGTGGTATTGTTGCTATTTAGCAATTTCAACCCAAATACTATAATATATTTAACCATAACCGTCATTTTATTAATCAATCTCATTGGGTTTGTACGATTCTTGAGACTTTTCCAAAATGAGATTATTTCCAATTTATTCTATTTTTTATTGTATCTTTGCGCTCTCGAAATCGGACCCTACATTGTTTTGTGTAAGATAATTAGGACAAATTTCGAATAAAAAGAACGCTTAGTATATGAAAGTAAAAACAATCTTAGTATCTCAACCTGCACCGAAGATTGAGAACTCTCCTTATTTTGATTTACAAGAAAAGCAAAAGGTTAAAGTAGATTTCAGACCTTTTATACACGTTGAAGGTGTTCCCGCAAAGGACATAAGACAACAAAAAATAGACCTTAGTAAATTCTCTGCTATTATACTTGCGAGTAGAAATTCCGTCGATCATTTCTTTAGAGTAGCTGATGAAATGCGCTTTAAAGTTCCTGATACGATGAAATACTTCTGTCAGTCAGAAGCTGTAGCATATTACCTTCAAAAATATGTGGTTTATAGAAAACGTAAAATTTATGTCGGTAAACGAACTTTTGATGAGTTAACTACATTAATTAAGAAGTATAAAGACGAAACCTTTTTATTACCAACCACTGACAAAGTAAAACCAGTTATTCCTGCAGCGTTGGATAAGTTGGGGGTAAAGTGGACACAAGCTACTTTCTATAAAACTGTAATTAGTGATTTATCGGATTTAGAAAATGTTTTCTACGATATTCTTGTATTTTTTAGTCCATCTGGCATAGAATCGTTATTCCATAATTTCCCAGATTTCAAGCAAAATAATACGCGAATTGCAGTATTTGGTAACACCACAATCAAAGCAGTAGAAGAAAAGGGACTGCGAGTAGATATTGCTGCTCCGACGCCTGAAACTCCTTCGATGACCATGGCACTTAAAAAATACATCGATACAGTAAATAAGGGCAAGTAATCCTTATATAAGAATATAATTCAAAAAAAAGACCGCTTTTAGTAAAGTGGTCTTTTTTATTAATCAATGTGTATATCTTTGAGGTCCACCTCTTCTTATTTCTTCAGAGGCATAAGACTCAAATTGCTTAAAGTTTTCTCTAAACGCGTTTGAAAGTTTAAACGCCATTTTGTAGTAAGCTTCGTCATCATTCCATGTTTGCCTTGGGCTTAGTAATTCCGACGGCACACCTGGACAAGTCCGCGGTTGTGCTACTCCGAATACGGAATGAATATGATAATCTTCATAATTGTACAAACCTAAATCACCATTAAGCACAGCAGTAATCATAGCTCTTGTATATTTTAATTTCATACGCTTTCCGATACCATAAGGACCACCGCTCCAACCGGTATTCACTAACCAGACATTGACACCAGCTTCTTTCATTTTTTTACTCAACATTTCTGCGTATTTGGTTGGATGCAAAGGCATAAATGGAGCTCCAAAACATGCCGAAAATGAAGGCTGTGGTTCAACAACTCCAGCCTCGGTACCAGCAACCTTAGCAGTATAACCAGAAATAAAATGGTAGGCTGCCTGTGCAGGCGTCAACTTTGAAATTGGAGGCAATACACCAAAAGCATCTGCAGTTAAAAAGAAGATATTTTTAGGATTATTACCAATAGACGGTGTTTTAATATTTTCTATATGATAAATAGGATAGCTTACGCGAGTATTCTGTGTAATTGAGGTATCCTCAAAATCCACTTGACCATTATCATCTATAATGATATTTTCAAGAATTGCTCCTTTTTTAATAGCACCAAAAATCTCTGGTTCTTGCTCTGCAGATAGGTTTATGACTTTGGCATAGCAACCACCTTCGAAATTAAAGACACTATTCTCGCTTGTCCATCCGTGCTCATCATCTCCGATAAGGCTTCGTTCAGGATCTGTTGATAATGTCGTTTTTCCAGTGCCAGATAACCCAAAGAAAATTGCTGTATCTCCATCCTCACCTACATTGGCACTGCAGTGCATTGGCAAGGTGTTTTTAAAGACAGGAAGAATAAAATTGAGTGCAGAAAAAATACCTTTTTTAATTTCGCCGGTATAACCCGTGCCACCAATTAAAGCTATTTTTCTAGTAAAATCTAAAATAGCAAAGTTGTGCTGTCTTGTACCATCAATATCAGGATTTGCGATAAATCCAGGCGCATTAACGATTGTCCATTCTGGTTCAAAATGTTCTAATTCTTCATCCGATGGTCTTAGAAACATGTTGTAAGCAAACATATTACTCCACGGATACTCATTAATTACGCGAATGTTGAGTTTGTAATTAGGATCTGCACATGCGTAACTCTCTCTTACAAATACCTCTTTATCAGAAAGGTAATTGACCACCTTATCATAAAGCAATTGAAACTTATCACTCTCAAAAGGGATATTAATGTCGCCCCACCATATTCTGTCTTTGGTAATTTTATCTTTTACAATAAAACGATCTTGGGGAGATCTTCCAGTAAATTCACCAGTTTTTACAGCCAACGTACCATTAGATGTTTCTTCACCATCATAGTTGGCAACTGCTTCTTTTTGTAATTCCTCTGGAGATAATTGGTAGTTTACTTTGGCATTTTTAATACCATATTTTTCTAACGAAATCGTTTTCGTAGATTGGTCAGAGTTCACCATATTTTTCTTGTTGTGTTATCTGGCAAAATTAAAACTTTTATTTAGAACAAAATCTATAAAAAGCGTTAATGTCTTTTAGTTTTCAACACCGAAATTAAGAATAGGATCCACGCAAGAATTAACAACAAACCACCAATTGGTGTAATAAAACCAATAGACTTAAAATCGAAGCTGGTGAGTGAATTGGTTGCAAGTCCATATATAGAAAATGAAAAGAATAGCACACCTAATAGTACCAAAATAAGGATACGTTTTGCATTTTTTTCACTGATTTGATTTGTAAAACCTAATATCAAAAGAAAAAACGCGTGATAAATCTGGTAACGAACACCTGTCTCAAAAGTTTCAATTGCATCCTTATCGATTAACTTTTCCAATCCATGAGCAGCAAAAGCTCCTAAAACAATTCCAAAAACACCTAAAATTGATCCCCAAATAAGAATAGTTTTGTTCATAAGTAAACCAGATTATTAATTTAAAATCCTTTGAAGTTTTGTTACATTCGTGTTTAACAAAATTAGTCATATAAAACCATTATGCGAAAGATTCTTATCATCGGCGCAGGTAAATCATCGTCATTTCTAATCAAGTATTTGATAGATCACTCAAAAAAAGAAAACCTTGATATAACCATTGGTGATCTTAATATTGAAAGTGCAAAAAGATTGGTTAACCCAAACGATGGAGTAACTATAATTCACCTCGATGTTTTTGATGCAGAGTCTCGCACAAATACGATCCAATCATCAGATATTGTCGTTTCTATGTTACCAGCAAGATTTCATATTGAAGTTGCTAAGGATTGTATTAAGCATGGAAAACATATGGTAACAGCATCCTATGTTAGTAAGGAAATGCAGGCCTTAGACGAAGATGCAAAATCGAAAGGTCTTGTTTTTATGAATGAGATTGGTGTCGATCCTGGAATTGATCATATGAGTGCCATGCAAGTGATTGATAGGATTCGAGATAATGGTGGTAAAATGATTTTGTTCGAATCCTTTACAGGTGGATTAGTCGCGCCTGAGAGCGACAATAATTTATGGAACTACAAATTTACTTGGAATCCAAGAAATGTGGTTGTTGCAGGCCAAG
This sequence comes from Winogradskyella sp., assembly GCA_965659975.1. GTDB lineage: Bacteria > Bacteroidota > Bacteroidia > Flavobacteriales > Flavobacteriaceae > Winogradskyella. The sequence continues at coordinate 11,521 of CBFHYD010000005.1, read as the reverse complement.
GTGATGCGGCTAAGTTTTTGCAAGAAGGTCAGTATAAGTACATTCCATATAACCGTCTTTTTAGACGAACAGAATTTCTCGATGTAGAAGGTTATGGTAGGTTCGAAGCATATGCAAATAGAGATTCTTTAAAATACCAATCGGTTTATGGTTTAGATAATGTGAAAACCTTATATCGAGGCACAATGCGGCGTGTAGGATTTAGTCGTGCCTGGAATGTCTTTGTTCAGCTTGGGATGACAGATGATAGTTATACCATTGATGATAGCGAAAACATGACATATCGTGATTTTATCAATGCATTTTTACCTTATAGTCCAACAGATTCGGTAGAGTTAAAATTTAGACATGCATTAAAAATAGACCAAGACGATATTGTTTGGGATAAGTTTTTAGAGCTTGATATTTTCAGTGACAACAAACGCGTCGAATTACAAAAAGCAACACCCGCACAAATACTTCAAAAAATATTGATGGATAGCTGGACCTTGGATGATAGCGATAAAGACATGATTGTAATGTATCATAAGTTTGGCTATGCGCTCAATGGAAAGCGTCATCAAATTGATGCTAAAATGGTAGCTCTTGGAGAAGATCAAACATATACAGCAATGGCAAAAACTGTAGGGTTACCTGTTGCTATTGCCACATTAGCAATACTGAATGGTAAAATTAAAACGCCCGGTGTTCAAATTCCAATCACTAAGGAAGTCTACGACCCAATTCTTTCAGAATTAAAAGAATTTGGGATCGAGTTCACAGAAAAAGATATTGAATATTTGGGCTACAATCCATTGAATCTGTAATCTTCACAAGACTATACTTACATTTTCAAACTCTTTTCATATTTTTAGCTTTCAATTTTAAGCTGAAATAATCATGAAGATTAATGATAAGGGTATATTGATAGACGGTATTGATAAAAAGATACTACGTGCACTCATGGCCGATGCAAGAACTCCAATTTTAGAAATTGCAAGATCTGTTGGTATCTCTGGTGCCGCCATTCACCAGCGCCTTCGCAAACTCGAAAAATCCGGATTACTTGCTGGCTCTAAATTTATTGTTAACCCAAAAGTATTGGGGTATACTACTATGGCATTTGTTGGTGTATACTTAGATAAAGCAGTTAGTAATCCTGAAGCAGTTAAACAATTAAAGAAAGTTCCAGAAGTCATCGAATGTCATTACACCACCGGAGAATGGAGTGTTTTTATTAAAATTTTAGCCAAAAATAATGAGCATCTCATGCATGTACTGAATACCGAAATTCAAAGCATAACAGGTGTCTCGCGAACTGAGACTTTTATTTCACTTCAACAACAAATTGATAGGCAGATTAAGATATAAATAAAAAAAGGCTTCAATATTTGAAGCCTTTTTTATTCTATTATAGATTGAATCCGTTAATCTCTTGACATTAAAATCTGAAGCACATACCAGAACAATAACATCACCGCAGCGAAAATACCTAATGCTGCTCCTACATATTGTTCTTCGGTATACTCATATTTCACCTTTGATGTTTGGTATAAAATAGCTGCACCAGCAAATACTACCATAGCCACTGAAAACCAAAGCCCAAGATTGAAACCAAAAAGTGCACCTGCTACTATAAGTCCTACAACAATAAAACTCGCGATTACTAATCCAGTCCTTAAAAAAGAAAAATTAGTATTCGTCATAAAAACAGTCGCTGTGAGACCACCGAATAAACATAGGGTAATGATACTTGCTTGGGTAAGCATTTCAGTTCCTGTAGAATGATACGCAGCTAAATAGATCATCGGCAAAAAGATGATTGCCTCTAACAGGACATATAAACCTAAGCCCATGTATTGGGTTTGTTGTGAAGGGTTATGTGCCAACTTATCTGCCATAGTACTACCAACCCAGAATAATCCTAAAACAATAAGCCAAGAATAACTGTTGGCAAACATTATATTAATAATTGACACCACAGCATCTTCAAAATAGACGATAAATACATATTCTAAAAATGCAAAAGCCAAAAGCGCTAATGCAACATGCGTATATGTTTTACGATAAAATGTTGCCTTTTTTGAGTCTTCTAAATTGCCAACTAAGATTGGTCCTTGTACTTGATTTTCCATATTGATTATTGATTAATTTCTATAAAAGTAGACCTAATAATTCGGATCACAAAAAAAGGCACAACTTATTTGTGCCTATAATTTATAATTTGCTTTTACAGATAATTATCTTCTATTCATGTAAATTGAAACAAAATATAACAACGTTGCTAATGAGCCTAAAGCAGCTACTAAATATGTGCGTGCTGCCCATTTTAGAGAATCTTCGGCACCTTTATACTCTTGCTGACTCACCATATTCTTATTTTTAAGCCAAGCTAAGGCACGGTTACTTGCATCATATTCTACTGGTAGAGTTATCATTGTAAAAAGCGTAGTGGCCGCAAAAAGTATTATACCTAAAAGAAAAATATTGAGTCCAAAGGCACTACCTGTGGCAGACAAAACTAGACCAGCCATAATCACAATATTGGATAATTTACCGCTTATACTTACAGCAGGAACAATGGCTGAACGCATTTCTAACCATTTGTATGCTGTTGCATGTTGTATAGCATGTCCAACCTCATGAGCTGCTACAGCTGCTGCGGCAGCATTACGTTGATTGTATACAACTTCACTTAAATTTACTGTTCTATCTTTTGGGTTATAATGATCTGTCAATTGACCACGAACTGAAATCACCTCAACATCATAAATCCCATTATCAGCCAGCATCTTTTCTGCAATTTCCTTTCCAGACATACCGTTTCTCAAGTGGATTTTAGAGTAATAGCCAAACTTACTTTTGAGTTTGTTACTCACATATGAGCTCACTAAAAAAAGTACACCAGCTAAAATATAATATCCTGTCATTCTGTATATAAATTAAATATTCACTGATTTAAATATAACAAAAAGCAAGCCAACACCGATTTAAAGAAATATTGTCAGTACTATTGTTTTATGAGCTTTGCCCGATGACTCACGGTAACCGGATAAGAAAAGACTTCTGGCACATCTTCATTTACATCTCCAGAAGGAGACACTTCCTTTTTACTTGAGAATATAATCTCAAAAATCATTTGATCTTCGTGAAATGTTTCTATGGTTGTCAAAAGGTTTCCTTGAACTTCAAAAACACTGTAGAGTCGATTTTCGAATTGTTTTGCTGAAAGGAGAATCCTATTATTTTCATCTACAACATACTCGCCTTTCTCTTCATTTTTGGTTATCAAATTGTAATTGCGTTCTTATCGTTTTCCATCAGCGATATAAACAATTTGATATTGGTATTTCCCAATAGAATCTGTTTTATTGATATGAAATTCCATACCTATAGTTTGGCTGCCTCTCACATTCTGAATTACCAAATCACCCTTATAACTCCCAAAAAAGTCTTCAGGGAAATTAATAGTTTTCTCCTGTGAAAAAAGCGGAGACATTACAAGATATAATAAACTAAATAATACGTACTTCATTTTTATAATATATAAGCCTAAAGTACTAAAAAAGAGACTAAACAGTGTCCATTACCCAACCGAAGGCGTCGGCGATTTCTTGATATACAATTCTACCATCGACTACATTAAGACCTTTGGCCAAAGACATATCACTTTCGCAAGCTTTTTGCCAACCTTTATCTGCGAGTTTAATCACATAAGGCAATGTTACGTTAGTCAAGGCTAATGTCGATGTATAAGGCACCGCACCTGGCATATTTGCAACACAATAGTGTACTACATCATCTACTATATAAGTTGGATCTTCGTGAGTTGTTGCTTTGGTGGTTTCTATACAACCGCCTTGATCCACAGCCACATCTACAATTACAGTTCCTGGACGCATGTCTTTGAGCATATCTTTGGTAATCAGTTTTGGGGCTTTTGCACCTTTGATGAGCACACCACCAACGATAAGGTCATGGTTTTTTATACGTTGACGAATGTTATACTCGCTACTAAATTCTGTTACCACATGGTTTGGCATAACATCGTTGACATAACGTAATTGCTTCATGTTTATGTCCATAATTGTAACATGTGCGCCTAATCCTGCTGCCATTTTTGCTGCTTGAATTCCAACAGTTCCGGCACCAAGAACTAATACTTTTCCTGGCGGCACACCTGGTACTCCACCTAATAATACACCACGGCCTTTTATGGGTTTTTCTAAATATTTTGCACCTTGCTGAATCGCCATACGACCAGCAACTTCGGACATTGGCGTAAGCAATGGTAATGAGCCATCCTCATCTTCTACAGTTTCGTAAGCAATACAAACCGCTCCGCTATTAATCATGGCTTTGGTTAAAGCTTCGCTCGATGCAAAATGGAAATAGGTAAAAACAACATGGTGAGATTGAATTAAGGGATATTCTTCCGCTATTGGTTCTTTAACCTTAACAATCATATCACTGCTTGCATAAACATCCTGAATGGTATCTAATAACTCAGCTCCTGCGTTTTGATAGTCTTCATCAGTAAAACCACTACCGACACCAGCAGTTTTTTGTACATACACAGTATGATTTCGTTTTGTAAGTTCAAAAATACCAGCAGGCGTCATTCCTACACGGTTCTCGTTGTTTTTAATTTCTTTTGGGATTCCAATTTTCATCAGTTGAAGTAGTAAAAGTGATTAATAATTGGACTCTAATTTAGATTTTAAATTGAAAAGGAAATGCCTTAAAATGAGATATTTGAAATAATTATGAATATGATAATTTGAAGCCCTTAAACTGAGAATATGAAAATTATTCCGTTGCCAAACTTACCTTGACAACTTTGTCATTTTCGAAAAAAATCAAAAGTCTATGATTCTTAAAATTGAAAAAACTTGGCACTTCACCAATACTATAAATGAGACCATTTTTATCTGAATTTACAATTTGCAAAGGTTCACCTAATCTCCTAATGACTTCATCTTTTGTGTTTCCAATAAGTAATTGAGATTGGATTAAATTATCGACCATTTCGTGACGATCTTCGGGGTGATTTCTCCAATCCTCGCTATTGAATGGTTTTTCGAACAACCTAAGTAAGAGTGAGCTTATCAATAAAGCTAAAAAGAGTATTGCATCGATAAAGTACGGTCTTTTTAGCTTTGTTTTCATGTGATAGTATTTTAGCCTACAATATTTACAATCTTGCCAGGTACAATGATGACTTTTTTAGGTGTGCGTCCTTGTAATTGCTCTTGCGTCTTTTCATGTGCCATCACCACTTTCTCAATCTCGTCCTTAGACATATCTAACGGTAAATCTATAGTAAATCTTGTTTTACCGTTAAAAGAGATTGGATAAGTCTTATTACTTTCTACCAAATGACTTTCCTCAAATTGAGGGAAAGCTGCTGTGGAAATAGATTGGTTGTTACCTAATTGCTCCCATAATTCCTCTGCGATATGAGGCGCATAAGGTGAAATTAGAATAAGTAGTGGTTCAAGTATAGCTCTACTTGTACATTGTTGTTTTGTTAATTCATTAACAGCAATCATAAATGTAGATACAGAGGTGTTGAAAGAGAAATTCTCAATATCTTCTTCTACTTTTTTGATGGTTTTATGAAGTGTTTTTAAGTTATCCTTTGTTGGCTCGGCATCTGTTATTTTAGAACCATTATCATCATTATACAACTTCCATAATTTTTTAAGGAAACTATGGACTCCTGTAATACCAGCAGTATTCCATGGTTTGTATTGCTCTAATGGTCCTAAAAACATTTCGTACAAGCGTAAGCTATCAGCGCCATACTGTTCGCATATGTTATCAGGGTTGACAACATTAAACCATCGTTTTGACATCTTCTCAACCTCTCTTCCAACAACATAATTACCATCTTCAAGCTCAAATTCAGCATCTTTAAACTGTGGTTGCCAATTTCTTAAAGCAGCAATATCAATTTCATCCGAAGAATTGACAAGATTGACATCTACTCTAATCTCTTCGACATCACGTCCATTAATAAGACCTTTAGATATATATTTATTGGTTCCTGAAAGCCTATAAACTATTGCACTCGTCCCCAATATCATTCCTTGGTTAATAAGCTTTATAAAAGGCTCATCGACACCCACAAAACCACGATCATGCATAAATTTTACCCAGAAACGTGAATACAATAAGTGACCCGTAGCATGCTCGCTACCGCCAATATATAAGTCTACATTTTCCCAGTAATTTAAGGCATCCGCTGTAGCAAAATTGTCATCACGATTGGCAACTTCTTCCATATATCTGAAGAAATACCAAGAACTTCCTGCCCAACCTGGCATGGTGTTAAGCTCAAGTGGGAAAACTGTTTTATTATCAATTTTGTCATTACTAACAATAGTATTGCCAACTGTATCCCAAGCCCAAACATCTGCGCGACCTAATGGTGGTTCGCCTTCTTCTGTCGGTAGGTACTTCTCTACTTCTGGTAAGGTTAAAGGAAGATGTTCTAAATCTATCATTTGTGGCATTCCGTTGACATAATACGCCGGAAACGGTTCACCCCAATAACGTTGACGACTAAACACTGCATCTCTTAAGCGGTAATTCGTTTTTCCTTGACCTTGACCGATTTGTTCTAATTCGTATATCGCTCGTTTAGTGGCTTTCTTGTAGTTCATTCCATTGAGGAAATCACTATTGGCAATTTTTACATTGTCTTTAGATGCAAAAGCCTCTTCAGAAATATCTACACCATCAAAAATATTTGGAATTGAAATGTCAAAATGATTTGCAAAATGATAATCGCGTTGGTCACCACAAGGTACAGCCATCACAGCTCCAGTTCCATAACTTGCTAAAACATAATCACCGATCCAAATAGGAATTGGTGCTTTAGTAAAAGGATGCTCGGCATAAGCACCTGTAAACACACCTGAGATGGTTTTTACATCTGCCATACGCTCGCGCTCACTTCGTTTTGACGTCGCTTCTACATAAGCATCAACTGCAGCTTTTTGTTCTGCCGTAGTAATTTTTGATACTAAGTCATGTTCTGGAGCCAAAGTCATAAAGCTTACTCCAAAAATGGTATCAGGACGTGTTGTAAACACTTCTATCTGAGATTTCTCGACTCCGCTCGAAATGACAGTATCGTTTGAAATTAAATTGAATTTCACGGAAGAACCAACAGATTTACCAATCCAATTGCGTTGACTTTCTTTTAAGGCATCTGTCCAGTCAATAGTTTCTAACCCTTGAAGCAAACGCTCAGCATAGGCCGAAATACGCATACTCCACTGTATCATTTTTTTACGAACCACAGGATGTCCGCCACGCTCGGAAACACCATTTACGATTTCGTCATTCGCCAAAACCGTTCCTAAGGCTGGACACCAGTTTACTTCCGTTTCAGCCAAATAGGTCAATCTATATTTTAGAAGGATATCTTGTTGCTTCTCCGAAGAAAAACCATTCCAATCTTCGGCAGAAAATACTTCAACAGTATCATCGCAAGATGCGTTTACCGTTTGATTTCCTTCTTTTTGGAAAATATCAACAAGACTATCAATTGATTCTGCTTTATTGGTATCGTTATTATACCATGACTCAAAAAGTTGAATAAAAATCCATTGGGTCCATTTGTAGTATTCTGGATTACTTGTGCGGACTTCGCGACTCCAATCAAACGAAAAACCAATCTGGTCTAATTGTCTACGGTAGGTTTTTATATTCGCCTTAGTTGTTACTCTCGGATGCTGACCTGTTTGTATGGCATATTGCTCTGCAGGTAATCCAAAACTATCGTAACCTTGAGGATGCAATACATTAAATCCTTTATGTCGCTTGTAACGTGCATATATATCACTGGCAATGTAACCTAATGGATGACCAACATGTAATCCTGCACCACTTGGATAAGGAAACATATCTAAGACATAGTATTTAGGTTTGTCACTACTATTCGAAGCTTTAAATGTTTGGTTCTTGGCCCAATAGTCTTGCCATTTCTTTTCAATCTGATTAAAATCGTATCGCATCGTCGAAATTCCTTGAAATAAGCCGCAAATTTAATGGTATTGCAACACAATTAAAAACTAAACGTTGTATTACTCAGAAGAATAGAATTCTTTTTTATTTTTACCCTATCAATTATCCATTTATGGCCTCATCTTTTGACAAGTATCAAAAACGAAAACTAATCTCTTCTTATATTTCTGTAGTTATTAGTATTGCATTGGTCTTGTTTTTGTTGGGTTGTTTAGGTCTATTAGTCATTAACTCAAAAAAAGTGGCAGATCACTTTAAAGAGCAAGTTGTAATGACAATTTACCTCAACGATACTGCTAAAGAAGTTGAAGTAAATCAACTGCAAAAAAGTTTGACTTTTGCCGAATATTCTAAAAAAGCGGTTTACGTTTCTAAAGAAGAAGCTGCAGAATATATGAAGGTTGAAACTGGCGAAGATTTCATGGATTTTGTTGGGTATAATCCGCTTAAAAATTCGATTGATGTTTATCTCAATGCCGATTATGTAACCACAGAAAAGCTTGCTGAAATTAGCGATAGCCTATCCGACAAAAGTTTTATTGAAGAAATTCGCTACGACAATGATTTGGTGGAGTTAATGAATGATAATGTCAAAAAAATATCTCTTTGGGTTTTGATTATTAGTGGTGTTTTCACTTTAATCGCCGTGCTACTTATTAATAGCTCTATACGATTAGCTGTGTATTCCAAGCGTTTTATAATAAAAACCATGCAGATGGTTGGTGCCACTAAAAGTTTCATCAGAAGACCATTTATTTGGCAAAGTGTAAAACTGGGAATCATTGGAGCTGTGCTTGCACTAATCGGAATGGCAGTGGTTTTGTATTACTCTGACATCACATTTTTGGAATTGAGACTTTTAGAAAACACCCTACCTATTATTGCACTTTTTATTGGCATTTTTGTGTTAGGAATTATCATTACTTGGATAAGTACTTTTATTGCTACACAACGCTTCTTGAACTTAAAAACTGATCAACTCTACTATTAGATTCTGTTTTAAAGTTTAACACAATTTTATCATTCATTCTAAAATAATGGACTAAACATTGAGTTATTCTTATAACCTAATTGAACTCTATGAAATAATTATACGCCAACCAAAGACGAAGTTTAATCTTTTAAAATCTTTGATTATGAATCGTATATTTTTTGTAGGTCTATTTCTTGTAGGGATATTGGTATTTGTGTTTTCTAATGCTTACAATGAGCAAAAAGAAATTGATAAAAGACAAATTGCAAAAGAACATTACAACAAAACAATAGAATAGATCTAAAGTCAATTTAGAAAATGCCCGATATCAATTTGGTATCGGGCATTTTTTAATACTCTTAACAACTCTTATTAAAATAATAGTTTTATTTTGCACAAGCTATAACGAATACAATGGGCGAGAAAAAACGAAAAGACGCTTCTAAGTCTAATTTTATTTTTGGTAAACGAAACTACAAATGGCTATTCATAGGATTAGCTTTTGTTGCCGTTGGCTTTATAATGATGTCTGGTGGCGGTAGTGATGACCCAAATGTTTTTGACGAATCCATCTTTCATTGGAGACGTATTCGTTTAGCACCAACTTTGGTTTTAATTGGGTTTGGAATTCAAGTTTATGCTATTCTTTTGAATCCGGATAAAGAATCTAAATCTTAGATTTTCTTTCTATTCACTTTCTTGCATTTTGATTGTTGATAGTTGATATTTGCCATCTATGGATACTATCGATGCTATTCTTTTAGGAATTATTCAAGGACTAACCGAATTCTTACCGGTCTCATCAAGCGGGCATTTGGAATTGGGAAAAGCCATCTTAGGAGACAATTCCGTTCCCAAAGAGAGTTTATTATTTACCGTTGTTCTTCATTTTGCCACAGCATTAAGTACGATTGTGGTTTTCAGGAAGGACATACTTTCGTTACTAAAAGGAATATTTAAATTTCAATGGAATGAAGACCTACAATTTGCTTTAAAAATTGGAGTATCAATGATTCCTGCCGTAATTGTAGGTTTATTTTTTGAAGAACAACTCGAACAGCTTTTTGGCGGAAAAATGATGCTCGTTGGTTGTATGCTAATTGTTACTGCTCTACTATTATTTTTAGCAGACAAAGCCAAAGACACAAACAAAAAAGTGAGCTTTAGTAATGCGTTTATAATTGGTATCTCACAAGCCGTAGCCATGTTACCAGGCATTTCGCGTTCTGGTGCTACAATATCAACTTCTGTTTTATTAGGAAATGATAAAACAAAAGCCGCACGATTCTCATTTTTGATGGTTGTACCATTGATTTTTGGGAAAATTGCAAAGGATATTTTAGGTGGTGAATTATCATACGACGCGACAAACTTCACAACACTTAGTATAGGTTTTGTAGCGGCATTTGTAGCAGGTTTATTTGCATGCACATGGATGATTAGTTTGGTCAAAAAAAGTAAGCTATCCTACTTTGCTATTTACTGCGTAATTGTAGGTTTAATTGCAATCGGTTTTTCATTAATTAATGGCTAAGATGAAAACTGCAGACGACTTTAAAAACGGACAAGTTTTACTCATTGATAAACCTTTGGAATGGACATCATTTCAAGCTGTTAATAAATTGCGTTGGGCCATCCGTAAAGCTTATGATATCAAAAAAATAAAAGTTGGCCACGCAGGTACATTGGATCCATTAGCTACTGGACTTCTTGTTATTTGTACGGGTAAAATGACCAAGCAAATCAATACGTTTCAAGGTCAAGAAAAAGAATATACAGGCACTTTTGTTTTAGGTAGCACAACACCTTCTTACGATTTGGAAACCGAGATTAATGAGCATTTCCCAACAGAACACATTTCAGATTCTCTAATCCATGGTGCAACCGAAAAATTTATTGGTAAAATTCAGCAGTATCCGCCAGTTTTCTCGGCTATAAAAAAAGATGGAAAGCGCTTGTATGAGTTTGCTCGCAAGGGTGAAGATGTTGAGATTAAATCACGAGAAGTGGAAATTTCAGAATTTGAGATTACCAAAATAGATGTAAATACTTTAGAATTTCGAGTTATATGCAGCAAAGGCACTTATATACGTTCCTTAGCAAATGATTTCGGAAAGGCATTAGACTCTGGAGCACATCTATCTGCTTTGAGACGTACTCGCATTGGAAATTTTAAGGTTGAAGACGCGTTAACACCGGAAGCCTTCATTGAAACTATACCGAGTTTTGGATAAACTTTACTTTCGTTTAATCCGTATATAGAATAGGATCGATTTTTGTTTATCATACTGAATGTAGTCAATTGGAAAATATAAAGCTCTTATAATTACAAGCCTTATTACAAGTATTGTAACATTTTCCTTGTTCAGTTTTCATATCACACAAAATGAAATACTACTTTCAGAAACGTTCTACGAAGTCCAAACTGAAGTTGAACCTGAGATTGAAGAATTATTCAAAGACTTAAATGACAATAACGCTCCAAACACGAACAAGGCGTTTAATGAAGATGAAGCATTCAAAGAAATGATG
>CBFHYD010000004.1:0-45001 GCA_965659975.1 Winogradskyella sp. | reverse complement strand
AAACAAGCATTATGATGGCTTAATGAAATCTGGTAAAAATAGAAAAGCAGTAGCATAACAATTTTCATTATGGCAAAACAAGCAGCAATAGAACAAGACGGAACAATAAGAGAAGCATTATCTAATGCAATGTTCCGTGTAGAATTAGAAAATGGTCATATTGTGACTGCACATATATCTGGTAAAATGCGTATGCATTACATTAAATTATTACCAGGTGATAAAGTAAAATTAGAAATGAGTCCTTACGATTTAACTAAGGCTCGTATAACTTATAGATACTAATTAAGATGAAAGTAAGAGCATCAGTTAAGAAGAGAAGTGCCGATTGTAAATTGGTACGTCGTAAAGGAAGACTTTACGTAATCAACAAGAAGAATCCAAGATTCAAACAAAGACAAGGATAATAAAAACGTATTAGTTATTAGACTGAAATGAATCTGTTCGAAATCGAAAGGTTTAGGATTCTAACAACTAACAATAAACTAAAACAAAAATGGCAAGAATTGCAGGTGTAGATATACCAAAACAAAAAAGAGGTGTTGTATCTCTGACTTATATCTATGGAATAGGTAGAAGTCGTGCTAAAGAAATCTTAGAAACTGCTAAGGTTGATGAAAGCACAAAAGTACAGGATTGGTCAGATGATCAAATCGGTGCTATTCGTGAGGCTGTAGGTACTTACAAAATCGAAGGAGAATTACGTTCTGAAACTCAGTTAAACATTAAGCGATTAATGGATATCGGATGTTACAGAGGTATTCGTCATAGAGCTGGTTTACCATTAAGAGGTCAGCGAACTAAGAACAACTCTCGTACAAGAAAAGGAAGAAGAAAAACAGTTGCTAACAAAAAGAAAGTAACTAAGTAATAATAGTCTTTAGTCTTTAGACGTTGGAAGGAATCTGTTTGAAATTTTAAAGGTTTAGGATTCTAGCGACTATTAACTAAAACTAAAAACTAATAATATAATGGCAAAGTCAAGTACAAAAAAACGTAAAGTAATTGTTGATGCAATAGGAGAAGCGCACGTAACAGCATCTTTTAATAACATCATCATCTCTTTAACAAATAAAAAAGGTGACGTAATTTCTTGGTCATCTGCTGGTAAAATGGGATTCCGTGGATCTAAAAAGAACACACCTTACGCTGCTCAATTAGCTGCTGAAGATGCTGCTGGAGTTGCTAAAGAAGCTGGCTTAAAGAAAGTAAAAGTATATGTAAAAGGTCCTGGAAATGGCAGAGAATCTGCAATCAGATCTATCCATAATGCAGGAATTGAAGTTACAGAAATCATCGATGTAACACCTTTACCACATAACGGTTGTCGTCCTCCAAAGAGACGTCGCGTATAATTATTAAAATATAAAGGAGTTAATATCAAATCTAATGCGTTTGATATTAACTTTTTATGTATTTTTGCACACTGAAAAATTAAAACAAGTATCAACGAGAGACTAACGATATAGAAGGATAAGCTTAAGACCTTAATTTTATATTACTCTCAAAACAAATTAGAAATGGCAAGATATACTGGTCCTAAAACTAAAATCGCTCGTAAGTTCGGGCAAGCTATTTTCGGAGATGATAAAGCTTTCGAAAAAAGAAATTATCCTCCAGGACAACACGGTAATAACCGTCGTCGTGGTAAAAAATCTGAATACGCTATCCAATTAGCAGAAAAGCAAAAAGCTAAGTACACTTACGGAATCTTAGAGCGTCAATTTAGAAACATGTTCAAAAGAGCAACAGCTGCTCAAGGTATTACAGGTGAGGTTTTACTTCAATTATGTGAGTCACGTTTAGATAACGTTGTTTACAGAATGGGTATAGCGCCTACTCGTAGTGGAGCACGTCAATTAGTATCTCACAGACACATTACAGTAAATGGTGAAAAGGTAAATATTCCTTCTTATCAATTAAAAGCTGGTGATGTTGTAGGTGTAAGAGAAAAGTCTAAGTCTTTAGAAGCAATTACAAATTCTTTAGCAAACTCCAGTAACGTTTATGAGTGGATAACATTCAATAACGATACCAAAGAAGGTACATACGTTTCTGTTCCTGCTCGTATTCAAATACCAGAGCAAATCAATGAGCAGTTCATCGTCGAATTGTACTCTAAATAAAAAATTAATCATTGGTGTTTGGCCAAAGGGTTTTTTAGTCTTCTTCAAACTTCAAAACCGCGCAACCAAACAACAATTAAAACGAAGAAAACAATATGGCAATTTTAAATTTTCAAAAACCTGATAAGGTAATTATGATCGACTCTAATGAGTTAGAAGGTAAATTCGAGTTCAGACCATTAGAGCCAGGTTACGGTTTAACAGTTGGTAATGCTTTAAGACGTGTTTTATTATCGTCTTTAGAAGGTTTTGCAATTACATCAGTACGAATCGAAGGTGTAGATCACGAATTTTCTACAATCGCCGGTGTCGTAGAAGATGTTACAGAAATGATCTTAAACTTAAAGCAAGTTAACTTTAAGCGTCAGATTGACGAAGTAGATAATGAAACAGTTACTATTTCTATTTCTGGTCAAGACCAAATTACTGCAGGAGATTTCCAGAAATTTATCTCAGGTTTCCAAGTTTTAAATACAGATTTGGTTATCTGTAATTTAGATCCTAAGGTAAATATCAATATGGAGATCACGATTGAAAAAGGTAGAGGTTATGTACCTGCTGAAGAGAACAAAAAATCTTCTGCACCAATAGGTACAATCTTTACAGATTCAATCTACACACCAATCAAAAATGTGAAATACGGAATTGAAAACTTCCGTGTAGAGCAAAAAACAGATTACGAAAAATTAGTTTTCGAAATCATCACTGATGGATCTATTCATCCAAAAGATGCTTTAACTGAAGCAGCTAAGATCTTAATCCACCACTTCATGTTATTCTCTGATGAGCGTATCACTTTAGAGGCAGATGAGATTGCTCAAACTGAAACTTATGATGAAGAATCACTTCACATGAGACAGTTACTTAAAACTAAGTTAGTAGATATGGACTTATCTGTTCGTGCACTTAACTGTTTAAAAGCTGCAGAAGTTGATACATTAGGTGATTTAGTATCTTTCAACAAAAACGATTTAATGAAGTTCCGAAACTTCGGTAAGAAATCTTTAACTGAGCTGGAAGAATTAGTGAATGTTAAGGGACTTAACTTCGGAATGGATTTAACTAAATACAAATTAGATAAAGACTAATTATAATTATTAATCATATTTTGCTCCTCAAAAATTGAGTTTGGTAGCAAGATGATAAAACAAAAGTCATGAGACACGGAAAAAAATTCAATCATTTAGGTCGTAAGACAGCTCACAGAAAAGCTATGTTAGCAAATATGGCATGTTCTTTAATCGAGCATAAGCGTATCAATACTACTGTTGCTAAGGCAAAAGCTCTTAAGCAGTTTGTTGAGCCAATGATCACAAAGTCAAAAGAAGATACTACTCACAACAGACGTGTTGTATTTTCTAAATTAAGACAAAAAGAAGCGGTTGCAGAATTATTTAGAGATGTTGCTGCAAAAGTTGGTGATCGTCCAGGTGGTTACACGCGTATTATTAAATTAGGTAATCGTCTTGGTGATAACGCCGATATGGCAATGATTGAGTTAGTAGATTATAACGAGTTATATAACGCTGGGAAACCTGCTAAGAAAACAACTCGTAGAAGTAGAAGAGGTGGTAAGAAGGCAACAACTACACTGCCAGTAGAAACACAAGCTACTAACGAAGAAGAATAGAATCGATGTTAATAACGATTAATAAATATAAAGGATAGACTTTTTAAGTTTATCCTTTTTTTTTGGATTTTTGCAAAATAACTACCGGATTATGAAATACAAACAAAGAAAAAAAGCCCTAATTCTACTTGCAGACGGAACCATTTTCTATGGAAAGTCTATCGGTACAGAAGGAACAGCCTTTGGTGAGGTATGTTTTAATACTGGAACAACAGGCTATCAGGAAATTTTTACTGATCCTTCATACTTTGGTCAATTAATGGTAACAACAAATGCCCATATCGGTAATTACGGAACCAAAGAAGCAGAGAACGAATCTGATACCGTTAAAATCGCTGGATTAATCTGTCGTAATTTTAGCTTTGAGTATTCAAGACCTGGAGGAGATAAATCATTAGAAGATTACTTCAAAGATCATAATACATTAGCAATTTCAGATGTAGATACACGTGCACTTGTAAGTTATATTAGAGATAATGGAGCAATGAATGCGGTAATCTCTACTGAAGTTGATAATATTGAAGTATTAAAGGCACAATTGGCAGAACAACCAAACATGAACGGTTTAGAGTTGGCATCAAAAGTATCTACTAAAGAACCATATTATTTTGGAGATGAAAATGCTACTTATAAAATAGCTGCGCTTGATATTGGTATTAAGAGAAATATTTTAAGAAGTTTGGCGCAAAGAGATGCTTACATAAAAGTGTTTCCATATAATTCAAAGTTTGAAGATTTAGAAGCCTTTAATCCAGACGGATATTTCTTATCTAATGGTCCTGGTGATCCAGAACCTTTAGTAGAGGCTCAGGCTGTGGCAAAGGAGATTATTGCAAGAGATAAACCATTATTTGGCATTTGCCTAGGGCATCAAGTTATTGCCTTAGCAAACGGCATTTCTACATACAAAATGCATAATGGACATAGAGGCATTAATCATCCAGTAAAAAACATGTTGACTGGTAAAGGTGAAATCACTTCCCAAAATCATGGATTCGCAATTAATAGGGAAGAAACTGAAGCACATCCAGATGTCGAAATAACACATATGCATCTCAATGATGATACTGTTGCTGGAATACGTTTAAAGGGGAAAAAGGTATTCTCGGTACAATACCATCCAGAGGCAAGTCCAGGACCAAACGATTCGACTTATCTTTTTGATCAATTTATTGATAATTTAAAGAACTAAAACCTCAGAGAAAAAGCAATAGAATTTCAATTCTGTTGCTTTTTTTTATTTCGCAAACCATTTCGTATTTAATTATACGAATACTTTGTTGAAGGCTTAATTGTATGCATTACAATTATTAAATTTGAACACTGAATATAAACTTGAAACTTTTAGAAATGAGCATTATAATTAACATTCACGCAAGACAGATTTTAGATAGTAGAGGTAATCCAACCGTTGAGGTAGATGTTGTTACTGAAAACGGAGTTATGGGACGTGCGGCAGTGCCTTCAGGAGCATCAACAGGTGAGCACGAAGCTGTAGAGCTTAGAGATGGTGGAGATAGCTATATGGGTAAAGGTGTATCTAAAGCTGTTGATAATGTAAATTCTATAATAGCTCAAGAGTTATTAGGTGTTTCTGTTTTTGAACAAAACCAGATCGACCAGTTAATGATAGATTTAGATGGGACATCAAACAAATCTAAATTAGGAGCAAATGCAATTTTAGGTGTGTCGTTAGCAGTTGCTAAAGCGGCAGCTAATGAATTAGATATGCCATTGTACCGCTATGTAGGTGGTGTTTCTGCGAATACATTACCTGTTCCTATGATGAACATTATTAATGGTGGTTCGCACTCAGATGCGCCAATCGCATTTCAGGAGTTTATGGTAATGCCGGTAAAAGCCAAAGACTTTACTTATGCTATGCAAATGGGAACGGAGATTTTCCATCACCTAAAGAAAGTATTACATGATAGAAATTTAAGTACGGCTGTAGGAGATGAAGGTGGATTTGCACCAAACTTAGCAGGCGGAACTGAGGATGCATTAGAAACAATAGCTAAAGCTGTTTCAAATGCTGGTTTTTCATTAGGCGATGATGTTATGATCGCTTTAGATTGTGCCTCTGCAGAATTCTATAAAGATGGAAAGTATGACTATTCAATTTTTGAAGGTGAATCAGGTAAGGTAAGAACAAGCCAAGAGCAAGCAGATTATTTAGCTGAGTTGGCAGATAAATATCCGATTATATCTATAGAAGACGGGATGGATGAAAATGATTGGGAAGGATGGAAATATCTTACTGAGAAAATTGGAGATAAAGTACAATTAGTTGGTGACGATTTATTCGTTACTAATGTAGAACGCTTAGGAAGAGGAATTTCAGAAGGAATAGCAAATTCAATTTTGATTAAAGTAAATCAAATCGGAACTCTAACTGAAACTATTGCTGCTGTAAATATGGCTCATAATGCTGGATACACTTCTGTTATGTCACACCGTTCTGGTGAAACTGAAGATAATACTATCGCAGATTTGGCTGTTGCTTTAAATACGGGTCAAATAAAAACAGGATCTGCTTCGCGTAGTGACCGTATGGCTAAGTATAATCAATTACTAAGAATAGAGGAAGAATTAGGAAGTGTTGCCTATTTCCCTCAAGAAAAGGCTTTTAAAATAAGCTAAAAGCAGAAAATAAAATTAATTCTAAAGGCGATTATCTAATGCAGATAGTCGCCTTTTTTGTTTGGGTATTCCGTTCAGATTAAAATGTTAAAACGATTTTAAATATCATCACGAAATCGTTGTAGAATTTGTAATTTTGTAATCCTTACAAAAACAAGTTAAATCAAGAGATATATGTCAGACAAAGCGATATTAGAAATTAATGGCGAAAAACATGAATTTCCTTTAATAACAGGAACTGAAAATGAAGTTGCTATTGATATAAAAACCTTAAGAGGAGTTACAAAAGGTATTACTACAATTGATCCAGGCTATAAAAATACAGGAAGTTGTGCTAGTGCAATAACTTTTTTAAATGGCGAAGAAGGTGTATTAAGATATCGTGGATACTCTATTGAAGAACTTGCTGAAAAAGCAGACTTCTTAGAAGTGGCATACCTGCTAATTTTTAGTGAATTACCAACACTGGATCAATTAGATAAATTTTATAACGATATTCTTGATAATTGTATTGTTGATGATGATGTTAAGAAGATTATAGATGCATTTCCAAAGAATGCGCATCCAATGGGTGTAATATCATCTTTGACATCTGCGTTGACCGCATTTAATCCTTCTTGTGTAAATGTAGATTCTGAGGAAGATATGTATAATGCTATTGTTAGAATTATGGGTAAATTCCCAGTTTTAGTGGCATGGACAATGCGTAAGAAGCAAGGATTGCCGCTTGATTATGGTTCTCGCAAGTTAGGTTACGTAGAGAATGTATTACACATGATGTTCAAAAAGCCTAATGAGGATTATAATCAAAATAAAATTTTAGTAAATGCATTAGACAAATTACTAATATTACATGCAGATCATGAACAAAACTGTTCAACATCTACTGTTCGTATCGTAGGTTCTGCTCATGCTGGATTATTTGCCTCATTATCTGCAGGAATATCTGCTCTTTGGGGTCCATTACACGGTGGTGCTAACCAAGCTGTTTTGGAGATGCTTGAAGCTATTAAAGAAGATGGTGAAGACACCAAAAAATATATGGCAAAAGCCAAGGATAAGAGTGATCCATTTAGATTAATGGGATTTGGTCACCGTGTTTACAAAAATTTTGATCCAAGAGCGAGAATTATAAAAAAGGCTGCCGATGAGGTGTTGGCAGATTTAGGAGTTGAAGATCCAATTCTTGACATAGCAAAAGGTTTAGAGAAAGAGGCTCTTAGTGACCCATACTTCGTTGACAGAAAGTTATATCCTAATGTAGACTTTTATTCTGGAATCATATACAGAGCTATGGGAATTCCTGTAGAAATGTTTACGGTAATGTTTGCACTTGGTCGTCTACCAGGTTGGATAGCGCAATGGAGAGAAATGCGTTTACGCAAAGAACCAATTGGTCGTCCAAGACAATTATATATTGGCGAAAACTTGAGAGGATTTACGCCTATTCAAAATAGATAAAGTAACAAAGGCTTCATAATTACTATGAGGCCTTTATTATTAAATCCTTCTATTAACCAGATCTTTTCTATAAGGCATAAGCTATAATGAAACTTAATATTAAGAACGAAACGTCGCGATTAAGGGCAGTAATTTTAGGTACTGCAAAAAGTAACGGACCAACACCAAAAGTAGAGGACTGTTATGACCCTAAAAGTAGAGAACACGTCCTTGCCGGAATCTATCCTATTGAAGAAGATATGGTTAAGGAAATGGAAGCTGTTGCAGCTGTATTGAAAAAATATGATGTAGAGGTTTATAGACCTGAAATTATAGAAGATTATAATCAAATTTTTTCCAGAGACATTTCATTTGTAATAGAAGATAAGATTATCATCGCTAATATTTTACCAGATAGAGAACGTGAAATTGATGCGATAGAACACGTTTGGAGCCAAGTTGAAAAAGAAAATCGTATTCGTTTACCAGAAGAATGTCACGTCGAAGGTGGTGATGTGATGCCTTGGAACGATTATGTTTTTATCGGTACTTACACTGCAGAAGACTATCCAGATTTTATTACAGCAAGAACAAATAAAGCGGCTGTTGAGGCTATACAAGAATTATTTCCTAAAAAGATTATTAAGAGCTTCGAACTACGCAAGTCTAATACAGATCCAAAAGAAAATGCCTTGCACCTTGATTGTTGTTTTCAGCCTATTGGTAAAGATAAAGCCATAATACATAAAAACGGTTTTTTAATTGAGGAAGAATACCAATGGTTAGTTGACTTTTTTGGAGAGGAAAATGTATTCGAAATTGACAAAGAAGAAATGTATAACATGAATAGCAATATCTTTTCGATTTCGGAAGATGTAATTATTTCTGAGAAAAACTTCACTAGACTAAATACCTGGCTAAGAAAAAATGGGTTTACGGTAAAAGAAGTTCCTTATGCTGAAATAGCAAAACAAGAAGGCTTGTTGCGTTGCTCTACAATGCCTTTGGTTAGAGATTAATTACTTTCTATATAAAAAGTAATTATTAACTAATTCAATATATTTTTCTTTTGCTTCTTCTTCAGTGATATTTTGTATTTGAAAAAGCGCATTAGTTTTAAAGGCGTTTATAATTTGCTTGCGACTACTTGGTCTTCCGTAATCGTTTGTAGCCTTTTTATAGTATGCATATATGCGTAATAGCAAATCAGCAGGAAATGGTTCAGTATGGCTATTGACTCGATTTACAGCATCTTCAAAATCAATATCTAACTGTGTTTTGCTCATGACTTTTCTGCGATAACAGATTCTCCACCTTTGACCTTTTGGTTTAATTCAACTTTAATGTCGGCATCTAATGGTAAAAACAAATCTACTCGAGACCCGAATTTTATAAAACCAGAATCTGCTCCTTGTTGTACAACATCCTCAGATTTGGCGTAATTCACGATTCGCTTAGCCAAAGCACCAGCAATTTGTCTGTAAAGTACTTTTCCAAATGTATTGTTTTCTACAACAACTGTAGTACGTTCATTTTCTTCACTTGCCTTAGGATGCCATGCCACTAAATATTTTCCTGGATGGTATTTGCTAAAACTCACTTTTCCCGCAATAGGGTAACGCGTTACATGAACATTTAAAGGCGACATAAAAACAGATACCTGAATACGCTTGTCCTTAAAAACTTCTTTTTCAAAAACTTCTTCGATCACAACAACTTTTCCATCCACTGGTGATAAAGCGTGATTTTCGTTTGGATGAGTATGTCGTTTAGGATTTCTGAAAAATTGAAGTATTAATACGAAAAATACTAATACTACTAACATTAGTCCTTTTCTTAGCCACTCTACTGTTATTGTAGCATCAATAATAAAAATTAATCCAACAACAATGAAAAGCGATACCAGTATTATTTTATGACCTTCTTTATGAAACATAGGTTAAAATTCTTAAGAATAAATATATAAATGGTGATGCAAAGATAATACTATCTAATCGGTCTAATAAACCACCATGACCTGGCATTATTACGCCACTATCTTTTACTTGAGCTTGCCTTTTAAATTTAGATTCTATTAAATCGCCTAAAGTCCCAAAAACACTCACAATTATAGCCATTATAAGCCAATTTGTAAAATTTAAAATCCCTATATATTTTGCAATAAAATAACTTGAAATACACGCAAAGAATAATCCTCCAAGAAATCCTTCAACGGTCTTTTTTGGTGAAATTTGTGGAAATAATTTTTGCTTCCCAAAGTTCTTTCCGACTAAGTAAGCAAAGCTGTCATTTACCCAGACTAATAAAAAGGCTCCAAGGAGTAAATAAGGAGTGAAGCTATTAAGATAGTTCGCGGTCAATAACATAAAAACAAAACCGCTCGTTAAATAGAAGGTCGTAACAATGTAGCGTTTGGACTCGAACAGTGGAATCTTATTGGTGGTAAATAAATCCTTAATAAGGATAAGATTTACAAAGATTGTAAGTACAAGTAATATCTGAATAGCTTCGTTTGTTCCCTGTGCAGATTGATATATTAGACACCAATACCAAAATCCAAAATACATGATTAAGAATATTACTATTGGAATATAAAAGGATCGTAATTTTATAAGTTTAACTAATTCAATCAAGGAAATAACACCGAAGACTCCAATAATAATTAACAAGGATGTCGGCCAATACATTGAAAAAATGAGTAGTAATACGTAGATAAGTCCAGATATTCCACGCGTAAATAGTTCCTTCATCTATAAATCTTCTAAAAGGAGCAAATATAAATTCTTAGCACTACTTCCATAGGATAAAAAGTCTTTATCTACGTCTGTTTTAAAGTGCTTAATTGTTGTAATATTTGTAGGGATTTTTGATCTATTTCTTTTCTTGATCGCCTTTAATCCTTCACCAATATTTTCTACAATTTGGCTCGTAGTTGCATAAACAATAAAATTAGTAGGTAATTCTTTTAGCTTCTTTTCAGCAATTTGATTTGATGAAATTAATATAGAACCATCATCAGCAACCAGACTTTCGCAGGTAGTAAAAAAGTAAGTGCCGTCTAAGGGTTTTATAGTGTCTTTTAAATCAAAAGACTTGAACAACTCTTTAAGATGATCATTAAAAAGGAATACTTTTTTATCATTCCATTTATTCTCATCTAAGATGTTTTCTAAACTTTTATTTACTTCATCAATATTTTCACAATACAAGAATTTGCCACCATTTTTATTGAAGTTTAAGGTAAATTTCTCATCTACAGGAAGTTTGATGTCTGGCATGTATTTGCTACGTTCTTCAATAGGAACTTTCTCTTCGGAACTTTTAGATTTTCCTCCAAAGATTTTTCTGAATAAACTCATTTGCAAATACGGGGTTCTACGCGTTGTTTGTCACAATGTCTCAAATATAAAAAAAACTTAAACCAACTTTAAGTCAATTTAAGTTTTTTCGCTATTTGTATGTTTTGAACTTCCTATTCTTCCTCCTCAGTATTTACTTCATTTTCATTAAATGTTGATGAAGATTTATCAAATCGTCGTTTACCGAAAATCTTCTCTAGATTATCTTTAAAGATAACTTCTTTTTCTAATAATACTTCTGCAAGTTCTGTAAGTTTATCTTTATTTTCCTCCAAGATAGTTATGGCACGTTGGTACTGCTCTTCAATAATATCTGAAATTTCTTTGTCTATTAAAACAGCCGTTTCTTCACTGTATGGTTTTGTAAAACCATATTCAGATTGACCAGAAGAATCGTAATATGTAACATTACCAACCTTGTCACTCAATCCATAAACTGTAACCATGGCACGAGCTTGTTTCGTTACTTTTTCTAAGTCGCTTAGGGCACCTGTAGATATTTTGTCGAATATCACTTTCTCCGCAGCACGTCCACCCATTGTTGCACACATCTCATCCAACATTTGTTCTGGTCTTACAATTAAACGTTCTTCGGGTAGATACCAAGCTGCACCTAATGAACGTCCTCTTGGAACAATCGTAACTTTTACTAAAGGAGCTGCATGTTCTAACATCCAACTAACAGTAGCATGACCAGCTTCGTGAAAAGCAACTGCACGTTTTTCTTCTGGTGTAATAATTTTATTCTTCTTTTCTAATCCTCCAACGATACGATCGACGGCATCTAAAAAGTCTTGCTTGTTGACAGCTTTCTTACCATTTCTTGCTGCAATTAAGGCAGCCTCATTACAAACGTTAGCTATATCGGCACCAGAAAAACCAGGTGTCTGCTTTGCCAAGAAATCGACATCTAATGTCTCTTCTTTCTTTAATGGTCTTAGGTGAACTTCGAAAATTTCCTTACGTTCTCTAACATCTGGTAGGTCTACATAGATCTGTCTATCAAAACGTCCAGCACGCATAAGTGCGCTATCTAATACGTCAGCTCTGTTAGTTGCTGCCAATACAATTACGTTTGTGTTTGATCCAAAACCGTCCATTTCTGTAAGTAATTGATTCAGTGTATTTTCGCGCTCATCATTAGAACCTGAAAAATTATTTTTTCCTCTTGCGCGCCCAATTGCATCAATTTCATCAATGAAAATAATTGATGGTGATTTTTCTTTTGCTTGCTTAAACAAATCTCTCACTCGCGATGCACCTACACCAACAAACATCTCTACGAAGTCTGAACCTGATAGTGAGAAGAAAGGCACTTTAGCTTCACCTGCAACGGCCTTTGCTAATAAAGTTTTACCTGTTCCTGGAGGTCCAACTAATAACGCTCCTTTTGGAATTTTACCTCCAAGTGAAGTGTATTTTTCTGGGAATTTTAAGAAATCTACAATCTCCTGAACCTCTTCTTTTGCACCTTCTAATCCTGCTACATCTTTAAAAGAAGTTTTTGTATCTGTTTTTTCATCAAACAGTTTTGCTTTTGATTTTCCGATATTAAAAATCTGACCTCCAGCGCCACCACCTGCACCACCAGACATACGCCTCATGATAAAAATCCAAACTCCAATAAGCAGGATAAACGGTAAAAGCGAAATCAAAAAGTCCCCAAAGGCATTACTTTCTGTTTTGAACTGTACTGTGACGTCAAGATTTTTACCTGTTTTAATTGCATCTGTTTGCTCTTGGAAAAGCTTTAAATCACCAAATTCAAATCTGTAGTTTGGAATATCTCCAGAGGCTAAAAATCCTTTTGCTACTGTATTTTTATGCTTTTCTTTTCGTTCGGCATCAGTGGTAAGATAAACTCTTGCAACGCGCTCGTTTATTACGGTTACTTTTTCGACATCACCATCTTCTAAATAACTAAAAAATTCACTTGGTGTAATTTCTTTTCCACTCGAACCTCCAAAGGCACTGCCTCCAAATAATTGTAGTCCTATAAATATCGCTAAGATGACTCCATAAATCCAATATGGACTTACTTTAGGTTTTTTATTTAGGTTTTTATTTTCGTTTGCCATTTTTTTCCGCCACAGCGGTAATATTTTATTTATAAACTTGTTTCTATTTGTGTTGTTTTTGCATCGCCCCAAAGACTTTCTATATCATAGTAATCTCGGATATGTTTTTGGAACACATGAACAACAACGTTTACATAATCCATAAGAATCCACTCGGCATTATCGGTTCCTTCAACATGCCATGGCTTATCTTTTATTGTCTTACTTACTTGTTTTTGTATGGAATTTACGATTGCATTTACTTGTGTATTTGAAGTTCCTTCGCAAATGATAAAATAATCGCAAACAGTATTTTCTATTTCTCTTAAGTCTAACAACGTAATCTCCTTACCCTTTACCTCTTCGATTCCACTTATTATAGTTGTTATTAGTAGATCTGCATTACTATTTCGTTTCGTCATTCAAATGTTTTAAATTTATGCAAAGTTATTACTTTTTTAGTTCTTCTTTGCTTCATTTGTCATAAGAAAACCCTAAAACAAACTGTTGTCTTTTAATGCATATAATCAAACTTAATGCCACTGAATCCACAAATACCTATCTCAAGGAGTATTGCTTAAAGCATAAGCCAGAAGATTTTACAGTTGTGGTTACTGAGCAACAAACACAAGGTCGTGGTCAAATGGGTACTTTATGGCAATCCGAGGCCAACAAAAACCTTACATTTAGTGTGTTTAAGGACGTGTCAGCTTTTAAAGTTGAAGATCAGTTTTACATTAGTATGGCTGTGACTTTAGGTATAGTGAAAGCATTAAAAGAACTACACATACCAAAAATTAAAATTAAATGGCCTAACGACATTTTGGCAGAAAACAAGAAGATTGCCGGAATACTTATTGAAAATGTCATACAAAAGAACTCGCTTTTGGGATCTGTAATTGGTATTGGACTGAACATTAACCAGAAGTTTTTTGATAATCTGCCACATGCCTCTTCACTGCATTTGATCACAGGTATAGTCTATGACAAAGATGAGATATTACATCATGTTCTCAAGGCTATTCAAATAAGTTTGAATGATATGGAAAAAAGAAAGCTTTTGGACTTAAAATCTCAATATGAAAAACTGTTGTTCCGTTCGGGGAAACCTTCAACATTTAGAACGTCTACTGACCAAACCATTATGGGATTTATAGTAGGTATTACTAACGACGGTAAATTAAAACTTAAACTCGAGGATGATATTATAAGAACCTTCGACCTTAAGGAAATCCAATTACTTTACTAAACGGCCTCTGGCATATTTGACGATAAAGTTTCTAAAAACTTTTTGATTGGACTTTTTATCATCATGGACATCATTGTATTGAATTTGCCACTAAAGTTGAGTGCTACTTCACTACTGTTTTCATCTATTTCTGAGATATTTGCAATAAGCGCAAAGTCTAACGTACCACCAGCAGCTCCTAAAACCACTTGCGAGTTTGGTGTAGCTTTTTTCTTTTTTAGAACAATTTCGGGCATACCTTTTAGAGCAAATAGAAATTTGTCTTCACTCAAAACCTCGAATTTACTTATGTTTTCTGGCATTAACTTTTCAAAGTTTTTTACATCTGCCAAAAATTCGAATGTTTCTTTTGACGATTTTCCAATTGTTGCTGTAGGTGATTCTAAATTCATTTCGTTAAATATTATCTTGTTTTAACTGTTCTATATCAATTAGCGTTCCATTCGCTTGGATTTTCATTCCAAAGCGACAGAATTTCTAATTCTTTTTGTGTTATATATTTTGTATCGAGCGCCTGTTCTAAAAGGCTTTCGTAATTCCCTAAAGTATTCAGATTTATGTTAGCATCTGAGAAATTTTCCTTGGCAACGTCGAAACCATAAGAGAAAATAGCGACCATTCCTTTAATATTAAGTTCCGCTTCTTTTAAGGCTTTAGCTGCATTAAGACTACTTTTGCCAGTACTTATTAAATCTTCTACAATAACTACGGTTTGTCCTTTCTCAGCGTGACCTTCGACTTGATTTTGTCTACCATGTTTTTTTGCTTCTGGTCTAACATAAATAAAAGGTAAGTTGAGATACTCCGCAACTAAGGCACCTATACCAATTGCGCCAGTGGCAACACCTGCAATAACATCTGGTTTTCCATAAAGATCTTCGATTTGTTTTGCTAATGTCTCCCTAACGTAATTTCTTATTTGCGGATAGGACAATACAATTCTATTGTCACAATAAATAGGAGATTTCCAACCACTTGCCCAAGTAAAAGGGTCATTAGGTTGCAATTTTATAGCATTAATCTGAAGTAGTAATTCGGCGGTTTTCTTGGCAATATCTTTAGTAAAAATCATGGGCTAAAATTAATGAAAATTAAGCTTGTGATAATTTTACAATCAATTAATTTTTAACATTATCGACTTAAGGTAAAATTCAATAAATTTATAACTATCAATTTAATAGTACTTACTATCTTATGTACACTATCTATGTCGGCAACAAGCCGATTTATTTAACGACAAATCCGCAACCTACAGAAGGATTTAAGACCTATAAGTTAGGTTCTGTTAATCTTCCAAGAATAATTAGAAAGCTCAATCGTACAGATCTTGAAGGTGTATTCTTAATCCATAAGAATGAAGACAAACTTTTGAAAAAATTCTTAAAACACCTACCAAATGTTATAGCTGGTGGCGGTAAGGTTTACAATGATAAAAAAGAAATACTATTCATTTACAGAAATAATAAATGGGATCTTCCAAAGGGAAAAATAGAAAAAGGAGAGAGTATCGAAGAGACCGCCATAAGGGAAGTAGAAGAGGAGACAAAGGTTAAAAACTTAAAAATAACCAAACCTTTACCTACGACCTACCATATTTTTAAGCGTAACGGACGCTATAAAATTAAAATCACCTATTGGTTTGAGATGACCACGGATTATGATGGTAAATTAAAACCTCAAATTAAAGAAGGTATAACCAAGGTTAAATGGAAAGGTAAAAATAAGACCAAAGAGGCGCTCCTAAATAGTTATGCAAATATCAGACTAATTGTATAATTACTTCAGCAATCTATACACGGGATATTGCATGTGTGCTTTCTCATAGTTGTTACTTTTTTTGTGTAACCATGCTAATTGTGTATACCAATTATTCGCAAAATCTGAGTCTAAACTTTTCTTTAGGTTAAACTCAATTTGCAGTTTAGGATTTGCTCTTAAAAGCAGCGCTGCTTTATCTTCCCAAACATATGGTGAAAAGCCTTCTTTCTGTTGCAAAATCGTATCGAAGAAATTCCAATTAAAAAATGAATCAGGTGCTTCAGGTTCGAGTGTTTCTAATAAATATCGAATACCTGGTTGATTTGTTTCCACAAGGTAATCACCTTTCATAAATTGTAATGAAACCTCTTTACTTTTAATACTTGTGTTATAATGTAAGTAATGACCTTCGTAAGCCGATTGGCGCGTTTTGTAATCTTTTATACGGTAAGATTCAACAGATATAATTGTGTCCTTTTCAAATTGAATCGACTCAATATCATTTAATTGAAGACGTTCAATCACATGATGCATACCAGCAGGAATTATGTATGCTTTCGGAATGATTATTTCCTTAGTAGAAGTAAAGTAATTTTGATATTTAATGTCCTTAGTAAATGGTTTGCTTTTATTGTATTTCAATCGTTTTGCGCCTGTAAGTTCACTATCTATAAATTCACCTTCGTATCCTTTGAATTGTAATATTGAAGATTTTGTGGTGTCTAATTTCCATTGCAAAGGATACGTATCGCCAACAGACCATTTTTTAAATTGATTGGTTCTCAATTCAGAAATTTTTTCACCTTGCTCTTCGGTGAATTCTATCATACTTTGCATTATAGCATAGGTGCCTTCAACTCTATCTTTATATGGTTTCAGCATATGTGTTTCTACCATCATTCCCAAGGTGTTGAATAAGGTCGTATATCCAGTCGAATAACGTGGTGAATCAAAAAACTGTGAGAATCCAATATCAGGCGTACTATTAAAGACATTCACATAAGGTGTGATATCCCAACTTTTGACTTTCAATTTTTCCTCCAATTGCGGCATCATTTCGGTATGCAAAAATTCACCTAAATCGCCACCTAACTTATTGTGCTGGGTAAATAAATGGGTTAGGACATATTGGTAATCGGCGCCATTGCTCACGTGATTGTCAATAAACACATCTGGTTTTAGCAAATGATAAATTTTAGCAAATGTCTTCGCGTTTTTTGTATCTGTTTTTATAAAATCACGATTGAGATCATAATTTCGTGCATTTCCTCTAAAGCCGTAAGACTTTGGGCCATTTTGGTTTGTGCGAGACCCCGTATTTCTATTTAGACTTCCGCCGACATTATAAATAGGTATGGTCGCGATGACTGTTTGGTTTGGAGCTTCGATTTTTCCATAGACAATATCTCTAAATAACATCATCGTTGCATCAATCCCATCAGATTCTCCAGGATGGATGCCGTTATTGATTAGAAGGATTCTATTATTTTTTCTTAGTTCATCAAAATTAAAAGTTTCACCTTCTGGTATTAAGGAAACTATGTGTAACGGCATGCCTGAATCCGTTTCACCAATAGAATCAATATATATCTGAGGATATGCTTTGGCTAATTCGGTATAATATGCAATAGTTTCTGCATAGGTTGCAGTTTCTTGACCATTACTCTTTTCAAAAACGGTTGTAAAATCAAAATCTGAAGAATCTGATTTTTCATTACAGGAAACAACAATAATTGCGAGTATTATTAGTAGCTTTTTCATAAGATATTTTCTTGAAATGTAAACTTAGTTATTTTAATCAAGAAATTCGATTAGGCACTATTTTTCAGATTTAAAAAATGAGTAATTTTGCTTCACAATAAAAAGCAATGCAACAAACTACCAATACCATTTTAATGATTCGTCCTGTTAATTTCAGGATGAATGAAGAGACAGCTATAAACAATTATTTCCAAGAGGAATTGGATTTAAAAAATGCCGAAATCAATGCAAAGGCTCAGAAAGAGTTTGACGATTTTGTGGCTAAATTACGAGATGTTGGTGTCAATGTTATAGTCGAAAGTGATGATGAACTTATGGATACACCAGACTCTGTGTTTCCAAATAACTGGGTGAGTTTTCATCAAAATGGAGACGTTGCTATTTATCCTATGTTTGCTGAAAATAGACGAAAAGAACGTCGTGATGAAGTCTTTATCCGATTAGAAAATGAAGGTTTTAAAATCGAGAATATTATAGATTATACATCGGCTGAGGACGAAGGTATCTTCTTAGAAGGTACAGGTAGTCTATTATTGGATCGCGTCAATAAAAAAGCCTATTGCGCATTATCTCCACGTGCGGATGAAGATTTGTTTATAGAATTCTGCGAAGATTTTGAATATACACCGGTTGTTTTTACCGCTAACCAAACTGTTGATGGCAAACGAATGCCAATATACCACACCAATGTTATGATGTGTTTAGCAGAGAATTTTGCGGTGATTTGTTTGGATACTATTGATGATAAAAAGGAACGCAAAAATGTACTGAAACATCTTAAGCAAGATGGAAAGCAGGTCATTCAGATTACAGAATCACAGATGCATCAATTTGCTGGTAATATGTTGCAAGTTAGAGGTGCTAATAATCAGCGCTATTTGGTAATGAGTGGTGCAGCTCACAAAAGTCTCACAATGCAACAAGTAAATGCTATTGAAAAGCATTGCCCAATACTTTCGAGCTCCTTAGAAACTATTGAGACTTGTGGTGGTGGCAGTGCGCGCTGTATGATGGCTGAGGTTTTTCTACCTAAGGGTTAATTTAATTTTTGATTTTCTCAAAGATATAACCTGCTTTTTCTGCACCCCAAACGTAATTGCCTTCGGCGTCAAAACCACGATCCCAAGACAATATTTTGTTAGTAAGTAATGCATAATTACTACTAAAATATAGATGACATTCCATTAAATTTCCTGTCCAAATTTTATCATATTACCATCTAAGTCTAAAATTGCAAATTCCCTCATGCCATATGGTTTTAATTCTAAATTTGCCTTTTGGATGAATAACTTTTTGTTGTAAGAACTCCTCATACAAATGATCAATATTTTCAACTTCAACATAGCAGCTTGTGTTTTCAGGTTGAATTTTATCGTTATATTTCCAGAAGTGTAAGATGAGATTATCTTTTGCTATTATGGCATCATTATCATCTGTATAACCAATCTTGTCGAAACCAAGTTTTTTTTTGTAAAAACTTAGAGTCGCATTAATATCTAAAGAGGCCAAAACTGGAATGCCTTTTAGAAGTTGACTTTTTTCTTTCATCAAGCAATAATTATAATGAAATCAATATACAGAAATAAGTGTCATTGTTCTATTAAAAAACCTCAAAACATCTATCTTTGCAGGCGTAAAAAATACATTTATGAGCCTTCAAGAATCACTTGAACAACATGTAAAGAATGCCTTAAATTCTTTATTTGATGCCAATTTAGATACGGTTGAATTTCAAGCAACCCGAAAGGAATTTGCTGGTGATATAACTGTTGTTGTATTTCCTATGCTGAGAGTTATAAAAGGAAATCCAGCTGTTATTAGCGAACAAATAGGAGACTATTTAGTCAATCACGTTGCGATGGTTAAAGGATTTAATGTTGTCAAGGGTTTTTTAAATATTGAAATTGGAGACAATTATTACGTAGATTTTTTTAGGTCTATTCAAGCAAACCCAACTTATGGATTTAGTCCAGTAGAGGATGATAAAGCAGTAATGGTTGAATATTCATCTCCTAATACCAATAAACCACTGCATTTAGGTCATGTAAGAAATGTACTTTTAGGGTATTCAGTTGCAGAAATATTAAAGGCGTCAGGTAAAAAAGTTTATAAGACTCAAATTATAAATGATAGAGGAATACATATTTGTAAAAGTATGTTGGCTTGGCAACGATTTGGGAATGGAGAAACTCCGAAATCTTCAGGCTTAAAAGGAGATAAGCTTGTTGGTAACTACTATGTTGAATTCGATAAAGCGTATAAACAAGAAATAGCCGAATTAGTATCTCAAGGTCAAACTGAAGAAGATGCAAAGAAAAGTGCGCCAATCTTGATTGAAGCACAGGAGATGCTTCGTAAATGGGAAGCTGGTGATGAAGCAATAGTAGACTTATGGAAAACCATGAATGGATGGGTTTATAGTGGTTTTGAGGAAACTTATAAGGACATAGGTGTAGATTTCGATAAGTACTACTATGAAAGTGACACCTATCTATTGGGAAAAGAGTTTATCGCTCAAGGCCTAAAATCTGGTGTGTTTTATAAAAAAGCCGATGGTTCTGTTTGGTGTGATTTAACGGAAGATGGTTTAGACGAAAAGATTGTACTTCGAAGTGATGGTACTGCGGTTTATATGACTCAAGATATCGGTACGGCGATACAACGCATTAAAGATTATCCAGATGTTGGCGGAATGGTTTATACTGTTGGAAATGAACAAGATTACCATTTTAAGGTTCTGTTTTTAATCCTGCAAAAATTAGGTTTTGATTGGGCCGAGAACCTTTATCACCTAAGTTATGGAATGGTGGATTTACCTAGTGGAAAAATGAAGAGTAGAGAAGGTACCGTTGTAGATGCCGATGACTTAATCGCAGAGATGGCTTCAACGGCTGAGGAGATTTCCAAAGAGTTAGGTAAACTTGACGATTATTCGTTAGAAGAGAAGAAAGTACTGTACAAAACTATTGGTCTTGGTGCGCTTAAATATTACATCCTTAAGGTAGATCCTAAGAAACGTATTCTTTTTGATCCAAAAGAATCTATCGATTTTCAAGGGAATACAGGACCATTTATTCAGTATACTTATGCAAGAATTCAGTCCATACTAAGAAAATATAATAGTACTTTATTGAATATAGACCAAGATATTGCCCTTCATGAAAAAGAGAAACAATTGCTAAAACAATTGGAGCTATTTCCAGGTGTAATCCAAAATGCGGCAGAAAATCATAGTCCTGCATTGGTCGCAAATTACACGTATGATTTAGTCAAGGACTTTAACTCTTTTTACCAGAATCTATCTATACTTGGTGCAGATTCTGAAAGTGAAAAGACGTTTAGAGTAGCCTTATCCAAAAAGGTTGGAGAAACTGTCAAGAATGCATTCAGTGTTTTGGGTATTGATGTTCCCGAACGTATGTAGTTGAATAAGAAATTAGAATTTTCCTTTATATTCTAATGCTTGGTTTATATGAGCTAAATGATGATTACTGTGCCAAGTATAAACACCTATTGTTTCTTCTAATGAGAATTTTTTATCGTGTTCTGGATGAATAAATTTACGCTTTAATTCTTGGCTATTTAGTTGGCGCAATAGCACACCTAATTTATTATGGACTCCTTTTATTATCTGCAGTGGTGCATCAATAGATTCTTTGTAGTCTTGGAGATCGGCCCAACGATCTTCAAAATAAGGTCTGATAGTAGGTGTATCTTCAGTAAGTGCCAACTTAAAACGCGTAATGCTATTTATGTGACTATCTGCACAATGATGAATAACTTGTCTTATGGTCTATCCATTTGGCCTATATCTATAGTCCAATTCATTATCCGACAGATGTTGCGCTATAACTTCCAATCGTGCTGGAAACGTTTCTACATACTCAATCCAGTGGTTTATATGATTTGTTGTGATTATGGCGGGATTTTCAAATTCGCCAATTGGATATTTTAATTTCTGAAGATTGTGAGAATTCATAATATTAATTGAATTAGTCTCTGTAAAATTAGTTATTATAAAAAATAAAAGCCCGTCATATGACGGGCTTTTCAGATTTACTAACTAATAAAATCTACCTATGCATTGCTTGCATCTCTTGAGGCTACTGCTGCAGCATACACTACAAGACCGAAGCCTATTTTGTTAATCGCATCACCGATATTATAGATTACATCCATATTTAATCCTAGATTTGCAACACCATCATACCATCCAGGAGTACCGGCCATGTAACCAAGGGGATAAATTGCCCAGCCTACAAGAACAAACCAGCATAACATTTTATGTGCTTTAAGAACAGAACCACCAGCTGCTTCAGCTAACTTTCTAGCGCTTCCTAACCAGATTTCGTACGCAATGTAGAAATATGCTAATCCTGACAGAAGACCCCAGAACCAAGCTTGGTCTCTGTAAACAGCTTCACCGAAGTATCCAGTTACTAACATGATTACAGATGCGAAAATCATTTTCCACATTAAAGATTTTTTAGCACCAGCCACTCTTAATATAAGATAGAATTCCACACACATTAATGGTACTGTAAGAACCCAGTCTACATATCTAAAGAACGTAGGAGATTCTCCTACACTAGCCCAATAATCGCGCATGTACCAATAGTGTACTGCTGCAATAAATGTGATTAATCCCGATACTAGGATTGAAGTTTTCCACTTTTTATCAAAATCATTCATTGATAAAAAGAAAAAGGCTGAGGCTGCCATCATAGCCATACATCCTACAAAAAATGTAAAGCCAACGTAATCGTCCGTAGCCATTTTGCTAACATCGGCGATCGCAAGTAATAAATTGTTCATAATAATTATAATTAGTTATTTTGTTTAAGTAAATTTACTAAACACTCAACAATAAATGTATAAAATATTCCTAAAAATTTTAAAAAAAACACATAAAACGTAAGTAAATTTTGACAAAAATTAAGAATTTCAATATTGTGACCACTTTTTTGGGCCTTTGGTTAGCCGTTTATTTGTCGGCAGAAAGCGAAGTTTACTTGGCTTCATTCTTTATTTTAACAGTAGGACTGCTCCATGGTTCCAATGACATAAAAATTATAGGAAAAGTCCTCAAAAAAAAATCTGTAAATTATTACAGAATCCTTTTTTTATATGTTTTAGCCGTGATTTTTGGGGCAATAATGTTCTATTTTATTCCTGTTATTGCTCTAATTTCTTTTGTTATTGTAAGTGGATTTCATTTTGGGGAGCAACATTTTCATTATGTAAAGAGTGAAAATAGACTTATGAAATATATGTTATTTTTGTCTTACGGTTGCGCACTCATCTTCTTGTTATTGTGGACTAATGCCGTCGAAAGTATATCGATAATTAGTCAGATAACAGACGTAGAAATTTCAGAAGCCTATTTTAAATATGCATTTATAATTAGCGGTATTGTCTTATTAATCTGTGCCTTGATATTTAGGAACAAAATAGTTCATCCTTTTAGAGAGCTATTTAATCTAATCGTTTTCTTTATTGTTTTTAAAACAGCATCATTGTTATGGGCGTTTGCAATTTATTTTGTGCTATGGCATTCAGTACCATCTATAATAGATCAGACTAAATTTCTATTTAAGGATGTTAATAGTGAGTCATTAAAGAAGTATGTTAAGACATCATTATTGTATTGGATTATCTCGGTTGTTGGATTAATTGCTTTATTAACAGTGCTTATTAAAAAGTCCGACTTATTTTATGCTGTGTTTTTTTCTTTTTTGGCTGCAATAACTTTTCCTCATGTTTTTGTCATGAGTAAAATCTTCAAACATTAAAACTTAAATCTGTTCTATAAGAAATCTAATAAATCAAAAGCTATGAAAACGTACATTAAAAAAGCTTTACTGCTTTTAGCTATTTCGCTCTTTTTTGCCTCATGTCAAGACGAAGTTGTTCAAATTGGTGAACCAGACAACCTCGAAGTTATTAATCCAGGATCTGCGTTGAGTAACCTAATGCAACAAGCTTCGGCCAATCGAACTGGAGATGACGACTTTTTGGACAACACAAGTTGTTTCTCTGTAGAATTACCAGTAACTGTTGTTGTTGGTAACATTACTATAGTTATCGAGAATGAAGATGGTTTAGACGAACTTCAAGATCTTTTAGAAGAGTTGGACGGAGAGATTCCAGAATTTGTTTTCCCTATTACTATTATTTCGGGAGATTATGTTGAGACTGTAATTGAGAACCAAGAACAACTTGAAGCAATAATTGAAGGTTGTACCAACTCTGACGTTATAGAATGTATAGATTTTGTGTATCCAATTTCTTTCTCAGTTTTAAATGCTGAATTTGTTATTGTAGATACAGTAACTATCGCTGATAATGAAGCACTATACGAGTTTTTGGAGAGTCTCGAAGACAATGACGAGATAGATATCGTATCGCTAAATTTCCCAGTTGATTTGGTATATGCACATGGAGATACCATTACTGTAAATTCTAATGAAGAACTTTCAGATGCAATAAATGCTGCAGAAGACGATTGCGATGACGATGAAGAAGAATGTGATGTTGATAATATTAGAAACAATCTTAAAGAATGTTTATGGGAGATAGAAATCTACAGTAGTTTCCAAGAATTTGAAGGATTTGAACTTCAGTTTAATGAGGACTTCACTTTAGAAATAATTGTAGATGGTCAGTCTGTTTCAACGGATAGTACTTGGGAAATTAATGAAACTGATAATGGCATAATTCTAACGCTTAACACCGATTTTGAAGATTTAGGTGGTGATTGGTTAGTCTTAGAATGTGATGACGACGAATATAAGTTCACAAAAGATGGTGAAATTCTCGAGATAGATAGAGATTGCGAAGACGATCTTGATTGTTCAGCAGAAGATTTAGCCGAGGACTTAGTAGAATGTTATTGGTTTGCTGGCACAACCTTCTTAAACAACGCCGATAATCAATTTGTATTTACAGAAGATGGAAATGTCAAAGTCGTAATAGATAATGAATTTGTACATATAGGTTCATGGAATATTGGGGTAGAAGGAGATGCCTTGACTTTAGTACTAACGCTTGATGATAATTATGAGCCACTTTCTGGAGAATGGGAAGTCATAGAGTGTCACGAGGGTTTTTATAGTCTAATGCTTAATGACGAAATTCTTCACCTAGAACAAGAATGTTTCGATGATGAGAACCCATTTGAGTGTTATCCAGCAAATGGAACAGAATTGGCTGAATGTGGCATTAACGGTGATGATGTTGCTGTATTTAATATCTATGAAGCAATACCAGATTGCGATAGTAATGTACCAGTACAGATCTCTTTCCACACCACTTTTGAAGGTGCGCAAAATGGAACAGATATATTAGAAAATGCAACGGCTTACGAGAGTAATACTCAGACCATCTATATAAAGGTGAAACTTGTAAATAATCCAGACGAGTATATCATCTATCCGGTTGAGTTAATTGTTGAAGATTGTACCACAAACCCATTTGAATGCTTTACAAGCTTTGATGCTGTATTAGAATTATGTGATGAAGGCAATGATGGATTCGAAGTGTTCGACCTAACAATAGCCTATGCAAATTGTACACCGACGGTTGATAATGTGAGTTATCATTTATCAATTGCAGATGCCAATGCAGGAACTAATGTAATTGCAAACCCACAATCATTTACAAACACTTCAAGCCCGCAAACTATCTATGTAAGAGTTGAAGTAGATGGAATCTATGAAGTATTCGAAATTCTAATTAAGGTTGAGGATTGTTCGACATCAGATTGTACCGAAGGTGATGTAGATAATATTCTAATGGAATGTCCATGGAAGATTACCTCTTACAATGGTGATGATAACCTAATAAACTACACACTAGATTTCGTGAGTTTAGAAAACGTGGTTATTACCAATTCAGATAATAACGAAACCATTACATCATTCTGGTCAACTTCTACATCTAATGATGGCGAGGTAGAAATTACCTTCGATAATGTAGCTGCCCCAGAAATACAAGCTATTACTGGAACTTGGATTGTAGTAGAATGTACGAGTGAGCAATTAGTCTTACATGACACCAACAATGATAATGTAGAAATCGTGATGGATAGAATATGTGATTAAAAAAAGAAAAATAAACCGCTGACAGTTTTAGTTTTAAAATTGGAAAAGGAGTCACTATTAGTAGTGGCTCCTTTTATTTTTATACTGAAAATAGTGGCAGCGATACAATTATTAATATGTCATAAATTGCTAAATTTGCAACTTATTAAAATTTGTAGTGCGATCAATTAAAGATCGTCCAAAACTGAATTTATATGTTTAATAATTTAAGTGATAAGTTAGATAAAGCGTTACACGTCCTTAAAGGTCACGGTAGTATAACCGAAGTCAATGTAGCAGAGACGTTAAAAGAAGTAAGACGTGCGCTTTTAGATGCCGATGTTAACTTTAAGATTGCAAAAGAATTTACCAATAGAGTAAAGGATGAAGCACTTGGTCAAAACGTATTGACTACACTTCAGCCAGGACAGTTAATGGTAAAGATCGTTAAAGACGAGCTTACCGAACTTATGGGTGGCGATGCAGAAGGTATTAATCTTTCTGGTAACCCAAGTGTTATATTGATGTCTGGTTTACAAGGTTCTGGTAAAACTACTTTTTCTGGAAAGCTTGCCAATTATCTTAAAAATAAGAAAACCAAGAAGCCTCTTTTAGTAGCCTGTGATGTTTACAGACCTGCGGCGATTGATCAATTACATGTGGTAGGAGATCAAATTGGTGTTGAGGTTTTTAGTGATAGAGGAAACAATGATCCTGTTGCAATTTCTAAAGCTGGTATCGCTCATGCAAAAGCTAATGGTCATAATGTTGTAATTATAGATACAGCTGGACGTTTGGCAGTAGATGAGGCCATGATGAAAGAAATATCTAATATCCATAAGGCTATTGAACCTCAGGAGACTTTATTTGTTGTGGATTCCATGACTGGACAAGATGCTGTAAATACAGCCAAGGCCTTTAACGATATACTTAATTTCGACGGTGTAATATTAACCAAGTTAGATGGTGATACACGTGGTGGTGCAGCAATCTCTATTAAATCTGTCGTAAACAAACCAATCAAGTTTATTGGTACTGGTGAAAAGATGGAAGCGATTGATGTCTTCTATCCATCTCGTATGGCAGATCGTATCTTAGGAATGGGAGATGTAGTTTCGCTTGTAGAACGTGCGCAAGAGCAGTTCGATGAACAAGAGGCACGTAAACTTCAGAAGAAGATTGCTAAAAACCAGTTCGGATTTGATGATTTCTTAAAACAAATTCAGCAAATCAAGAAAATGGGGAACATGAAGGATTTAATCGGAATGATTCCCGGAGCTGGAAAAATGATGAAAGATGTAGACATCGATGACGATGCTTTCAAGGGTATTGAAGCGATTATCCATTCCATGACACCAAAGGAGCGTTCAAATCCATCATTAATGAATGCCAGTCGAAAGAAACGAATTGCAAAAGGTAGTGGTACTTCTGTACAAGAGGTCAATCAATTATTAAAGCAGTTTACTCAAATGAGCAAAATGATGAAGATGATGCAAGGTGGTGGCGGAAAGCGCATGATGCAGATGATGAAAAATATGCCACGTTAAAATCGTATATTCAGAAA
Organism: Winogradskyella sp.; assembly: GCA_965659975.1. Classification (GTDB taxonomy): domain Bacteria; phylum Bacteroidota; class Bacteroidia; order Flavobacteriales; family Flavobacteriaceae; genus Winogradskyella. Next base: position 17,333 of record CBFHYD010000004.1, on the reverse strand, counting down.
TAAAATTTAATATCATGAAATCTATACTAACTCTTCTTTTTGCTTTGAGTGTTTCAATCTGTTTTTCACAAGACGACTACATGAAAGATATCGCAACAAAATCTTGTGAATGTTTAAATTCAGTTAACCTTGAGGGTAAGGGCTCAGAACAATTCAATATGGAGTTGGGGCTCTGCATGATTCAAGCAGCACAACCCTACGAAAAAGAATTACTAAGAGATTATAAAATAGATTTTGCTAAAATAGACCAGCAAGGTGAGGAATTAGGACGAATTATAGGGATGAAAATGGCAACTGTATGTCCTCAAGATCTTATGGTAATCGCAAGTAGATTAGAAAGCGACGATATAAAATCGAATGATGGATCAAGTAATTCAGAAATAACCGGAAAAATTACAGGTATTCAAGAGAAAGATTTTGTTACATTTATTGTAAGAGATAATAAAGGAAATATGAAAAGGTTGTTGTGGATGGCTCCAATAAAATTGTATGGAAAATACGGTAATTTAAGTAGAGATTATAAATTGTTTTTGTCAGAAAGGGCTACAATAACATACGATACTCAAGAATTTTTTGATTTCGAGAAGAAAACGCATAGGATGTATAACGTGATAAAATCAATATCCATTTTAGATTAAATACACATTAGAAAATTATACTATCACAATTAATAAAGACGAAAAACTGAATATTCTACAGCATGACAATTTTAGACGGTAAGAAAGTAAGTAACGACATTAAAAACGAGATTAAGGTCGAAGTTGATAAGATGAAGGCGAATGGCGAGAAGGTTCCACACCTTGCCGCTGTAATTGTAGGAAATGATGGTGCGAGTCTTACCTATGTTGGAAGTAAAGTTAGAGCTTGTGAACGTGTGGGTTTTGAGTCTACAATGGTTCGTATGTCTAACACAACCAGCGAGATTGAATTGTTAGATAAGATTGAAGAATTAAATAACAATGATGATATCGATGGTTTCATCATTCAGTTGCCATTGCCACCACAAATAAATACTCAGAAAGTATTAATGGCTGTACATCCAGATAAAGATGTCGATGGTTTTCATCCAACCAATTTTGGGAAGATGGCTTTAGATATGTCTACATTTATTCCAGCAACACCTTTTGGAATCTTAGAGTTGATGGATCGTTATGGTGTAGAAACTAAAGGAAAGCACACGGTAGTTATTGGTAGATCACATATTGTTGGACGTCCAATGAGTATTCTAATGGGACGTAAGGGTTTTCCAGGTAACTCTACAGTGACGCTAACACATAGCCATACTAAAAATATTACTCAAATTACGTCGCAAGCAGATATAATTATTTCGGCCTTAGGGATACCAAAATTCTTAAAAGCAGAAATGATTAAAGATGATGCTGTAATAATCGATGTTGGTATTACGCGTGTTCCTGACGATTCTGAAAAAGGATACTATATCACAGGTGATGTAGATTTTGAAAATGCAAGCAAAAAAGCAAGTTATATAACACCAGTTCCTGGTGGTGTTGGTCCGATGACCATCGCAATGCTACTCAAGAATACCTTGTTAGCAAGAGAACGTCATCAGTTTTCAAAAGATAATTAATCACTATTTCGCAAAAAGCTGACTGATATCTTTAAACGCTTTAAACTCTAAAGCATTATTACAAGGATCTTTAAAAAACATCGTGGCTTGCTCGCCGACTTGCCCTTCGAATCTGATGTAAGGCTCAATAATAAATTCTATATTTTTCAATTTGAGTTTTTGAGCAAAATCGTGGAAGATTTCCCAATCTAAAACCACACCAAAATGCGGTACTGGTACGGCTTTCCCGTCAACAGGATTTGTAATAACTTCAGTCGAAGTTTCTTTATAATGTATCACCAATTGATGTCCAAAAAAATTGTAATCTACCCAATGATCACTGCTTCTGCCTTCTTCCAATTCTAAAATATTGGTATAGAAATGACGTGCTTTTTCAAGATGATTTACAGGAATAGCAAGGTGAAAAGGATTCAGCATGATGGACAAAAGTTTTTATTCGGATTAGTTTTTTATACTGTTCCAAATATCGAGATAAATTTTCCAATTTCCATCGACTTTCTTCCATAGTAGAATGTGCTTGCCTTGCCATGATACTTCTTCTTTGTCCTTGGTTAAAGTTTTACCTTCATAATACCCATAATCATAAGCGGTATCGTTCTCGATGGTCACGCCTAACGAAGTGATTTTGTGATGTAATATCTTAACATCTTCGGGCATTACCCAATAATTTGCGAGTTGTTCGCCACTCAAAATATCTCTGTTGTTCGGGAATATTTTAGCATCAGCCGTGTACATGTTTACCAGCTTATCAATATCTCCATCCATGTATGCTTGAGAAAAAGCTTCTGTATTTTTCTTTATGATATCCAGATCGGATAACTCAGTGGTTTGTTTTTTACAATCAATTTTCCACGTTGGAAAGACGACCTTTTCAGTTTTATCGGTCCATTCGCCAATCCATTTGTAGCCTTCGTCAGAAATGTCGTAAAACGTCAATCGATAAAAACCTTCCATGCCATTCAGTGCTGTTTGATCACGATAAAGAACTATGTTTCCATTTTCTTTTTTAGTGTCTTCCCATGTAGGTAATGTCGTTGACGGTGTTTTGGACGAGTACCAATGGACATACCATTTGCTACTATCGGCGATGAACTGGCGTATACTTCCAGAATGACTACCATCTTCTTTCAAGGTTTCATCTTGGATCGCAGTTCCGTTCATGATGTATTTCCATTCCCAAGTCATTTGTTCAGGAGCATCCGGATTTGGCAAACCATAAGGATTGGTGTCGGAAACAGAATATTGATTTTGAGAATAACTAAATGCAGTTAGCAATACTGCTACGAAAAAAAGTGATTTCATATGTCAATTGATTGAATTTTAGCTTTCTAAAGTTAGAAATCCAGAATCCAAATCCTTTACAATTAGTATATAATTAACGTCTTTTGCGACGTGGTCGGTCCTGATTTACCTGTGAAGTTTTTTTAGAATCGCTGATAAGGTCGCTCAATGTTTTAAACTCCTCTGAGCTGAGTTCACGGTATTTTCCAATTGGGACATCGAGTACAATATTCATAATACGAATACGCTTCAATGTAAGTACTTCGTAATTTAAATAACTACACATACGTCGTATCTGTCGATTGAGTCCTTGTGTAAGGATTATACTGAAGGTAAATTTATCTATTTTTTTAACCTCGCATTTCTTTGTCCGTTGACCAAGTTCCTCTAGATAAATACCACCAGCCATGCGGTCAATAAAGGTTTGAGATATCGGTTTGTCTACCGTAACAACATATTCCTTTTCATGATTGTTACTGGCACGTAAAATTTTATTGACGATATCACCATCGTCGGTTAAAAGAATGAGACCTTCACTCGGTTTATCTAAACGACCGATTGGAAAAATCCGCTTGTGATAATTGATATAATCAATGATATTGTCCTTTTCAACTCGCGTATCCGTTGTACAGACAATGCCGACTGGTTTATTAAAGGCCAAATAGGTAAATGCTTTCTTTCGTGCGCCTATAACTTCACCATCTACTTTTACAATATCACCTTCTGCAACTTTGGTACCCATTTCTGGGACGACATCATTGATAGTCACGCGTCCAGCATCGATCAGCTTGTCTGCCTCACGACGTGAGCAATAACCAGCTTCGCTTAGATATTTATTAAGACGTGTGAGTTGTTCTGACATTGCGCAAGATTAAAGTATAGACTGAGGTAAATATAAGGTCATTTTTTTTAGCCTTACCATATCTAAATGACCCATTTTACTTTCATCTTTGGTGATAAGATGCATGTGTAAAAAGGTATCATGGTGTGTAAAAACACCTTTATGATTTTGAGAATAGAACCCAACAATTTCTACATCTTCATCTGTCAACATGTAATTTACTTGGCCTTGGTGAGCTTCTTTTGGTGAACTTACTTTAGTGTTTTTTGGTAGATTTTGAATATGAATCTGTGCGTTTTCAATTTGTCCATCCAATTTAAAGGCGAAAGGTTGATTCGATCCTTTTATCACTTTGGTGATATAGTTTTCAAGATCTGCGATGTTTACAATTGAATCTGGTAATTGAATTTCTTTCCAATTCTTAACGTTGGTATACACAAAAAATGGCGCACTCACATTTTTTGATTTAGCGACAACCATGGTAGAATCCGCTAAGACTCTTGAGGTGTATATGTTACCATCGTTAATTAGGATTTCTCCTCTCAAATACGCTTCTGGGCCTAAACCATAAAGACCTGTTTTATTGTTTATGGTGTCAAGTGTTATTTTTCCAAAGAGTTCGCCATCCCACATTACATTTTTCATTGCAGCTGTAACGACAACCTTCTCTGTTGTATTTTGCTCAGAATTAGAGCGACAACTCAAAAAAGATAGTAATAAAGCTGCGAGACAATATTTAAGCGTCTTCATTAATAAATTCAATAATGTTTGGGATTATGGATTTGTCTTTTAGGCCATGTCCAAAACCTTCTGTGGTTATAAGTTTGGCATTCTTGTAACGATTGGCAAAAAGAAGTGCATCTTCATAAGGGATAATTTTATCGGTTTTGTCATGTATAATAAGACCTTTAGGCTTAAACGATTCTGTAAAATTTGCTGCCGAAAAATATTCGACTGTTTTTCCATACCGTTTTAGCACTATAGAATCTAATCCATTCCCGATGCGCTTATTGTAACCCATCATATTTTTATATCTCGAAAAGACACCAGTAAAATGAGCTGGTGCGCCGAGTGTAACTATTTTTTTTAGGTAAGGCGCATCATTAAAATGATTGAAGAAAATTGTTGCCATGCCGCCAACAGAATGTCCGATAATAGCTTCGGGTTTGTAGGTCTTGGCTACTTCATTCATGCATTCTGCGTACAAAAGCGCAGTAAAAAGTTTCCCATCCGAATTGCCATGTGCAGGCGCATCTAAAGCAATAATATCGTAATCTTGTGCTTTTAAGTCATTCAGAATATAATCCCAGCGCGCCGCATTACTTTCCCAGCCATGTGCCAAGAGCACTGATTTACCATTGCCTTTCCAATTATAAACAGCGATGTCCAAATTATTATGACTTAATGTCTCTTGTGTTGCATCCGCAATAATAGCTTCTTGATCGCTGGTATAACTGCCTTTTCTTGGTGTAGAAAAAAGCTTTAGCGCTTTATTCGATGCGTATTTAGGCGAGATATAACTCGTAGCATTAAGCGCGTTACCAATCGTTTTTATAAGTAGTTGACTCATAAGTTATTCAGCTTCACGATTTACTAAATCCATAGAAAAAGCTGGCAAACATATTGCTAAATATTCGCAAGCTTCAGTAAACGGATTAGAGTATTGAAGACGAGTATTTTTTTCGACTTTTATGGATTGACCAGCCTCAAGAACAATCGTTTCATTATCAATAATAAATTGCTTTTTTCCTTTGATGATGAATGTGTATTCATCAAATTCAGGAGTTTGAAACGGTTCTGACCAACCTGGTGGTGCAACCATGTGAGCGATACTAATATTGGAGTTACCATTAGTTGCGTTACCAAAGTGCTCCTTAATAATTTTACCATCTGTAGTAGGTACGACAAACGGCGCGTTTTGAATGGTGTATTTTTTGGTGTCTGACATTCTGTGGGTCTATTATTTCATCATTTTTGTAAGTATCCCAAGTACGCTGCGTATTACAGTTGGGCTTGTTAATACTTTGACCAATGGATTTTGTCGCGTAGAACGTCTTCTTGAAGATGAAGATCGTTTTTTAGACTCTGCTTTTTTAAGCGCTTCTTTTTCAGCTTTGGCTTTTGCTTTCGCTTCTTCGGCTTCAGCTTGTTTTATTTTTGCATTCAGCATTTCGTAAGCACTTTCACGATCAATCTCTTCATTATATTTCTTAGCCAAATCAGACTTCGCTAATAATGCACCTAATTCCGCTTCCGTTAGAATATCCATACGACTCATAGGTGCTCGCATCATTGTCGCAGCCAATGGTGTAGGTCTACCTTTTTCATCTAAAGCAGATACTAGAGCTTCTCCAATTCCCAAAGAGGTCAAAACTTCAGTAGTGTCGTAATATTCGGTGTCTGGATAGTTTTGAGCTGTTAGCTTAATTGCTTTTCGATCTTTAGCTGTAAACGCACGTAATGCATGTTGAACTTTAAGACCCAATTGTCCTAAAATAGCTTCAGGAACATCCGTTGGATTTTGTGTTACAAAATACAATCCAACACCTTTGGAACGAATGAGCTTTACAATACTTTCAATTTGATCGGGTAGGGCGTCAGAAGCTTCATTAAAAATCAAATGTGCCTCATCGATGAACATGATAAGTTCAGGTCGACCACTATCACCTTGTTCTGGAAACGTCGAATAGATTTCAGCTAATAAACTCAACATAAAAGTTGAGAATAATTTAGGCTTATCCTGTATATCTGTAAGTCGAATTATGTTGATATAACCACGACCATTTTCATCAATACGTAATAAATCTTGAGTGTCAAAAGAAGTTTCTCCAAAGAAAAGATCGCCACCTTGTTGTTCAATCTCAATCAACTTTCTGAGAATTGCACCTGTCGATGCTGTTGAGATACGTCCGTATGATTCTTCGAATTCCTTTTTGCCATCGCCAGTAGCATACTGCAATATTTTCTTGAAGTCTTTTATATCTAATAATGGCAACTTATTATCGTCACAATACTTAAAAATGACAGAAATAATTCCGGCTTGCGTTTCCGTAACATCTAATATTCTTGAAATTAAAACTGGTCCAAACTCACTGATTGTTGCACGTAAACGCACACCATCTTGTTCAGAAAGCGTAAGTACTTCCACTGGGAATGATTTTGCATCGAATGGCAAGCCAATTTTTTCATGACGCTCGTCAATTTTTGGATGTCCAGGACTTGGTTGTGCCAAACCGCTGAGGTCACCTTTTATATCCATAAGTAATACCGGAATACCTTTTTCAGATAAATTCTCAGCTAAAACCTGTAATGTCTTTGTTTTTCCAGTACCAGTGGCACCAGCAATAAGACCATGACGATTCATAGTTTTTAGTGGTACTTTTACATAGGCGTCAGTGATGGTTTCACCATCTAACATACCAGCACCAAGTGTTATATAATCACCTTTAAAGGTGTTGCCTTCTGCAATATGTTGAAAGAATTCGTCTCTTTCACTCATGGTCAAAAAATTTGTATAAAAATAATGTAATTTTAAACAATCTCTAAACTTAGAATCATGTCTAAATATATAAGCCTTTCCTTGTTTTTACTGGCAATCTTTTTACAATCTTGCGAGCATCAAAAATCCGAAATTATATTTCATAAATCGCATGAACCGAGTCGTGCTAACGTACCGTTCAGCGATGCGGTGGAAACCAATGATTTACTTTTTCTAACAGGGCAAATAGGTAAAGACCATAAAGCTGGTAAATTGGTAGAAGGCGGGATCGAAGCCGAAACAAAACAAGTGATACTAAATATTCAAGATGTGCTGAAGCATCATAACTTGACTTTGGATCACGTCGTTAAGTGCACAATTATACTCAAGGATATTGAAGATTTTGCAACATTCAATGGTGTCTACACTCAATTTTTTACCAAGAAACCCGCGAGAACAACATTTGCTGCCGGAGGATTAGCTGGTGGCGCCAGTATAGAAATAGATGTTATTGCAGCTAAATAAGTAAGGACTTTTAGATTATCTTTGCCGAATATGACAAGACGCGAAAGACAAGAATTAATTGATAAAGGCTTATTACTGCCTTTGATGGAAGAATTCTATACGATTCAAGGTGAAGGTTACCATAAAGGAACAGCAGCCTATTTTGTTAGAATAGGCGGTTGTGATGTTGGTTGTCATTGGTGCGATGTTAAAGAAAGCTGGTTAGCAGAATTACATCCGCCAACGGCTACAGAAAAAATTGTAGAGAACGCAGTAAAATATAGTGATACGATTGTTGTTACTGGTGGCGAACCTCTTATGTGGGACATGAATCCATTGACAGATCAATTAAAATCTAAAGGCGTAAATACACATATTGAAACTTCTGGTGCTTATAAGTTGACAGGACAATGGGATTGGATTTGTCTCTCACCAAAAAAGAACAAATTACCAACTGACGAAGTATATAAACACGCGAATGAATTAAAGTGTATTGTTTATAACAAAGACGATTTTAGATTTGCAGAAGAACAAGCAGAAAACGTCAATGACGACTGTATTTTGTATTTGCAGCCGGAATGGAGTAAACGTGATAAAATGATGCCGCAGATTGTGGATTATGTTATGGCCAATCCAAAATGGAAAGTGTCATTGCAGACGCATAAATATCTGAATATACCTTAGTAGTTAAGAAATTTATACAAATAAAAAATCCTGTAAACTCAAACTGAATTTTCAGGATTTCGTGGTTTTATTAGAAGTTAATTCTTAACCTTTGTTTTTTGTAAAAGGCACAGCAACTCTTACTTTGTCCCATCCCATATGCATATGGATACCACCATCAGCACTTTCAAATGCAATAGAGAAAGCCTCTAATGATTCGTCTGCCATAGTTACCGGCACTGTAATTCTTGCAACATCTTTATCTTCCTCATAAAAATAGCTGCCCCAAATATTAAGTTGTTTACTAATTATTACGGTCCATTCCTTATCTCCTGGAATGGCATGTACTGTATATACACCTTTATCTATTGCGCTATCTCCTAACATCATGTCTGTATATACATGTAATTCGGCAGCCTCATTAGCACCAAAACGCCAAACTTTTCCGTTAGGCGATAATTCGCTTAATGGACGTTCTTTAAGTTGTGGGCGACTATAAACTATTTTAATCGCTTTATTGGCGTTTCTCCAATCTACTGGAAAAGAAGCAGCGTCCATAGGACTTTTGTCAAGTGGTCTAAATTTCTGAGCTTCAGCATTAAAAGATAAAAACATTACGAATGCGAAAGCAATACTGGTTAGTAGTCTAATATTTTTCATAATTGAATAAAAGTTTTGGTTAAAATTAGCTTGTATAGCCATACCTAAGTCGTAAAGAAGTCTTAAAGTTTACAGATTATCAGTTTGTAAGCGTTTATTTTAAAATTTGATTATATATTATTATTAATATAGAATAATAAGTTTAATAATTATACTAATAATATATTTAATGTTTTTAAAATGAAACATCATTCTCATATTTGTTTCATACTAAATTAAAAACAAGAAATTATGTGCGGAATTGTATGTGCGTTCGATATAAAACAGAAATCAGAAGACCTAAGACCTCAAGTCTTAGAAATGTCTAAAACCATAAGACACCGTGGTCCAGATTGGAGCGGAATATATAGCGATGATAAAGCTATTATGGCTCATGAGCGTTTGGCTATTGTAGATCCTGCTTCAGGGAAACAACCGTTATTTAGTGCAGATAAAAAACTCATCTTGGCAGCTAATGGCGAAATCTATAACCACAGAGAGCTAAGAGCAAAGTTCCCTGATTACGATTTCCAAACGGAAAGTGATTGCGAGGTTATATTAGCACTTTATCAAGAAAAAGGAGTTGATTTTGTAGATGACCTTAACGGTATCTACGGTTTTGCGATATATGATGTTGAAAAAGACGAGTATTTCATTGCTCGTGACCATATGGGAATTATTCCATTATACATGGGTTGGGATAAGTTTGGGACGTTCTATGTAGCTTCTGAGCTTAAAGCCTTAGAAGGTGTATGTTCCAAGATCGAGTTATTTCCTCCAGGACATTATATGAGGAGCAGAGATGGGCAATTGGTAAAATGGTACCAACGCGATTGGATGGAGTACGAAGCTGTAAAAGAAAACGAAACGAGCATTGCAGAAGTAAGACAAGCCTTAGAAGATGCTGTACACAGACAACTGATGAGTGATGTACCTTATGGTGTATTATTATCAGGTGGTTTAGACTCATCGGTAACCTCTGCAATCGCAAAAAAATATTCCGAAAGACGTATCGAGGCCGATGATAAGGAAAAAGCATGGTGGCCACAATTACATAGCTTTTCTGTAGGATTAGAAGGTTCTCCAGATTTAGCTGCAGCACAAAAAGTGGCAGACTATATTGGCACAGTACATCACGAAATTAAGTTTACTATTCAAGAAGGATTAGATGCGATAAAAGATGTGATTTACAATATTGAAACTTATGATATTACTACGATTCGTTCCTCCACACCAATGTATTTAATGGCACGTGTTATTAAATCTATGGGTATAAAAATGGTATTGTCTGGAGAAGGTGCCGATGAGATTTTTGGTGGCTACTTATATTTCCACAAAGCACCAAATACGCAAGAATTCCATGAAGAAACGGTTCGTAAATTAGACAAACTACACATGTACGATTGTTTACGTGCCAACAAGAGTCTAATGGCTTGGGGCATCGAAGGTCGTGTACCATTTTTGGATAAAGAATTTATGGATGTAGCGATGCGTTTAAATCCAAAAGACAAAATGATCAATGGAGAACGTATGGAAAAATGGATTATCCGTAAAGCCTTTGAAGATATGTTACCAGAAAGTGTGGCATGGCGACAAAAAGAACAATTCAGTGACGGTGTTGGTTACAGTTGGATAGATACCTTAAAAGATATTGTGGAGAAAGAAGTGACCGATGAGCAATTGGCAAATGCAGCATTTAGATTCCCAATTAACACACCATTAAATAAAGAAGAATACTATTACCGTTCAATCTACGAAGCACATTTCCCAAGCGATGCTGCGGCATTAAGCGTGCCACAAGAAGCAAGTGTAGCTTGTAGTACAGCAATTGCTTTAGAATGGGATGAAGCTTTTAAAAACATAAATGAACCGTCTGGACGCGCCATTGCCAATGTGCATGATGACGCCTATTAAAACGGCTTAGTTCATAATGATGTGAGAAAAGGTGCAACGGTGTTGTGCCTTTTTTTGTGCGTGGTCCAATTCTAACTTAACTTTATTTTTTAGTAATTATAAAGTTCTACTATCTTTATAATCTTACGACCTCAATTATATTGGTGTCATCTCAATTTCCAATTAACATGAAAATACTTAAACTAATCACGCTCTGCTTCCTATTTATAGCAGTAGATGGCCATGCACAAAAACGCAAGAAAAAAACGGCAGAAGCCAAAAGCATCTTGGCAGACTCCATGTTTCATGGACTCAAATGGCGTAATATTGGACCATTTCGTGGTGGTCGTAGTGTCGCCTCAACAGGTGTAATCGGCCAACCACAAACCTATTATATGGGTTCTACAGGTGGTGGTGTTTATAAGACTACTGATGCCGGAATCACTTGGAAAAATATTTCCGATGGACAGTTTGCAACAGGTTCTGTAGGTGCTATAGCTGTTTCAGAAAGTGATGCCAATATTGTAGTTGTTGGTATGGGCGAGCATGCCGCTCGTGGTGTGATGACTTCTATGGGCGATGGTGTGTATAAATCTATGGATGCCGGAAAAACCTGGACGCACTTGGGATTAGAAAAAACACGTCATATTTCAGATGTGATTATTCATCCTACAAATCCAGATGTTATGTATGTCAGCGCACAAGGAGCTCAATACGCACCAACCAAAGAACGCGGTATTTATAAGACAACAGATGGTGGCAAGAGTTGGGAGAAAGTCTTCTATGTAAATTCCAAAACAGGAGCATCATCCTTATCAATGGATATGAATAATCCTCGCATTTTATATGCGGCCATGTGGCAACACCAACGTTATCCGTGGTATATGGAATCTGGTGGAGAAGATTCCGGATTGTATAAGTCTACAGATGCTGGCGAAACTTGGACCAAACTGGAAAATCGCTTGCCTAAAGATTTTGGTAAAGCCGGTATTTCGGTGTCACGAGCAAACTCAGAACGTGTGTTTGCCGTAATTGAAGCCGAAGGTAAAAAAGGTGGAGTTTACAGATCTGACGATGCTGGGAAATCATGGAAGCAAGTGAATAGCAATCGTGTAAATATTGCGCGTTCGTGGTACTACATGGAGATTTTTGCCGATCCTCAGAATGAAAATACCGTTTATGTCCTTAATGCACCAGTGATGAAATCCATTGATGGTGGTATAAGCTTCTCTAATATTCCAGTGCCTCATGGCGATAATCATCATTTATGGATCAATCCTTATAATAATTCCAATCTTATAAATTCTAATGATGGTGGTGCCAACGTTTCATTTAATGGTGGTAAATCTTGGAGCACACAGCAGAATCAAGCTACTGCACAGTTTTATCGCGTTATCACCGATAATTTAGTGCCTTATAATGTGTATGGTGGTCAGCAAGATAACTCAGCTATTGCCATTGGCAGCAGAACAAATGATGGTGGTATCGATTGGAAAGATTGGTATTCTGTTGCTGGTGGTGAGAGTGCGTTTATTGCCTTCGATCCTGATAATCCAGAAACGGTTTATGGTGGTACCTACCAAGGAAATATCAGCAAATGGACAAAGACATCGAGAGAGCAAAAATCCATAAAGCAGTATCCCGAATTAGGCTTAAGTATAGCACCAAAAGATTCCAAATACAGATACAATTGGAATGCACCAATCATCTCATCACCACATGATAGAAACACGATTTACCATGCCGGTAATGTGGTGTTCAAAACTACAGATGGTGGATTGTCTTGGGAAACGGTAAGTCCAGATTTAACCAAAAACGAAACCGAAAAACATGGTCCAGGTGGTGGTCCTTATACCAATGAAGCTGCAGGTGGCGAAAACTATAATACCATAACCGCTTTAGTAGAATCGCAACACAAAGAAGGTGTGCTATATGCAGGTACTGATGATGGACTGTTACAGATAACACGCAATGGTGGTACGAGTTGGGAGAACATAACACCAAACGGCATTTCCGATGGTATTATCAATAGTATTGACATTTCCGAACATGATCCTGCGACAGCTTATGTGGTCGTGATGCGTTACAAATCCATGGATTTGAATTCTTACATTTTTAAGACCAATGATTATGGTAAGACGTGGACTAAGATTGTAAATGGTTTGGACGATCCAAATGGATTTGCACGTGTGGTTCGTGCAGACAAAAAACGAAAAGGATTATTGTATGCAGGTACGGAAACAGGCATGTATGTGTCCAATAATGATGGTGCCAACTGGCAACGTCTCAATTTAGGATTACCAACAGTTGCTATTAATGACTTAACCATACAAGACAATGATTTGGTGGCGGCAACATCTGGTCGTGGCTTCTGGATTTTGGATGATTTAGGCGCATTGCAACAAATGTCGAGTGTACCAAAAGCCTTAGAGCTATTCACACCAAAACCAAGCTATCGCATTTTTGGAGGTGTGTCTCGAGCCGTTGGTCAAGGCCAGAATCCTCGTTCTGGAGTTACAGTAGATTATTATTTAGGTAAGGATATAGATTCTTTGGAGCTTAAGCTCGAAGTTCTTCAAAATAACAAGGTGATAAGAACCTATAGCAGCGATAAACCAAAAGGTTTTAATTCTTGGCCAGGTGGACCAAGCGCACCACAAGTTTTACCAGCCAAAGTTGGATTTAATCGTTTCACATGGGATTTTAGCAGAGAAGCCATTCCAGCAATTGATAATGTATTTGTATTTGGCGGTCATGGTGGTTCCAGTGTAGCGCCAGGGAATTATACCTTACGTCTTTGGTTAGGCGATGAAACTGTTAGTACAGATGCAGTGGTTCTTCCAAATCCAGCAATGGATGCAAGTCCGCAAGACTTTGCGGCACAACAGGAACTATTGGTGTCCATTGAAGATGTATTACGGGATATGCACAAATCGGTAAACCAGATTCGTTCGGCCAAGAAACAGCTGAACTCTTATGCGAAATTATTGGAGGATAACGAAGATGCAGAAGAACTGATTGAAAAAGGAAAGGACTTACTAAAACGCATTAATAGCTGGGAAGAGAATTTGATACAAGCCAAGCAAAAGACCTTTCAGGATGTGATAAACTTTAATAACAAGCTTAATGCGCAGCTTATTAATCTCAAAGGTTACATAGACCAAGCCAACCCGAGAGTTACAAAAGGTGCTAAGGAACGTTATGGCGATTTAATGAACGATTGGAAAGTCTACAAGGACGAACGCGATGCGATAATTAATACAGAAATGAAAGCGTATAATGCTCTGTACAAGTCCTTGGATTTACCGGCTTTAATACTAAACGATAAGGATTAAGACAGAAGCAGTATGGATGGATTTGATATCGTAATGGTTATTGCTATTATCCTATTTGCGCGATTAGGCGTGCGATTGGTAATGGGTTATATAAAGCATAAAAAAGACATGGATAAGAAAGATGATTAAATTCTTTAGACATATCCGTCTTTCACTCATAAATGAGAATAAAATGGGAAAATACTTTAAATACGCTATTGGAGAAATACTACTTGTTGTAATTGGGATTTTGATTGCACTACAAATCAACAACTGGAACGAGAATCGAAAAGATATTGCAAAAGAACAAGTATTGCTCCAACAACTTCGAGAAGACTATCAAACTAACCTTTTACAGCTGGAAGAAAAAATGGCAACGCGAGAGAAGATATTAGTTTCGGCAGTTGCCTTGTTAGAAGCCTTTGATTACCCAGAGAGAGCAAATAGGGACACGGTTATAAAACATATTGCAATGATTGGAAATGACCCAACCTTTGATCCTATAAAGAATGATCTAAACAGCTCTGAAAATTTAAGATTAATAAGAAACACAAGATTAAATGGTATTGCTCAAAACACCTGTGAATAGGGTAAATGACAGAAAGGTGACACCGAAATGTCGTGCTAAAAACGAGATTTACGCTTTAGATTTGTACTCACAAAACAATAGCAATGACTAAAAATTCTTTAAGCGATAATTTAATCTACCAACGCAAGCTAAAAGGTCTTACCCAAGAGCAGCTTTCGGATAAAACTACAGTTACAGTACGTACCATTCAACGTATAGAAAAAGGCGATGTACAACCACATTTGCAAACCGTAAAATTGCTGGCGGCAGGTTTAGATGTTGAGGTCGATAGTTTGTTGGTTTTAGAGAATCCAAATCAAGAAGTCATACAACGCAAATGGATGTTGTTGTTTCATGGTTTGCCTTTCTTAGGTCTTATTATTCCTTTTGCAAGTATTTTATTTCCATTGTTTTTATGGATTCATAAGGCCGAGGACAACAAAGTTTACGATGCACATGGAAGAGCTGTTGTTAACTTTCACGGTTCTATCATGCTTTATATTTTTTGTTCGCTATTGTTGTTCTTTGCCTTTCCTGGTTATAATTTTTTTATAATAGGTGCTGTTGTCATTTTTAGCATATTTACAACCTTTTACAACATATCCATAGCATTACAATACGGAACCTGTAATTACCCATTATCCATTCCGTTTTTAAAACCGCTTCAGAACTAAATCAATCTTAAAAATCAAATACATTACAAATGAAAACTCAATTCATAAAGGCGAGTTATGCCTTATTAGTTCCAGTTATTTTTATTGGCATATTGGCTGCATTAACTGTAATGCCATTCAATGCTCTTAGTAAATATGGTGCTGGTAGCATTCTTGTTACTGTCATCGCACTAATAGTAACTTATATAGCCGTGAGGCTCAATAAGACCACCTTTAAGGCCGTCAATTTCTATTTAGATAAAAGAACAACTTTACAATTTTTTTCCGGCTTTATACTCGGCTCGTTAATCATAGGGTTAATGCTTGTTGTACTTATTACCTGTTCTGCATTAGAGATTAATCGCAATCAAAATATTGATATGTACGCGGTTGCCATTGGTATACTTCCTGTCTTTTTATTAGCCTATATGGAAGAAGTGATTTTTAGAGGCTATGCATTTTCTAAAGTGAATGAACATTTGGGGATATGGCTGGCACAGATTTTATTAGGACTGCTATTTGTTTGGTATCATGATTTTACTGGAGCCACTTTTTTTTTCAGCAATTATTAGGACCAGGCGTTTGGGCATTACTTTTTGGTTTGGTAACATAAAAAAACTAATGGTATTGCGTATGCTACGGGATTGCACATGGCTCTAAATCTTATTCAAGGTTTTGTTGGACTAAAAGAAAATAGAGAAGCGATATGGAGTTTGGAGTATTCGCAAACGATAACTCCGGAACTACAGTCACAAACAGAAACTATCGGTATTATTCTTCAGATAATGGTGTTGTTAGTCGGTATAATTTTAACCGAAAAGTATCGCAGAAATCAATCAAAAAACGCATCAAATTAGAATAGATTAAAGTTGAAATATCGATTCTAAGGGACTTTTCTAAATTTCAATTTTCCGACAAGAAAAAAAATAACCAAAATTAAATTTAAGATACTTTTTAGCGCATTTAAGCCACTTTTCTGTTTTTAACAATTGTTGATAATTATTAGGTGAAGTCGCTAAAAAGCTGTGTTTTGGCCTTGAAAATTCTTATCTTTGATAGTACTCAAAAGAGACGCAAAAGCGTCTTTTTTTGTGTATATAAATTTAGAACTAAATCTTATTCAAAATTATATGAGCGAAGAAAACAAAAAACAGTATTCCGCGGATAGTATCCAGGCCTTAGAAGGCATGGAGCACGTGCGTATGCGTCCATCGATGTATATCGGAGATGTTGGCGTTAGAGGTTTACACCACTTGGTATATGAGGTGGTAGATAACTCTATTGATGAGGCACTTGCTGGACACTGTGATAATATTACTGTAACTATAAATGAGGATAACTCTATCACTACCGAAGATGATGGTCGTGGTATTCCTGTTGGACTGCACAAAAAAGAAGGTGTATCGGCACTTGAGGTTGTAATGACCAAGATTGGAGCAGGTGGTAAGTTCGATAAAGATTCGTACAAAGTATCTGGTGGTCTTCACGGTGTTGGTGTATCATGTGTTAATGCCTTATCAGAGCATCTTAAAGCAACGGTACATCGCGATGGTAAAATTTGGGAGCAAGAGTACGAGCGTGGTAAAACCATGTATCCAGTCAAAACTGTTGGAGATTCTGATAGAACTGGTACAATTGTAACCTTTAAACCAGATCCACAGATTTTTACCCAAACTTTAGAATACAATTACGATACCTTGGCAAGTCGTATGCGTGAGTTAGCCTACCTTAATAAAGGTATCACGGTACATTTAGTAGATAAGCGTCGTAAGAAAGAAGATGGCGAATTTGAAGGTGAAACGTTCCATTCTGAAAACGGTTTACCAGAATTCGTAAAATTCTTAGATGGTAACCGTGAGCCATTAATGAAAGATGTCATTGCTTTCGAAGGTGAAAAGAATGGTGTTCCTG